>NZ_AP022618.1:915409-1220545 GCF_010731615.1 Mycolicibacterium insubricum | reverse complement strand
CGGTCGGCGGCCGCGTCGACCGGAGCACCCGCGCCGACCAGCTGCCGTTCGGTCACCCGGCGGCTGCGGCTGTAGGCCAGTTCGGTGGCCAGCAGCAGCAGCGCCAACACCAAGACCACGATCGTCGAGGTGAATGCTGCGTCCGAATAGCGGGCCAGCCCGATGTTGACGTGCTCTGTGTTCATCCGAATCTCCCAGCAGAAGCGACTCCGGGTCCGAGGAGCTGGGCGGTCAACCGCTCGAACTCGTCGCCCCAACCGGAGTTGTCGGTACGCGCCAACCCGCCCAGGTCGACCCTTACCGTACCCGGGTGCACTGGGTCGGGCTCAATCCGCGCCCACACCCGGCGACGGCGCACGACCAGCGAAACCAGCAGACCGGCCATCATGGTCAGCGCGAACACCAGCACCCACACCTGCGCCGGATCGTGGCTGACCTGGAGGTTCACGAAGGGCTTGGCGCCGACGAAGGTGACGACGGCCCCGTCGGGCAAATCGACCGACTCGCCGACGCGCAGGTTCCTCCGAGTCTTCTGGCCGGTCTCGAACATCTTGTGGTCCAGGGCGAATAACGACTGCGGCCGGCCGGAGTCCAGTCCGGTATCACCGAGGTAGATGTCCACCGCGACGGCCGGGTCACGCATCTCCGGGAAGCTCGACGAGAGCACCTCGCCCTTCTTGCCGTCCTTGCCGACCATCTCGGTGAACTGGGCGGTCGGGGCGAACAGACCCTCGATGCCGATCTGGTGTTTGCGGCGCTCGGGCGAGGTGGCGTACATGCCGGCCGGCGGGTCGAACCGCATCGCGCCCTCCGAGAGCAGGGTCTGCGGCGACATCGGCTTGAACTGGACGGTCTGGGTGCGCGTCTGCCCGTTCGGATAGGTCACCGTGAACGTCGGCGCGAAGCCGTGTCCCTGCAGGTAGATGCGGTCGCCACCGATGCGCAGCGGGTGGTTGACCTCCAGGCGGTAGTCCCGCCAGTGGTCGGCCGCCAGGTCGTCGCCGGCCTGATAGGAGATGTCGGAGGCGAACGACAGCGCCTGCCCGCTGGGCAGATAGTGGGCGTCGAAATCCTTCACCTTGATGCAGATCGGGTTCAGCGAGGTGCCGTCGACGGTGTTGCCGGCGCGGAACGAGTCGAACGCCGAGGGCGAGGCCGAGCAGAAGCCCGGACCGCCGTCGGCGATGACGATGACGTTGCCCTCGTAGCCGAACAGCTTGCCGGCGGCCACCGCCACCAGCAGGCCCAGCAGCGACAGGTGGAAGACGATGTTGCCGAACTCGCGCAGGTATCCCTTCTCCGCGGACACCTCGGCGCCGCCGTCGGCGCTCGGGCGCACCACGGTGCGCCAGCCCCGCAACCGTCCGGCGAGGGCTTCGGCGACGGCCGGTGGCTCCCCGGGCAGCTCCCCCTCGGCGTGCTTGGGCAGCCGGGACAGGTTGCGCGGGGCGGGCACCGGCACCGCGCGCAGGGACTTGAGGTGCTCGATCATCCGCGGGGTCAGACAGCCGACCAGCGAGACGAACAGCAGCACGTAGATGGCGGTGAACCAGAAGCTGGAGAACACGTCGAACATCTGCAGCCGGTCCAGCCACGGCCCGTAGAGGCGGTGTTCGACCAGGTAATCGTCGACCTTGCCGGCGTTGAGCGAGCGCTGCGGCAGCAGCGCGCCCGGCACCGCGCCGAGTGCCAGCAGGAACAGCAGCACCAGCGCGGTGCCCATCGAGGTCAGGCCACGCCAGGTGTTGCGGAGGAAGGCAATCACAGGATTGTTGGTCACAGGATTGTTGGTCACAGGATTGTTGGTTCGCTTCGCACCCGCTCCGGTCCTCGCTGCGGTCCTCGCTGCGCTGCGGTCCTCGCTGCGATCCTCACGGTTGCTCTCGCTCACAGGGGCAGCCTCACGTCGCTGATGAAGGCGTCGCGCACCCAGCCGATGAAATCGTTCCACGCACCGGTCACCAGGGCGATGCCCACCGCGATGAGCGCCAGGCCGCCGACGACCTGGATCACCCGGGTGTTGCGGCGCAGCCAGCCCAGCCCGGACACCGCCCAGGTGGAGCCCACCGCCAACACCAGGAACGGCAGGCCCAGGCCCAGGCAGTAGGCGATGACCAGCGCCACGCCCCGGCCGATGCTGGCGCCCTCAGTCGCCGACGCCGCGGTGATCACCCCGGTCAGCGTCGGGCCCAGGCACGGGGTCCAGCCGAGCGCGAACACCGCGCCCAGCAGCGGCGCCCCGGCCAGAGTGGACAGTTGCAGCGGGGTGAACCGGGCCTGGCGCTGCAGGGCCGGGACGAATCCGACGAACACCAGGCCCATGGCGATGGTCAGCACGCCGCCGACCCGCTGCAGCAGCAGCTGGTTGCTGATCACCGTCGTCGTCAAGCCCAGTACCGCGACGGTGCCGGCGATGAACACGGCGGTGAAACCGGCGACGAACAGCAGCGCGGACCCGGCCACCCGCAGCCGGGCGCGCCGTCCCGGACCGTCGGTGCCCTCCTCGACGCCGACGACGGCGGCCAGATACGACAGGTAGCCCGGCACCAGCGGCACCACGCACGGCGAGGCGAACGACACCAGCCCGGCCAGCACGCATACGCCCAGGGCCAGCAGCAACGGGCCGCTGACGGCGAGCTCGGTGGCCCCGGTCACGACGCGCCGTCCTTCTCGGCGGCGAGGCGCTCGACGACCGGTTGCAGGTCCGACGCCAGCAACGCGCGCAGGAAGACCGCGGCCACCCGGTGTTCACGGTCCAGCACGATGGTCGCCGGGGTGGTGCTGGTCGGGTACTTGCCGCCGAAGGCGATCAGGGTGCGCAGCGACGGGTCGTAGATCGACGGGAAGGTGATGTGGCGATCGGTGACGAAATCGACGGCGGCGTCCCGGTCGTAGTCGCGGACGTTGATGCCCAGGAACGCCACCCCGGAAGCCTTGGTCGCGTCATAGACCCGCTGCAGCTCCCCCATCTCGGTGCGGCACGGCCCGCACCACTGACCCCACACGTTGAGCACGACGACCTGCCCGGCGAAGTCGTCGACCGACAGGGTGCGGTCCGGGTTCATCAGGTCGGGTCCGGCGATCCGGCCGGGGGTCCCGCGGGCCGACGGCGGGTCGTAGAGGATGTCGGTCTTGCCGCCCGGTGAGACGAATTCGAACGTGCCGCCCTGGGCGACGGCGTCGTCTCCCGTCGCGCATCCGGTCAGCGTCAGCAGCACCGCGCCCAGCACCAGGGCAAGCCAGGCCCTCACCGTCCGGCGGGCTCCGCGTAACCCCACCCGACGAGCCGGTCGTCGTCGTAATAGAACGACGTCAACGAGGCCAGATTGCACATGCGCCGGGTGGGGAAATGCGCCAGCCGGCTGCCGGTCAGGGCCCGTCGCACCGTCTCCACCGGCAGCTGATGGCTGACGCACACCGCCTCGTGGCCGGCCGCGGCGATCCGGGCCCGCTCGATCGCGGCGGTCATCCGGGCGGCGATGTCGCGGTACGGCTCACCCCAGGACGGGGTGATCGGGTCGCGCAGGTGGCGCCAGTTGCGCGGGTCGCGCAGCGCACCGTCGCCGGGTGAGACCCGCTGGCCCTCGAACACGTTGAGCGACTCGATCAGCTCGGGGTCGCTGCTGACCTCCAGCGAGTGCGCCGCGGCGATCGGTGCGGCGGTCTCCTGGGCGCGCTGCAGCGGGGAGGCCACCACGTAGGTGACGTCGTTGTCGGCCAACCACTGCGCGACCGCCTCGGCCTGGCCGCGGCCCCGGTCCGAGAGCCGGTAGCCGGGCAGCCGGCCGTAGAGGATCTGCTCGGGGTTGTGCACCTCGCCGTGGCGCATGACGTGCACGATCGTTTTCTCAGGCATCGGTGATCTCCGGGTCGGTCGCGGCGGCCGCGGCCCGCGCGGCGGCGGGCAGGGCGGCGGCGATGGTGTCGAAGGCGGCGTCGTCGAGGGCGGCAGAGACGAACCACGCCTCGTACGCGCTGCACGGCGGGTACACACCGGCGTCCAGCACCGCGTGGAAGAACGGCGGGAACCGCCAGGTCTGGCTGGCCTGGGCGGTGGCGAAGTCGAACACCGGGTACTCGGTGAAGAACACGCTCAGCATGTTGCCCGCGCGCTGCACCCGGTGCGCGACGCCTTCGGCGCTCAGCGCCCCGGTCAGCAGCCCGGCCAGCCGGTCGGCGCCTGCGTCCAGCGCGGCGTACACGTCGGCGTCGGCGTGCCGAAGCGTGGCCAGCCCGGCGGCGACGGCGACCGGGTTCCCGGACAGGGTGCCGGCCTGGTAGACGGGGCCGAGCGGGGCGAGGTGTTCCATCACCTCGGTGCGGCCGCCGAACGCCGCGGCCGGCAGCCCTCCGCTCATCACCTTGCCGAAGGTGAACAGGTCGGCGTCGACGGGTTCCAGGCCGAACCAGCCGCTGCGGCTGACCCGGAAGCCGGTCATCACCTCGTCGAGGATCAGCAGCGCACCGCGTTCGGCGGTGATCCGGCGCAGCGCGGCGTTGAAGCCGGGCAGCGGCGGGACGCAACCCATGTTGCCGGGGCTGGCCTCGGTGATGACGGCCGCGATCTCATGCCCGTAGCGATCGAAGGCCTCCTCGACGGCGGCGATGTCGTTGTAGGGCAGCACGATGGTGTCGGCGGCGGTGGCTCCGGTCACCCCGGGTGAGGTGGGCAGGCCGAGGGTGGCGACGCCGGATCCGGCGGCGGCCAGCAGGGCGTCGACGTGGCCGTGGTAGCAGCCGGCGAACTTCACCACCTTGGCGCGGCCGGTGTAGCCGCGGGCCAGCCGCAGCGCGCTCATGGTGGCCTCGGTGCCGGAGTTCACCAGCCGCAGCCGCTGCACGGGTTCGACGCGGTCGATGATCTCGCGGGCCAGCTCGGATTCCGAGGCCGTCGGGGCGCCGAAGGACAGGCCGTCGGTGGCCGCCGCGCGGACCGCTTCCACTACGGCCGGGTGGGCGTGCCCGAGGATCATCGGGCCCCACGAGCACACCAGGTCGACATAGCTGTTGCCGTCGGCGTCGGTCAGCCGGCAGCCGTGGGCGGAGCTGATGAACCTCGGTGTGCCGCCGACCGACTGGAAGGCCCGGACCGGAGAGTTGACTCCGCCGGGGATCACCTGACAGGCGTCGGCGAACAGGGCGGCCGACAGGTCGGTCTTGCTCATGGGCACCAGTGTTCCAGGAGCACCGATGTGCACCCCGTCACCCCTCACGTTCTGCGTGGCTCGTCGTAGGTGACGACGACGACCTCCGCGGACTCGTCGCCGACCCGACGCAGGCCGTGCGGCACCGACGCGTCGAAGTATGCGCAGTCCCCGGCGTCCAGGGCGGTGATCCGGCCGTCGTGGTCGAGTTCGACGCGGCCGCGGTGGACGAACAGGAACTCCTGACCGGGGTGGGTGGCGTGGCCGGACGCCGCGGCGTGCGGATGGGTGGTGAACCGGGTCCCGGGCCGGACGACGAACGGCGCCATCGCCTTGCCGAGCATGGTTGCCGCGATGGCGTGGCTGCGGCCACCCGCGTGGTCGGCAGCGCGTTCGACGGTCAGCGACGCGGCGGTGGGGTCGTCGGAGAACAGCCGGGCGACGTCGACGTCGAGCGCCCGGGCGATCTTGATCGCCGCCGAGACCGAGGGAGTGCTCCTGCCCCGCTCGACCTTGGACAGGTAGCTCTTGGTCAGCCCGGTGACGGCGGCTAGTTCGTCGAGCGTCTGGGCGCGTTGCCGTCGCACCGTGCGCATCAGCGCGGTCATGCGGCTCCTCCGTTCCGGTGATCGCCGCAAGAATACCGCCCAGAGGAAACAATATTGACGTAATGACACATTGTGTCCTATGGTCGGTGCCACCGACGAAACCGACGGAGACGCCGATGAGCACGCTCGACGACAGCAAACCCGACCTCATGCGACGCGCCCTCGACGGGCTGAACCGGCACGTCGCGGACTCCGGGCTGAGCACCCGGGCGAAGATCGCGCTGACCTGCCGAGCACTGTTCGACGCCGGCCACGACTCCGGGCTGGCCGGACAGATCACCGCGCGCGCCGAACGGCCCGGCACCTACTACACCCAGCAGCTCGGCCTCGGCTTCGACGAGATCACCGAGGACAACCTGCTGCTCGTCGACGAGGACCTCAACGTCCTGGCCGGCACCGGCATGGCCAACCCGGCCAACCGGTTCCACTCCTGGATCTATCGCGGCCGCCCCGACGTGAACTGCATCGTGCACACCCACCCGTTCCACGTCGCCGCACTGTCCATGCTGGAGGTGCCGCTGATCGTCTCCCATATGGACGCCACCCCGCTCTACGACGACTGCGCGTTCCTCAAGGACTGGCCCGGCGTACCAGTGGGCAACGAAGAGGGCGAGATCATCACCGCGGCGCTCGGCGACAAGAAGGCCGTGCTGCTGGCCCACCACGGGCACGTCATCGCCGGCGCCAGCGTGGAGGAGGCCTGCTCGCTGGGCATGCTGATCGAACGGGCGGCCAAACTACAGCTGGCCGCCATGGCCGCGGGCACCATCGCCGAACTGCCGCCGCAACTGGCCCGCGAGGCCCACGACTGGACGCTGACCCCCAAGCGCAGCCAGGCCAATTTCGCCTACTACGCCCGGCGCGCGCTGGCCCGGCACCCCGACGCGCTGTCGCACTGACCGACACCCTTTGAAAGGACACTCCGTGAGCACCGAAATCCAGGGCATCATCGCCTATCCGGTCACCCCGTTCACCGCCGACGGCACCGCGATCGACACCGCCGGACTGGCCGGGCTGGTCGACACCCTGGTGGACTCCGGGGTGCACGCCGTCGCGCCGCTGGGCAGTACCGGCGAGGCGGCCTATCTGAGTGAGGACGAGTTCGACACCGTCGTCGACGTCACCGTCGACGCGGTGGGCCGGCGGGTGCCCGTCGTCGTCGGCGCCGGTGACCTGACCACCGCCAACACCATCCGGCGGGCCCGCAAGGCCGAGCGGGCCGGGGCCGACGCCGTGATGGTGCTGCCGGTGTCCTACTGGAAGCTCGACGATCGGGAGATCGCCACCCACTACGCGGCGATCGGTGCGGCCATCGGCATCCCGATCATGGCCTACAACAACCCCGCCACCAGCGGCGTCGACATGAGCCCGGAGCTGCTGGTCTCGATGTTCGAGAGCATCGAAAACCTCACCATGGTCAAGGAGTCCACCGGGGAGCTGAACCGGATGCTGGCAATCAAGGAGCTTTCCGGCGACCGGTTGCCGTTCTACAACGGTTCCAACCCGCTGGTGCTCGACGCACTGACGGCCGGCGCGAAGGGCTGGTGCACCGCGGCGCCGTGCCTGCGCCCGCAGCCGTGCCTGGACCTCTATGCCGCGGTGGGATCCGGCGACACCGTCGGCGCGCAGCTGATCTACGACGACCTGGCACCGCTGCTGCGCTTCATCGTCGCGGGCGGCCTGCCCACCACCGTGAAGGCGGGTCTGGAGTTGCTGGGCCGCGGGGTGGGAGATCCGCGCCGACCGCTGCTGCCGCTGGACGAGACCCGGCGCGCCGAGCTGCGGGGGTTGCTCGGCCTCTGACCCGGGTGTCCATACTTGACGGGTGGACGACACGACACCGACCGGCGACCCGAACACGGCGGCACTTCTGACGCTCGGGCTGGTGCTCTACGCGTCGCTGATCTTCGTCGGCATCGCGCTGGCGATCTACTACGTCCGCCGCAACCAGAAGGCTCGCGCGATCACCGCGGCGACCGCGGTCGGGGTGCTGACCGTCGCCGGTCTGGTCGCGGCCATCGCCAGCAGTGTGATCTGAGTTCAGGCCCGCGCGACGCGCAGCTGGACCGGCAGGCTCGGCAGGAACTCGCCCGTCGCGAACGCCCGGATGTCCTCGACGGATTCCATCGGGCGCAGCCCCGGCAGCAGCAGCGCCATCAGCGCGTAGCGCAGGATTGCGTCGGCGAGTTCGTTGACCGCCCGCGGTCCGACCCGCTCGGCGAAACCAGCCGGGAAGATCTGTTCCAGCGCCTCGACGACGCGGGTCAGCGCCGCGCCGTAGTGCCGGTGCGCCAGGGTCAGTGCGAGTTCCGGGTCGTCGCGGATCAGCCGGTCCAGCACCCGGTGGCCGCGGAACTTCACGATGGCCGCCGTGAACGCCTCGGCGTAGATGTTCGACTGCGGACCGACGGTGGTGATGTGGTCGGCGATCTCGGCGAACAGGGCGGCATTCTCCCGGTCGATGACCGCGGCGATCAACTCGTCGCGGCCGGTGAACCGGCGGTAGATGGTGGTGCGGCTGACGCGGGCGCGACGCGCCACGTCGTCGAGCGCCACCCGGCGGAATCCGTGCTGTTCGAATTCGGCCAGTGCGGCGTCCAGGATCGCAGCGGCACGGGCGTCCGGGGCGGTCACGGCCGCACCGCCTCGCGCGCGTAGCCGCGTCGGGCAAAACCGTTGTAGCGCACCGTCATCGGCAGCCGGTCCCAGATCCGGTTCACCGCCGGCGAGCGCCACAGCGCGGCGAAGCGCTGGTAGCGGCGTTCCTGGCGGTCGGTCCACGGCAAGCCCAGCAGGCCCCGGGCCCGCGGCGGCAGTCCGCCGGTGGTGAGGAAGGCAGCGACCGGATTGAACACCGGCGCAATGATTTTCCACGCCCACCCCGAGATCGCCTTGGGCTTGGGGAAGCCCTTGGTGACGTAGCCGACGCCATAGGTCGCGGTCTTGTGCGGCACGACGACGGTGTCCATCATGGTGTCCCAGTACTCGCGGAAGGCGGCGTAATCGGGCGGCAGGCCGCGGTCACTGACCCCGTAGCGGCGATACCAGGTCTTCGACTCGGCGTAGATCTGTTCGCGTTCGGCGTCGCTGAGCCGGTGCACGAAGGTGTCGGCGAAGTACAGCACCCCTTCGACGAACGTCGCGTGCGCCCAGAAGTAGGTGTCCGGGTTCAGCGCGTGGTAGCGCGAACCGTCGGGCATGTCGCCCTTGATCGCGGTGTGGAAGTCGCGGACCCGGATGCCGGCGTTGTCGTCGGGCGAGCCGTAGACGGTGTCGAAGATCGGGCCGATGGTGCGCTTGAGCCGCTCGGCGGTGTCGGCGAAGAACACCGAGTGATCCAGCACCCCCTGCCCCAGCTCGGCGAGCATGTTCTGCAGCACGGCCGGCCGCGGGCCGATCAGGTACATCCGGTTGTCGCCGAACCAGCGCCAGACCAGCGAGCCGGCGTCCAGCGGTGCAGCGTCGGGCAGCGTCTCGGCATGCGCCAATTCCGTCATAGACACAATGTTACAGTTTTCGCACTCTGTACCGGAAGTCGGATGGCGGTACTTCCCGGTGTGGCGTTACAGCAAGCGGTTACATTGACACCGGCCGACGTGCGGCTGGATAGGGGACACCTCTGATGACACTCATCTCGACGGCGTCGGGCGTCCCCAATGTCGGCCTGCTCAGCGTGGGCGCGTACCGGCCCGATCGGGTCGTCACCAACGAGGAGATCTGCCGGACGCTGGACTCCGACGACGAATGGATCTTCTCCCGCACCGGCATCCGGACCCGCCACTTCGGGGCGGCCGACGAGACGGCGACGTCGATGGCCGTCGAGGCCTGCCGCATTGCGCTGGCCAACGCGGAGGTGCCCGGCGAGCAGGTCGACGCGGTGATCGTCGCCACCAGCACGAACTTCCGGCAGACACCGCCGTGCGCGCCGCAGGTGGCCACCGCCGTCGGCGCCCAGGCCACCCCCGCCTTCGACATCGCGGCCGGTTGCGCCGGCTTCGGCTACGCGCTCGGCGTGGCGGCCGACATGGTGCGGGCCGGCAGTGCCCGCACCCTGCTGGTCGTCGGCTCGGAGAAACTCTCCGACGCCATCGACCTGACCGACCGCGGCAGCGCCTTCATCTTCGGTGACGGCGCGGCCGCCGTCGTCGTCGGACCGACGGCCGAACAGGGCGTCGGCCCAACAGTTTCCGGCAGCGACGGGTCCCAGTCGCAGGCCATCGTGCAGGACACCAGCTGGATCGACTACAGCCTCGACCCGTCGATGATGCGGCCCTATCTGCGGATGGACGGCAAGGCGGTGTTCCGCTGGGCGGCGTTCCAGATGAGCGACGTCGGCCGGCGCGCGATGGCGGCCGCCGGGGTCACCACCGACGACCTCGACGTCTTCATTCCGCACCAGGCCAACGGCCGGATCAACGAGCTGGTGGCCAACCAGCTGGAGCTGCGCCCGGACGTCGTGATCGCCAACGACATCGAGTTGACCGGCAACACCTCGGCGGCCTCGGTCCCGCTGGCGATGGAGCAGCTGCTGGCCTGCGGCGCCGCAAAGCCCGGTGCCCTGGCCCTGCTGCTGGGCTACGGCGCCGGCCTGACCTACGCGGCGCAGGTGGTGCGGCTGCCCGAGCACCCGCGTTAAATGGGTGTATGCAACTTCCTCAGCGACTCGCCCGGTTCAACCGGCACGTCACCAACCCGATCCAGCGGATGTGGGCTGGGTGGGCACCGGGATTCGGCATCCTGGAGCACACCGGCCGCAAATCCGGCAAGACCTATCGCACGCCATTGAACGTCTTCAGCACCGACGACGGGGTGGCCATCCTGCTCAGCTACGGCCCGGACCGGGACTGGTTGAAGAACATCACCGTGGCCGGCGGCGGCACCCTGAAACGCCGCGGGCAGACCTTCCGGGTGACCGACCCCCGGGTGGTGTCCCGGGAGGAAGCCGCCGGGCACGTCACCGGCGGGGCCCGTCGGGCATTCGGGAAGATCCCGTTCGAGCAGGCGGTTTTGCTGACCCGGGGGTAACCGGCGGAGTCGGAGCGACACCGGACCACGCACATCATTGGTAACTCCGGCCCGTTGAACTACCAATCATCGGTAACTCAACCCCGAAGCACGCGTTTCCGGCCTCAGGTGTAAGGCAACTGGTCGCTGGGCGTCTCCCGATCCGGCGAGCGACCACTTGCGAACACGCACACCCCACCCCCGTGCCCGTGAACTGCGGTTTTGCCGCCCGTCGACGGTAGCGCCCGTACATAACTGGGCGCTCGCGCCCCACGGCAAGCTCGAAAGACCACTTACTCGACGAGTGCTCCGTGACGTCCGCTTCGGGTCGAGCCATCCTGGGCTTTGATGTTCCTGGCTGGCTCGTGCGCAGACTGGATGCCGGTCGCGGCCCCGATCAATGGTGCTGGTTCATCGGGTTCAGCGGGCTGAGCGGATTCGCCGGGTTCATCATCGAATTCGGATTGGCCGGGTTGTTCGGATTGTTGATGCTGGCCGGGTTGTTCGGATTGTTCGGATTCGACGGGCTGTTCGGGTTCAGCGGGCTGTTGATATTGGCGGGATTGGTCAGGCTGTTGGGACCGTAGGGACCCAGGTTGCAGATGGCGTTCGCGTTGGCCATGCAGTCGGCCGGGTTGAACGGGTCCGGGTTCTCCTGGTCGGCCGCCGCGATCGGGGCACCGGTCAGCACCGTCGCCGCCAGAACGGCACCGATCGCGAGAATCCTGCGCATCAACTCAGCCTACTTACTCGGCGGCGGGCCAGCAGCGGCTCAACCGCACACACCACGGCAATCCCGGCCACCGCAGCGGCCAGCAGGGCCAACGTGACCAACTGCGGGTCGTAGACCACCGACACCGTCGCCGGGGCGCCGTCCGCGATGGGGGCGACGTCGACCCGGGTCTGCGCCGCCCACCAGCTCACCCCGCAGGCCAGCGCAGCCGCGACCGACACCAGCAGCCACCACAGCGAACGCCGGTTCACCGCGGCACCTCGCCGTCGCGTCGCTCCAACAGTCCGAGCAGGGCCGCCCGCAGCTTGCGGTGGTCACGCGCCCAGGCCTGAGCCACCCGCTTGTCCACCAACTGCAGCCCGATGGGGGTTCGGCCGCGCGGCACCCCGGTCAGCTCCCCCAGCGCCCGCGAGGACTGCCACTTGCGCAGCGTCTCGTCGTCCGAGCCGGGCTCGGGTTCCGGTTCCGGCTCGTCCTCCTCCTGGTCGACCCCTGCCTTGCGCAGCGCCCGCGCGGTCAGCGGGTTCATCCGCACCGGGCCGGTCGGCGCCGGCCGCGACCCGCGCGGGGCCGGCGGGAACAGCGCGAGGATCTCATCGGTGGAGGTCGTCTGGGCGCCCTGGCGCAGCATGGACGGGGTCAACAGCACCGAGGTGTGGGTGCGGGCGGCGAACACCATGATCCCGACGAAGAAGCCGACCAGCACGGTGAACGCCGTCGGCACCCGCCAGTCCAGGTGGCCGCCGGTGCGGGACTGGATGTAGAGCATCGCCCCGCCGGCCGCCGGGCCGGCCAGCAGCCACAGCAGGCTGGCCCCGCGCTCACTGAACAGCACCGGCTCGTCGCGGGCCGGGTCCACCTCGTCGGATTCGTCCGCAGTCGATTCACCCAAAGTCATCGTCGGGCCAGCCTAGGTCACGCCAACCAGCCGGCGGCCTGCACCGCCCAGTAGGTCAGCACAATGTCGGCTCCGGCGCGGCGGATGCACAGCAGCGATTCCAGCGCGGCCGACGGGCCGTCGATCCAGCCGTTGGCCGCCGCGGCGGCGATCATCGCGTACTCGCCGGACACTTGATAGGCCGCCACCGGCACCGGGGACACCTCGGCGGCGGCACGCAGCACGTCGAGGTAGGCCAGCGCCGGTTTGACCATCACCGCGTCGGCACCCTCGGCGACGTCCAGGTCGATCTCGCGCAGCGCCTCGCGGATGTTGGCGCTGTCCTGCTGATAGGTGCGACGGTCCCCGACCAGGCTGGAGCCGACGGCGTCGCGGAACGGCCCGTAGAACGCCGACGCGTACTTGGCGGCGTACGCCAGGATCGCCACATTGGTGTGACCGGCGTCGTCCAGCCCGTCGCGGATGGCGCCGACCTGGCCGTCCATCATTCCGCTGGGGGCCACCACGTGCGCCCCGGCCGCGGCCTGGGCCACCGCCAGGTCGACGTAGCGCAGATTGGTGGCGTCGTTGTCGACGCGGCCGCGGTCGTCGAGCACCCCGCAGTGGCCGTGATCGGTGAATTCGTCGAGACAGGTGTCGGCCATCAGCACGGTGGCGTCGCCCAGCTCGGCGGCCAGGTCCGCCAGCGCGCGGTTGAGGATGCCGTCGGGGTCGGACCCGGCGGAGCCGACGGGGTCCTTGTCGTCCTCGCCGGGCACACCGAACAGCATCAACCCGCCGACGCCCGCGTCGACGGCCTGCACCGCCGCGGCCCGCAGCGAGTCCCGGGTGTGCTGCACGACGCCGGGCATCGACGGAACCTCACGGGGCTCGTCGATGCCGTCGGCGACGAACATCGGCAGCACCAGATGGCGGGGTTCCAGCGAGGTTTCGGCGACCAGCCGGCGCATCGCCGGGGTGGTCCGCAGTCGTCGGGGCCGGTGCCGGGGAAACATGAGGCGAGGTTACGGCAGTTCTCTAGCGGCGCCGGCTCTTCTTGCGGGGCGGGGGCAGTGCGCCCTCGGCGCGCAGCCGGGCGGCGTGCTCGGCGAGCGCGTCGACCAGCGGCCCGACGGCGGCCGTCTCCGGCTGCACGTCGACCCGCAGTCCGAATTCGGCTGCCGTCTCGGCGGTCTTGGGCCCGATGCACGCCACGATGGTCCGCGCGTGCGGCTTGCCGGCGATGCCGACCAGGTTGCGGACCGTGGAGCTGGAGGTGAAGCAGACCGCGTCGAAGCCGCCGGTCTTGATCATCTCGCGGGTGTGCGCCGGCGGCGGGGCCGCGCGCACGGTGCGGTAGGCGGTGACGTCCTCGATCTCCCAGCCGCGCTCGCGCAGGCCCTCCGCGAGGGTCTCGGTGGCGATGTCGGCGCGCGGCAGCAGCACCCGGTTCACCGGGTCGAAGATGTCGTCGTACGGCGGGAACTCGTCGAGCAGGCCCAGCGAGGACTGTTCACCGGCGGGCACCAGCTCGGGGCTGATGCCGAAGGCGCGCACCCGGTCCGCGGTGGCCTCACCGACGCAGGCGATCTTCACCCCGGAGAACGCCCGGGCGTCCAGGCCGAATTCGGCGAACTTCTCCCACACCGCGCGCACGGCGTTGGTGGAGGTGAACACCACCCACTGGAAGCGGCCGTCGACCAGGCCCTTGACGGCGCGTTCCATCTGGGCGGGGCTGCGCGGCGGTTCGACGGCGATGGTCGGCACCTCGATCGGCAGGGCGCCGTGGCCGACCAGCCGCTCGCTCATCTCGCCGGCCTGGTCCTTGGTGCGCGGCACCAGCACGGTCCAGCCGTACAGCGAGCGGCTCTCCCACCAGTTCAGCTTGGCGCGATGGGCCACGGTGCGGCCGATGGTCACCACCAGCGGGCCGGTCAGCGGGCCGGCCGGGTCGGAGCTGCCCAGCGCGGCGCGTTCGGTCAGCCCGGCCAGCGTGGTCTCCACCGAGCGCTGTTGGCAGGTGGTGCCCTGCGCGGTGACCACGCAGGGCGTCGAGTCGGACAGGCCGTAGTCGATGAGGGTGCGGGCGGCATCGGCAAGATGCTCGGGGCCGGCCTGCAGGATCAGCGGTCCGGGCGCGGCGGCCAGTGCGGCCCAATCGACGTCACCGCGGACGTCGGCGACGGTGTGTGAGGAGCCCAGCGGGAGGCCGCCGTAGGTGGGCACCGCGGTGGTGGCGGGCAGCCCGGGCACGATCTCGAAGGCCACCTGGCTCTTGGCGACGGCATTGACCTCGGCCAGCACCGAGTCCAGCGACAGCGGGTCACCGAGGACCAGCCGCACGACGTCGGCGCCGGCGCGGGCCTCGGCGACCATGGTCTTGACGACCTCGGCGGGCGCGCCGAGGGCCGGGCGGACGTCGGCGCCGCCGGTCACCACGGCCGGGGCATCGCCGTCGGGGGTGTCGGTGGCCGGTGCCGGCCCGACCGTCGGCGGCAGCTCGGAGCCGACGATGGCCAGCACCGCCTCGGGCACGTCGGGGTCGGTGAACGTCAACGCGGCATTGCACAACACCGATTTCGCCCGCATCGTGAGCAGGCCCGGATCGCCCGGCCCCGATCCCACGAACGTGATGCGGCCCGGCTTGGCCTTACGCCCTCGCGTGGTCATCCATCTCTCCCACTGCAATCGTGGAGTCCCGCTAGCGCTGGGAGTCCATCAGTTCACGCGCCCCCAGTTCGAACAGCTCCCCGGCAACCGAGCGTCCCAGCTCGGCGGCCCGGTCGGCGGTGCCGATCCCGGAGGCACGGATCACGTCAGATCCGTCGGTTGCCGCCACGCATGCGCGTAACGACAGTTCGTCGAAGACGTTGCCGTCCTCATCGATCGACTCGACCACTTCCGCGATCGCCCCGACCGGTGCGGAACACCCCGCCTCCAACTCGGCGAGCAGGACACGTTCCGCGGTGACGGCCACCCGGGTGTCGGCGTCGTCCAGTTCGGACAACATCGCCACCAGGTCGGCGTCCCCGCTGCGGCACTCGATTGCCAGCGCCCCTTGAGCCGGCGCCGGTAGCATCTGCACCGGCTCCAGCGTCTCGGTTATCGCTTCGAGGCGTCCGATCCGGGCCAAGCCCGCCCGGGCAACCACGATGGCGTCGAGTTCACCGCTGCCTACCCTGTTCAACCTGCTATCTAGGTTGCCTCGTAGGGGGCGGATTTCCAAACCGAGACCCAGTGCTCTAAGCTGCGCGGCCCGGCGCACGCTGGAGGTGCCGATGGTGGCACCCGCGGGCAGCTCACCGAGCACCAGACCGTCCCGGGCGACCAGGGCGTCGCGGGCGTCGGCGCGGGGCGGGATGGCGGCGATGACGAACCGCGGGTCGGGCGCCGTCGGCAGGTCCTTGAAGGAGTGCACGGCCAGATCGACGCGGTCGTCGGCGATCGCGGTGCGCAGTTCGGCGGTGAACACCCCGACGCCGATCTCGGCGACCGGGGCGGCCGAGCGGTCACCGGAGGTGGAGATGATGACGAGTTCGGCGGGGTGTCCCAGCGCGATCAGGGCGTCGCGGATGGTGCCGGCCTGGGTGGTGGCCAGCAGGCTCCCCCGGGTACCGATCCGGATCGGCGTCGATCGGGTGAATCCGGCCGATTCACTGAAGTCGGAGATGGTCTGACCCCTACTCGGTGTTGTCGCCGATGGCGTCGAGATCGGCCGGGACCAGCGGTAATTCGCCCGCGGTCGCGACGGCGTCGACGGCATTGGGATCGAGCTCGAACAGCTCGCGCAGCGCCTCGGCGTAGCTGTCCCCACCCGGCGCGCTGGCCAGTTGTTTGACCCGCACGGTGGGTGCGTGCAGCAGCTTGTCGACCACCCGCTTGACGGTGCGGGCCACTTCCTCGCGGTGCAAGGTGTCCAGGCCGGGCAGCCGGTTGTCCAGCCGCAGCAGCTCGGACTCGATCACGTCGGCGGCGCGCTGGCGCAGCGCGGTGACCGTCGGGGTGACCTCGGCCATCCGCTGGCGCGCCAGGTAGGTCGCCAGTTCGGTGGCCACGATGGCGCGGGCCGCCTCGGCATCGCCGGCCGCCGCCTGGGCCGAGGGTTCGCGCTGAATGCGGTCCATGTCGACGACGACGACGCCCGGCAGCCCGCCGACCGCCGGGTCCACGTCGCGGGGCATGCCCAGATCGCAGATCACCAGCGGGCGGTCCTCCCGGCCCGCGCTGCGCTGCGCCAGGGCGTGGTGCACGTCGGCCAGCGACACCACCGGCCGCACCGCACCGGTGCTGCTGATCACGACGTCGGCGTCGACCAGCGCGGCGGCCACGTCGTCGAGGTCGACCGCGGTGGCCGTCAGGCCCTGCTCGGTGAGGTTGGCCGCCAGCCGCTGTGCGCGCGGCAGGGACCGGTTGACCACCCGCACGGTGTCTATACCCGCGCGGACCAGATGCGCCGCGGCCAGCGCGCCCATCGACCCGGCGCCGACGATGACGGCGCTGTGCCCGGCCAGCCCACCGAGGCTGGTATCGGCCATGCCGAGGGCCACCGAGACCACCGAGGCGCCCGCGGCGTCGATACCGGTCTCGGTGTGCACCCGCTTGCCCACCGACAGTGCCCGCTGGGACAGCTCGTGCAGAGTGCGGCCGACGCTGCGGTTGGACTCTGCGCTGGCGTAGGCGCGGCGCACCTGGCCGAGCACCTGCTGTTCGCCCAGCACCGCCGAATCCAGGCCGGCGGTCACCGAGAACAGGTGCTCGACGGCGGCTTCCGCGTAGCGCACGTAGGCGTACTTGGTCAGGTCCCCCAGCGACATGCCGGAGCGCTCGGCCAGCACCTGGCCGATCACCGACAGGCCGCCGTGGAAGGCGTCGACGACGGCGTAGACCTCGACCCGGTTGCAGGTGGCCAGCACCATGGCCTCGGTCACCAGCGACGACTCCAGCAGCTGGTCGATGATCTTGATCTGATCGGCCTCGTCGGTGGAGAGCTGTTCGAGCACCGACACGGGTGCACTGCGGTGGGAAACGCCGAACAGCAGGACACTCATCGCGCCATCCTGGAGGCCATCACCGTGCCCGCTCCCTTGCCCTCACCGGCCAAAATCCCGAGAAGAAAACTCATTCCAAGGTAGACGTTCACCGTCCGGCCCGCCAAATTATCCGAGATCGGCCCGCAACCGGGGTTCGTCGACCTCCCAGTAGCTGTGTTCGGCGCCGTCGAGCAGCACCACCGGCAGCCGGTCGCCGTACTCGGCGCGCAGCGCGGAGTTCCCGGCCGCCGCGGCCGCGTCGACGTCGACGATCGCCAGGTCGAACCCGAGCTCGTCGGCCAGCGCGGTCAACTGTTCGCCGGCCCGGACGCAGTGTCCGCACCCGGCCCGGGTCAGCAGCTGGACTTCGGCTCGGCGCATCTGCAGCATTCTGACATTTCGCTAAGGTTGTGGTCCGAGCGCCTTTGATCAGGGGGAGCAATGCCCGACGACTTCGAAGCGGCAGAGGCCGGCGATGCCAGCGCCGAACGTGCCGTGGCCGATCTGCGGGCCGACCCGGCGATCCCGTCGCCGTCGGACCTGACCGCGGCGGCGTTCTTCGACGTCGACAACACCCTGGTCCAGGGATCGTCGCTGGTGCATTTCGCCCGCGGGCTGGCCGCGCGCAAGTACTTCACCTACGCCGACGTGGCGAAGTTCGTCTTCGCCCAGGCCAAGTTCCAGCTGACCGGCCGGGAGAACAGCGACGACGTCGCCGAGGGACGCCGCAAGGCGCTGGCGTTCATCGAGGGACGCCCGACGTCCGAGCTCACCGAGGCCGGCGAGCAGATCTACGACGAGATCATCGCGGACAAGATCTGGTCCGGCACCCGGGCGATGGCGCAGATGCACCTCGACGCCGGCCAGCAGGTGTGGCTGGTCACCGCCACGCCGTATGAGCTGGCCGAGATCATCGCGCGCCGCCTCGGCCTGACCGGGGCGCTGGGCACCGTCGCCGAATCCGTCGACGGCGTGTTCACCGGCCGACTGGTCGGCGAGATCCTGCACGGCCCGGGCAAGGCGCACGCGGTTCGGGCGCTGGCCATTCGCGAAGGGCTCAACCTGCGCCGCTGCACGGCCTACTCCGACAGCTACAACGACGTGCCGATGCTCAACCTGGTCGGTACCGCCGTCGCCATCAATCCCGACGGTGACCTGCGGGAATACGCCCGGGCCCGGGGCTGGGAGGTGCGCGATTTCCGCACCGCGCGCAAGGCCGCCCGGATCGGGGTGCCCTCGGCGCTGGCGCTCGGCGCGGCCGGTGGTGTGCTCGCGGCGCTGGCGTCGCGGCGCAACGACCGCCGGTGACCGGGCCGCGTCTTGATAAACTGCGCCGCCGAGTAGTACTTGCCTTCTAGGGGACGAAACCTGCCATGAGCATTGCTGACGAGATCATCGGTACCCACTACCGCTACCCCGACTATTTCCAGGTCGGGCGCCAGAAGGTCGGCGAGTACGCCCGCGCGGTCCAGGACGACCACCCCGCGCACTTCCAGGCCGCCGCGGCGGCCGAGCTCGGCCACGATGCCGTGCTGGCGTCGCTGACCTTCGTGGCGGTCGCCGGGCGCCGGGTGCAGCTGGACATGTTCAAGCGTTTCGACGTCGGCATCAACCTGGCCCGGGTGATCCACCGGGACCAGAAATTCCGGTTCCACCGTCCGCTGGTCAGCGGCGACAAGCTCTACTTCGACTCGTACCTGGATTCGATGATCGAGTCGCACGGCACGGTGATCGTCGAACTGCGCTCGGAGGTCACCGACGACGCGGGCGAACCCGTCATCACCAGCATCGTCACCATGATCGGCGAGGCCAACAGCGACACCGAGGCCAACGAGCAGGTCGCCGCCATCGCCGCCCGGCTGGGGCTGTAGCAGCCCGGCTCCGGGCTCAGCCCAGGAACGTGTTGCTGCGCATACCCAGCAGCTGATATAGCGTCTGCTGGATGGTCTCGCGGACCTGGTCGGTCAGTTCGAAGGTGACCATCGGATCGTCGGCGGCGGACTCGTCGTAGTCGGCGGTTTCGATCGGGGCACCGAAGGCGATGTGCCACTTGGACGGCAGCGGGATCAGCCCGGCCGGTCCGGCCAGCGGGAACAGCGGCGTCACCGGGAAGTACGGCAGACCCAGCAGCCGGGCCAGCAGCTTGACGTCGGCGATCATCGGGTAGATCTCCTCGGACCCGACGATCGAGCACGGGATGATCGGCGCCTTGGTGCGCAGTGCGGCCGACACGAAGCCGCCGCGGCCGAACCGCTGCAGCTTGTACCGGTCGCGGTAGTGCTTACCCAGGCCCTTGTAGCCCTCCGGGAACACGGCGGTCAGCTCGCCGGAGTCCAGCAACCGGTTCGCGTCGGCGGTACAGGCCATGGTGTGGCCGGCCTTGCGGGCCGCCTGACCCAGCACCGGCATGTCGAACACCAGGTCGGCGGCCAGCAGCCGCAGATCCCGATGCGTCGGGTGATGGTCGTGCACGGCGACCGAGGCCATCAGGCCGTCCAGCGGCAGCACGCCCGCGTGGTTGGCCACCACCAGTCCGGCGCCCTCGATCGGCAGGTTCTCGATCCCGGTGACCGACACCCGGAACCACGAGTTGAACAGCACCCGCAGCGCCGGCAGGAAGACACCCTCGTTGAGATGGCGGTCGAAGCCGAAATCGTCGACGACGTAGTCGCCGGTCAGCCGCTTGCGCAGGAAGTCCGCGACCGAGGCGATCCGCTGGGCGAGTTCATTGGGGGCGTCGACGCCGCCGGTGCGGGAGGCGTCGAACTCGTGCACGACGGCGGCGAGTTCCTCGGCGGTGCGCTGGTCGGGATCTGACAGCAGAGACGGGTGCCGACGGGCCGCCTCGGCCCGCAGCGCATTGCGCCTCGCGGCCGACACGCGACTCGAATTGCTATACAGCGGAATGACATTCGCTTCGGACTCAGTTGCCATGATTCACCTTCTCCCCTGCATCGACCGGTAACGCCGACTTCTATCTGCGCCGAACTCGACAGCGGCTGAATCCGACCGCACGCTCAGTTCCCCCAACGTTGCGCCAATGCAACCGCGCGGTCTTCCAAAGAGAGTACCCACCGCGGGTCGAAGATGGCAGTCAAACCCCGCCCGCGAACGTAGTCGTCGAACGCCTCCAGGGTGCTCCATTTTGGCTCGAACCCCAGCTCATTGCGCATCCGGGTGGTGTCCATCACCCGGCCGAAAGTCATGTAATCAAGTTGATCGCGAGTGATCTCCCCGCTGCCGGTGGCCCGCACCACCGAGTCCATCAGCCGCACCCCCAGCGTCGGCAGCGGCAGCGCGAGCCGGCCGGACCGCCGAACCGCCTGCGACATCATGATGATGCCCTTGGCCCCGATGTTGAAGGTGCCGGAACGGCCGGCCACCGTGGCGTGCTCCAGCGCCCCGAGCGCATCCTGCTCATGCAACAGCTGCAACCGGGCGTCACGCCCGGCGACCGTCGGCACCACCGGCCCGGCCAGGTACCGCGACAGTGCGGTGTCCATCGCCGGACCGATCATGTTGGCCAGCCGCAGGATGGTCACCGCGATGTCGGGACGACGGCGGCCGAGCCCGCGGGCGTAGCTCTCGATGTCGATGCTGTCGCGGGCGAAGCCCTCGCCGGGTGGCCGGCGGGCACTGCTGTCCTCGGTGAACATCACCGGGTCGTAGGCGCTGGAGCCGTAGATCTCGGAGGTGGACTTGAGGATCACCCGTCGTACCAGCGGCGCCTTCTGGCAGGCCGCGAACAACTGCATGGCGCCCATCACGTTGAGTTCCTTCAACGTGGCCCGGCCCCCGGATCGGGGAACGTAGGACGCCGCCGCGGCGTGCACCACGGTGTCGACATCGCCGTTGCGAATAACCTTGGCGATGAACGGATTCCGGATGTCGGCCCGAACGAATTCGGCCCGGCCCATCCGGCGCTGCATATCCTTGGTCGGCGCCACCGCGTCAACCGCGATGACCTGCTTGATCGCCGGGTTCTGTGCCAGCCGCGCGGTCAGGTAGCCCCCGAGGAATCGGCAGGCCCCGGTGACCAGTACCACCTTCGGTCCGTCGGCGCCCGTCTGCTCGGCGCCGTCGCCACCCCGTCCGGAATCCATCCCGACAGGCTACCGACCGGGCACGCCGCGCGGCGGCACAGCGCGCGCTACTTGCCGAGTTTTCTGCGCTGCACCCGGGTGCGACGGAGCAGTTTGCGATGCTTCTTCTTCGACATCCGCTTACGCCGCTTCTTGATGACTGAACCCATGGACTCCGCTGACTACGCACGCGGCGCGAGACGCCGCTCCTGACACAACCCGGCTACCTTACCGAAAGACCGGGCGCAACGGGAAAGCGGGCGGTCCGGCGAACGTAGGCGGAGTTGGCGCGAGCGCATCGAGTGCCTTCGGAGGTGTAGGCCGAGCGGGCGGAGCTTGCGGAGCCAGCGCTGGCCGGATCCGACCATTTGCGCGGCGGAACGCCGGTGCACATAACTGGTACGCCAACCGCGCCGCACACTTGACGAACCAGTTGTGTGCACACCGCGCCGATCACCGACGACAAAACCCCAGGTCACCAGAGACCGCGGCAGACGCCCGCGTTCGCAACTGGTACATCAACCCCGCCGCATACGTTGACGAACCAGTTAGGTGCAGCGGTGGCGTGGAATCCGGGCGAAATCAGGGCGCCAGGCGGGTTATCCACAGGTTGCACTGGGGACGCCGAAAGCCGGAGGCCGGGGCCGGAAGCCCAAGGCCGGGCCGCCGGGAACCGAAACGATGCGCGGAGGCTATCCGGCGTCGAAGTAGGAGTTCTCCAGCATGTCGTGAACGGCCTTGGCGTGCACCCGGAAGGACCGGCCGACGCGAACGGCCTGCAGCTCGCCGTTGTGCACCAGGCGGTACACCGTCATCTTGGACACCCGCATCAGTGCGGCGACCTCGGCGACGGTGAGAAATTGCGTCGCGCCGGGCTGGGCGTCGCCAGCTCCCTCACGTGCACCTTTGCCGCTTCCGGATGGTCCGTTCATAGCCGTCATCGCAACCCATTCCTTCAGGCACGGCCAGTTCCAGCGGCTTCCCCACCGTTGGTACGACGCGTGCTTACACGAGGAGAATAGCGGGACAGGTGGGGTTACTGCGACGGGTGTGGGGTAATCCGTTGAAAATTTTAGAACTACTCCGATGTGATTCCGAGCTGCTCAGACCGCGTTTTTGCGGCTTCGACCGCAGCGGCGACGGCCGCCCGCAAACCTCCGCGTTCCAGTTCCCGCAGGCCGGCGGCGGTGGTACCCCCCGGCGAGGTAACCATGGCGCGCAGCTGCGCGGCGGTGGTGTCGACGCCGGACGGCCGGGTGCCGTCCGCACCGCCGCGCTCACCGTCCATCCGGTCCAGCATCATCGCGGCCGACCCAGCCATGGTCTGAACGGCCAGATCGGTGGCCACCGCCCGGGCCAGGCCGGCCGCCACACCCGCATCCACCAACGCCTCCACCATCAGGAAGAAGTAGGCCGGGCCCGACCCTGAGACGGCCGTAACGGCGTCCAGTTGCGCCTCTGAGACCGTCAACACCTCCCCCACGGCCTCGAACAACCCGGCGGCCGCGGAAAGCTGCTCATCGGTGGTGAAGCGCCCGCGCGCCACCGCGGTGACCCCGGCGCCGACCAGCGCCGGGGTATTGGGCATCGCCCGGACCACAGCGGATCCGGCCGGCAACTTGGACTCGAAGAATCCGGTACCCACACCCGCGGCCACCGTCACGAAGACCTGCTCGGTGCTGCTGTCCTCGGCGATCGCGGCGGCCTCGGCGATGGCGTTCACCGCCGCGGTGACATCGGCGGGTTTGACCGCCACCACCACGTAGTCGGCGTGCGCGGCGGCGTCGGTGATCGAGCCGGTCACCTGCACGCCGTAGGTCTGCGACAGGTGTTCGGTGCGGGCCGGCGCCCGCTCGGCGACCACCAGGTCCTTCACCTGGCGGCCGCTGCGCAGCAGCCCCGCCAACAGTGCCTCGCCCATGTTGCCGCCACCGATGATTGCGATTCTCGCCATTTGACCGACCCTAGCGGCTGTTGATCAGCGCAGCAGATGGGTCCTGGCGAACTGCAGCGATTCGGCCAGCAGCGCGGTGCGCTCGGCGTCGTCACGCGCCGACGAGGTGGTGACCTCGAGCACGACGTGCCCGCTGAAATCGCTGGCCGCCAGGTTCTGGCACACCTGGGCGGTGGGCTGGGTGCCGCGGCCGGGCACCAGGTGCTCGTCGGCGGCCGCACCGTTGCCGTCGCACAGATGCAGGTGCACCAGGCCGTCGCCCATCCGGGCGGCCATCTCCAGGGCGTCGGTCCCGGCCGTCGCGGTGTGCGACAGATCCAGCGTGTAGTGCGCGTGGTTGCCGTCGAGCGGGTCGTAGGACGGCGCGAACGCCGAAATGCCGGGCCCGGGGAGCCCACCGCGGCGGCGCATCCGCTCGATCGACGGTGCCCCGGTGCCGAAGAACCGATCGGTGCGGAACGGGAACATGTTCTCCACCGCCACCAGCACGTGACTGTTCGACTCCAGCTCAGCGACCTGCTCGGAGAACCCCGCGGCGTAGCGGCGCTGCCAGCGGAACGGCGGGTGCACCACCACGGTTTCGGCGCCCAGATGTTCGGCCGCGCGGACGCTGCGTTCCAGCTTGGCGATCGGATTGGCACCCCAGACCCGCTGGGAGATCAGCAGGCACGGCGCGTGCACGGACAGCACCGGGACCGAATACTTGGCCGACAGTCGGGCCACCGCGTCGATGTCCTGACTGACCGATTCGGCCCAAACCATCAGCTCGACGCCGTCGTAGCCGAGCCGGGCGGCGTATTCGAAGGCGGCCTCGGCGCGCAACGGGTACACCGAGGCGGTCGACAGGCCGACCTTGATCGCGGGGCGCACGTCGGGTTGCCGGTCAGCTCGAATGCTGCAGTGCCAGCGGGCCGAGGGTCACCATGGCACCGACCACCACCGCGATCAGCGTGCTGGCGATGTCCTCGGTCTTGCGCACCACCCGGACGCCGACCACCAAGCCCAGGATGACCAGCACCGACAGCACCAGCGCAATGATGTTGTTCCACTGCCACAGCTGGTCGAAGGCCAGGAACAGGCCGGCGCCGAACGCGACGGCGAAAATCGACTGGAAGGCGATCACCGAGCCACGCAGGATCTGCTGACCGCGGGTCAGCGGCTCGTCGTCGTAGTCCTCGTCGTCCTCGTCCGGCGTGTCCTCGACCGCCCCGGCGTGCTCCTCGGTTTCCTCGCTGACGGCCGCGGGGCCGGGATTAAGCAGCGCCAGCGGCTCCGACCGGCGCCGCGCCAACTCGTCGACGACGCTGTCGCCGCCGAACAGGGCGTCGTCGGCATCGCTTTCGAATTCCGCCGCGAAGTCGGCGTCGTCGATCAGGTCCGGGCTCATCAGCTCGGCGTCGGCGGTCTCGCCGACGGCGGCGACGGCGGTCTCGGTCTCGGTAACCACCTCGACGGCGGCCGGCGCCGCCGCATTGGCGAGCGGGCGGATGCTGCGGCGCACCGGGCGCGGATCCCGGCTGCGCTCGGGTCGGGCTTCGCGGCCGCGCCGCGGCGACGGGGTGTGTGCCCGCGCGGGGGGCAGCTCGGACAGCGACTCGGGCTGTTCGGCGGGCTCCTCGGCGGTCGGCTCCGCCGTGGCGGCGGGTTCTTCCGACGCGGCGGGGGTCTCTTCCGGTGCTGCCGGGGCCTCGACCTCGGGGGCTTCGGCTTCTGGGGCTTCGATTGCGGCGGCCTCGGTCTCGGCGGCCTCGGTCTCGGCGGCGTCGGCGGCCTTCAGATCATCCTCGGTGACCACCGGCATCTCGCCGGTCCGGATGATCGGGATCTCACCGGTCAGCTCGGCGACGGTCACCGCATCCGCGTTGCCGCGGCGCCGGCGACGACGGCCGCCGACCGGGGGCGACCCGATGGTGCCGTTCTTGGCCAGCAGTTCGGCGACCGAGATCGGTCGGGTGCTCGTCTCGTCTGCGCCACTCATCGCTTTCCGCCTCTCGCGCCCCCGGGACGCGAACCGGCGGCTCTCCGTCCAGCATCCCCCACCGGGGTCTCCACCAATGCGGTTCCGTCAGCCTCGCTGTCGAGCTTGCGCAGAATCAAGCCCTCACGCAGCGCCCACGGACAGATATCGACGGTCTCGATCGACAACGCACGCATACTCGCCTCCGCCACCAGCGCACCCGCAACGATCTGCGGCGCGCGCTCGGCGCTCACTCCCTCCAACTCGGCACGATCAGCCGTGGTCATCCTAGAGATGAAGGCTATGAGCTGTCTGAGACCGTTGGCCGTCAAGGTCCGCTTCACCCGCGGTCCGGCACCCGAGGGCGCCGCGCCGGTGAGCCGGGCCAGCGAACGGAAGGTCTTCGATGAGGCGACCGCCAGATCCGGGGTGCCGGCCGCCAGCACGGTCTTGGCCGCGTCGGCAAGCTCGGTGTCCAGCCAGTCGCGCAGCATTCCGACACGGCGGCGACCCGGTGGATCCTCGGCCAGCCACTCCCGAGTCAATCGGCCCGCTCCCAGCGGCAACGACAGCGCCACCTCGGGTTCCTCGTCGACCCCGTTGGACAGTTCCAGCGACCCACCGCCGATGTCGACGTTGATGATCCGGCCCGCGCTCCAGCCGTACCAGCGGCGCACCGCCAGGAAGGTGAGCCGGGACTCGTCGTGGCCGGCCAGCACCTGCAGGTTCACGCCGGTCTCGTTGACCACCCGGGCCAGCACGTCCTCGGAGTTGGTGGCATCGCGTACCGCCGATGTGGCGAACGCCATAAGTTCCGCGCACCCCGAACTGACTGCGATCTTGGCGAATTCGTCGACCGTCGCGATCAGCTTGTCGGCGCCCTTGCGGGTCAGTTTGCCGGAATCGTCAATGGCCTCGGCCAGTCGCAAGGCGGACTTCGTCGAGCTCATCGGCGTCGGGTGACCACCCCGACGGGCATCAACCACCAGCAGATGAACCGTGTTGCTGCCCACGTCGAGCACGCCCAATCGCACCCAGACAACCTAGTCCGCTACCCGCGGTCCCGTCTCGGCCGGGGCGCAGAAAAATTAGCCCGCGCGCGCGAGTTCGGCCGTCGGCGCGGTGCACTACCGTGGTGGCCGTGATTCCGCGGTCGCCCGAACACCCCGACGAAGTCGGGCTCGATTTCCCCCGCGAGTGGGTGGAGTTCAACGATCCGGACAACGCCGAACACTTGATCGTGGCGGACCTGACCTGGCTGCTGTCGCGGTGGAGTTGCGCGTTCGGCACCCCCGCCTGCCAGGGCACCGTCGAGGGCCGTCCCGACGACGGCTGCTGCAGCCACGGCGCGTTCCTGTCCGACGACGACGACCGCGCCCATCTCGACGACGTCGTCAAGACGCTGACCGATGCCGACTGGCAGTACCGCGACCGGGGCCTGGGCCGCAAGGGCTATCTGGAATCCGACGAGTACGACGGTGAACCGCAGCTGCGGACCCGCAAGTACAAGGGCGCGTGCATCTTCCTGAACCGCCCCGGATTCGACGGGCCGATCGGCTGCGCCCTGCACGCCAAGGCCATGTCGCTGGGCGTCGAACCGTGGACCATGAAGCCCGAGGTGTGCTGGCAGCTACCGGTGCGGCGCAGCCAGGAATGGGTGACCCGACCCGACGGGGTGGAAATCCTCAAGACCACCATCACCGAGTACGACCGGCGGGGCTGGGGCAGCGGCGGGGCCGACCTGCACTGGTACTGCACCGGCGATCCGGCCACCCACACCGGGGCGCGGCCGGTGTACGAGTCCTACGCTCCCGAGCTGACCGAGCTGATCGGCGCCAACGCCTACGCGGAATTGGCCGCGCTGTGCCGGCGCCGCGGCCAGCTGGGCCTGATCGCCGTCCACCCGGCCACGCGGTGCGCGCAGGAGCAGGGGTAGATCGTCGTCAGCCCTGCTGATGGGGCTGACTCCTCATCGCGGCTCGGAACCACCGCCCGACTCCTCATCGCGGCTCGTTCCTCGCCGCTTGATCGTCGTCGGGCGCCTCGCCGCTTGATCGTCGTCGGGCGCCTCGCCGCTTGATCGTCGTCAGCCCTCCAACTTGTACCCAAGGCCGCGGACGGTGACCAGGTGCACCGGGTTGGCCGGGTCGGCCTCGATCTTCGAGCGCAGCCGCTTGACGTGCACGTCGAGGGTCTTGGTGTCGCCGACGTAGTCCGCGCCCCA
Organism: Mycolicibacterium insubricum; assembly: GCF_010731615.1. Lineage (NCBI taxonomy): Bacteria > Bacillati > Actinomycetota > Actinomycetes > Mycobacteriales > Mycobacteriaceae > Mycobacterium > Mycolicibacterium insubricum. Next base: position 1,192,932 of record NZ_AP022618.1, on the reverse strand, counting down.
CACTCGGTCGATCAGCTGGCCGCGAGTCAGCACCCGGCCGCTGTTGCGCATCAGGTACTCCAGCAGGTCGAATTCCTTGAGCGGCAAGGTGATCTGCTCGCCGTTGACGCTGACGACGTGACGCTCCACGTCCATCCGCACCGGGCCGGCCTCCAGCACACCGTCACCGGTGCCGAGTCCGTCGGAGTCGCCGCCGCGGCGCAGCACCGCGCGGATCCGGGCGATCAGCTCGCGCGCCGAGTACGGCTTGGTCACGTAGTCGTCGGCGCCGAGTTCCAGCCCGACGACCTTGTCGATCTCGCTGTCGCGGGCGGTGACCATGATCACCGGCACTGCCGAGCGGGCCCGCAGTTGCTTGCACACATCGGTGCCGCTCATGCCGGGCAGCATCAGGTCCAGCAGGACGATGTCGGCGCCGGAGCGGTCGAACTCCGCCAGCGCGGACGGGCCGTCGGTGACGACGGTCGCCTCGAATCCCTCCTTGCGCAACAGGAATGCCAGTGGATCGGCCAGAGACTCTTCGTCTTCGACAATGAGCACAGTGGTCATCTTGTTAAACGTCCTCTTCCTCGGGGTCTTCGGCCCACACCGGAACCGACAGGGTGAAGGTGGAGCCGGTACCGAGCTGACTCCACAGGCGAATCGAACCGTTGTGATTGGCGGCGACGTGCTTGACGATCGCGAGCCCCAGGCCGGTGCCGCCGGTCGCGCGGGACCGCGCCTGGTCGACCCGGAAGAACCGCTCGAAGACGCGTTCCTGGTCGTCGCGCGCGATCCCGATACCTCGATCGGTGACCGCGATCAGGATGTCCTCGCCGCTGCGCCGACGGCTGATCGACACCATCGATCCCTGCGGCGAGTAGGCGATGGCGTTGGAGATGAGGTTGGCGATGGCGGTGACCAGCAGCGCCTGATCGCCGAGCACCCGGAAACCGCTGGCCGCGTCGGTGACGACGGAGATGGCGGCGTTGTCGGCGGCGACCTTGTTGCGGGAGATGGCCTCGGCGACGACGACGTCGACGTCGACCTCGCCGAGGTCGGGCAGCGGCTCGGCGCCTTGCAGCCGGGACAGCTCGATGAGTTCGCCGACCATGTTGGCCAGCCGGTTCGATTCGGCGAGCACCTTCGTGCCGAACCGGTGCACGGTGTCCGGGTCGTCGGCGGATTCCAGCAGTGCTTCGGCCAGCACGCCCATCGCACCGACCGGCGTCTTGAGCTCGTGGCTGACGTTGGCGACGAAGTCGCGGCGGGTGGCCTCCATCCGGGCCTGCTCGGACTGGTCGTCGGCGTAGATGACGGCGAATCGCCCGTCGTCGGCGGTCAGCAACCGGACCTGGGCGCGCACCGACAGGCCTACCCGGCCCGGGCTGCCCCGCTGGGCGGACAGCTCCACTTCACCGTCGCGACCGGTGGCCAGGGTGCGCGCCGCCACCTGCCACACCCGCTCGTCGAGCAGCCGCTCCCGCACCAGGCCCAGTTCAGCGGCGCGGTGGTTGAGATACACGACGTCGCGGTGCCGATCGACGACGACGACGCCCATCGGTGCCTGCGCGACGATGTGGGCCAACATCTGCGAGACCGTGATGCCGGACTGTTGCGCAGCTACGACCTGGCGGCGGCGCTGCCACCGTGGCGACACGACCGCTCCGATAACCGCGCCGGCCGGCACGGCGACTCCGGCGGCCAGCATCGCCGCCATCACACTCACGTGCCGAATGGTACGGCTTCGATGAACGGCATCCCAGCGTCAAGCAGCCATTTCCGGTTAACGTCACACCCTCCGGGGACACCGTTGGGCCGCCGTTAACCCAGGTTCACCGGGCGTTCGGCGTCTGGTTACCTGCTGCCCCGGTTGGCGACTACTTGCTGCCCTGGTTGGCGACTGCGGCGGCACCGGCGGCGGCGGCCTCGGGGTCCAGGTACACCCCACCCGGGGTCAGCGGCTTGAGGTTCTCGTCGAGGTCGTAGCGCAGCGGGATACCGGTGGGGATGTTCAGCCCGGTGATATCGGCCTCGGACATTTCGTCGAGGTACTTCACCAGCGCCCGCAGCGAGTTTCCGTGGGCCACCACCAGCACAGTCTTGCCGGCGCGCAGGTCCTCGGCGATGGTCTCCTCGTAGTAGGGCACCAGCCGGGCCACCACATCGGCCAGACACTCGGTCAGCGGACCGCCGCCGATCTCGGCGTACCGCGGGTCGGCGTCCTGGCTGTATTCGCTGCCGCGCTCGATGGGCGGCGGCGGGGTGTCGTAGGACCGGCGCCAGGCCATGAACTGCTCCTCGCCGTACTTGGCCTTGGTGGCGGCCTTGTCCAGGCCCTGCAGGGCGCCGTAGTGCCGCTCGTTCAGGCGCCAGTCCCGGTGCACCGGGATCCAGTGCCGGTCGGCGGCGTCCAGGCTCAGGTTGGCGGTGGTGATGGCGCGGCGCAGCAGCGAGGTGTAGACCACGTCGGGCAGCAGGCCCTCCTCGGCCAGCAACTCCCCGCCGCGGATCGCCTCGCCGCGCCCCTTCTCGGTGAGGTGGACGTCCACCCAGCCGGTGAACTGGTTCAGCGCATTCCATTCGCTCTCGCCGTGACGGAGCAGCACCAACGTGGAGGTTCCCATGGCGCCGATTCTCGCATGCGGGGCGGTATTCCTGCGCGTCGCCGACACCGGAGCGGCAGTCAACCGGGAAACCGTGGACCCACCGGCCCGGCACCGATTCACAGCGAACAAGTAGCCGCTACCTCTGTTTCGATAGGGGATTCATTCCAGGGATATCCCTGTATCGCTGAACCCCCTAGGTTCCTAGCGTTGTAGGGACAGGTTCGCGTACGAACACGGGGGGGACGTCATGAGCGCTCGGCACGCTCCGATCAGCCAGCACCACGCGCAGTACATCGGCCGGGTCGGGGCGCTGGCGGTGGCGTTGGGAATCGGCACGGCCGTCGCCCACGGCACGGCCGTCGCCTACGCCGACGAGACCGGCGGAACATCCGCGGGCGGCGCGCAGCCGAGCCGACCGCACCATGACCTCCGTTCGTCGCGCGGTGGCGGCCAGAGCGGGTCCGGCGAGCAGACTGGTGCCGGCCGCGATGCGACCGGCCCGAGTCACAGCCCGGTCGGTCAGGGTCACGATCCGGGCGACGACGACCGTCCGGGAGAGGGCCCGGACGGCTCGCCGCCGCACCTCCCAAAGCCGACTACCCACCGGCCATCCGAGGCCACCGCCGCGGAATCGCCGAGGCCCGGACCGAAGCGACCGCTCACCCGATTGGCGCAGCGGTTGCGGGAGCGCGTCACCGCGGTGACAGACACGGCGGGGAACGACAGCGCGGCCGACCGGGCCGCCGGTGGTCAGACACCGGCGGTCACTTCGGCCTCGGTAACCGACTCAGGCCCATCGAATGATCCGCAAACCCACATGCCCGCAGCCGATTTCGGGAACAACCGCGGACGAGGCCAGAGCCTCCCGGATGCCCCGGCCTCCCGGCTCACGACCGCGCCGGACGCCGTCGGGCGCCGTGTCCTCGACCGTCTGAGTCAGCTCGGTGCAGACGCGACCGCGCACTCGGTCTCCGTTCCCGCCGAGCCATCCCAGCGGCCGTTCGCCACCGCCGCGTTTACCCAGCCCGGCGAAGCCGCCACGTTCCGCACGGCACCGGCGTGGGCACAGGGCGTCACCACCATGGCCGCGCCTCCGTCGCCCGGCATCCTCTCCACGGTGCTGTCGGCGCTCGGACTGCGCACCACGAGCGGCAATTCCAACGCGCCCATCGCCCCGGCCGACAACCCGCTGACGTCGGGCATCCTCGAATTCGTCCGCCGTCAGTTCAGCGCGCTGTTCGACAACAAGGCGCCGACGTCCGTGCCGAAGACCCAGACGGTCAGCCTGGTCGACGGCAACACACAGACGTTCACGCTGACCGGCGCCACCGACCCGGACGGAGACACCGTCACCTATCAACCCGGGACATACACCGGGAGCAAGGGCGGCACGCTCGTCGTCGACGCCGACGCCAGCGCGACCTACACCGCGGCTGCCGGCTGGGACGGCAGCGCCGCCATCTCCGACGACACCTTCATGGTCACCACCACCGACGAATCCTCCGGTTGGCACATCCACGGCATCGCCGGGCTGATCAACACACTAAGCTTCGGCCTCATCGGCAGCCCCGGGCACACCGGCAGCCAGACCGTCGTCGTCAGCGCCGATCAGCGCCTGTACCAGCCCTCCGACCTCACGGTCGACACGATCGGCGACGGCGCGGTCACCGGAACCGTCGACTGGGTGCCCGTCGGCGCGACCGACGTGACCTACGCACCCGGTTCGGGCCCGCAGCACGGAACCGTCACCGTCAGCGACGACGGCACCTTCCGTTACACCCCCGACCCACTCGCCCGGCTGGACGCCTACTCCCATCCTGGACAGCACACCGATACCTTCACCGTGGTCGCCACCGGCGCCGACGACGTTCCCCACCTGGTCAACGTCGCCGTGCCGATCAGCCCGACCGGGGCCGCTGCCACCGGCAGTTCAACCGCCGGTGGCGTCGGCAGCCCCCACGAGATCACCCGCTCTGACGGCAGCAGGGTGCTGACCAGCATCTCCGGTAACGACACCGACGGATACACGACCACCGTGACGGTGGTGCACCCGGACGGGACGGCCCACACCGTCGTGGACGGAGTGTCCGGCAGCACCCGCGACCCGATCGTGCGGCCCGACGGCAGCATCGTCTTCATCACCCGCGAAGGTTCACCGGTGGCCGACGACGTCACCGACGTCAGCACCGTCACGATCCTGGACACGCAGAACCACATCAGCGCGCTGAGCCCGATCACCGGCAGCGGAGCACTCTCTCCGAAGGTCTACGACGACGGCACGATCATGCTCGTCACCCACACCGGGACCGACTACAGCGACTACCAAACCACCGCGACGGTGCTGCCCGCGGGCACGGCCGATGTGGTGTCGGCAACCACCGACGGGCTCGCGTACAGCAGCTATGACGCGGTGCGGCATGGTGGACAGATCGTCGTCATCACCGACCGGGGGACCGTCGGTGGGCATCCAATGCACGACATCATGATGATCGCCCCCGACGGAAGCACCACCAACACTGTGCGGTCGGTGTCCGGCACGATCTCCGTTGCCGACGACGGAACCGTCCTTGCGAGCGACATGACCGGAACCGCTGCAACCGGCTACCACAGCACCGTCGCCGTACTGCAGCCCGGCGCGTCAGGCTTCATGGTCAGCCGGGAGATCGACGGCGCGTATCTCGGCAACCCGGTGGTGCTCGACGACGGCACCGTGGTGGTGCTGACCAACAGCATCGACCACCTCAGCACCGGCTATACCTCGACCTCGTCCACCATGCGGGTCACCGCGCTGCGGCCCGACGACGCCGGCACCGGCCTTACCGCCTCCCGGGCCACGGAAACCACGGCCATCTTCCGGGACCCGCCGGGGGTGACGCGCAACGGCAATTCCGCCACCGTCACGTTGGCGACATATGCCGGATACTCCGACCCGAACAGCACGGTGATCCTGGTGGCTCCGGGCCACGATCCGATCAGTTCGGGGACGATCACCGGCGCCCCGGCTAATACCGTGCTGCGCGGCGACGGCTCGGTGGTGCTCACCACCGACACGCATTCCGACGACGATTCGCACAGCACCGACATCCGCGTGCTGACAGCCAATACCGGGCACACCGCGCTGACCCAGGTTGCCGGTAGCAGCCCCATCTCCGGCAGCCCGGTGTCCACCATCCTGCGGGCCGACGGGTCGATCGTGCAGGTCAGCACCGCGGAAGCCGCCGATCGCGATCAAAGCCACACCACCGTCACGGTGCTCGGCACCGACAACACATTCGCCACGGCCGGCACCGTCACCGGAAACGCCAGGTATCCGATCAACTATGCGCCGTATGCGCCCCGAGATCCGTATGTCCTCGCTGACGGCACCATCGTTGTCATCACCCACACCGGAACCATCGATCAACCCGACTTCACCACCAAGCTGACCGTGCTACGCCCAGGTGAGACCACCGCGACCACCCTGTCCAGCCCCGGCAACACAGTCAAGGACACGCATCGCAGTTTGCCCATCGAAGCCGAATACGGCCACGACGGGACGGTGCTGCTGACGACGTTCACCGGCAACGACACCGACGGATATCAGACCACCAGCACGGTGCTGCGCCCCGGCGACAACGCGCCCATCGTCATCGCGCACAAGATCGCCGGGAAGCCGCCCTACTATTCCGGCACCGACACCCCGCCGGCCCTGCAACCCGACGGCACCGTGGTACTCACCACCGCCACTGGCAGCAACGACGACGGCCTCGGCACCACCACCATCACCGTGCTGCGGCCCGGCTCGAGCACCCCGGTCACCGTGGCCGATGCCGTCGACGGTTTCCCGTTGCGCACGCAGGTGCTCAGCGACGGCTCCATCATGCTCGTCAGCCACACCGGGGCGAATACGCCGGCCGACGCGGTCGCGACAATCCGGGTATTCAACCGCGACGGCATCATGACGAGCACCATCGGCCCACTGGAGGGGTTCCCGATGGTCGTGAGTGTCGGCGACGAGGGCACGATCGTCGGGGCCACCGTGACCGGTTCAAACATCTATGCGACCCATACCGCCACCCATGTCACAGTGCTGCGACCCGGCAGCGAACCATTGACCCTGGATCCTGTCGACGGGGTTCCGCTCCAGGCATTGGTGTTGGACGACGGCACGGTGATGGTCGATTCGTCGGTGCTGAGTGAGACCGACGGTGCGTATCACGTCTCCACCCTGGTGACGGTCCTGCGCCCGCGCGACACCGCGCCTTCGGTGATCGGGCTCTCGGGCGTCATTGACCATTGGCAGCCCGGCGACGACGGGACGGTCCTGGTGACCACCAAAAACAACATCGGCACCAACAGCGAACCGGTGTACGAGTACACCACAACGGTGATCACCCTGGCCCAGCAGCCGTCGTCAACCCTGTTGTAGCAGAACGCTATTCGTCAAACAGATGCTCGAAGGCCTCAAGGTTCTTCAGGGACTCCCCGCGCTCGACCCGCCACGCCCACTCCTTGCGGATGGAGTCGGCGAAGCCGAGTTCGAGCAGGGTGTTGAAATCCGAGTCGACGGCTTCGAGCACCTGTCCGAGCACCCGGTCGATCTCGTCGGCGGTCACCGATTCGGCGGCCATCCGGCCGATCAGGTAGATGTCGCCGACATTGTCCAGCGTGTAGGCGACGCCGTAGAGCCGCCGATTGCGCTTGAGCAGAAAGCGATACACGCCCTCGAAGTTCTCGTCGGGCCGCCGGCAGACGAACGCCTCCACCCGCACCGAATGCTCGCCGATCTGCACCAGGGTGTTGGTCTTGAGCTTGCGTTCGCCGGGCAGCTCCACCACCAGTCCCGGCAATCCGCCGTGCGCGCCCGGGAACTCGCTGTAGGTCAGCTCGCGCTCATCGAGCGCGTCGGTGATCGTCGTCTTCAGGTCGCCCATGCCCGCACTCCCCTGCGCATGTTCCAGCGCCGGCTCGCCCGGCGCGCGGCGGCATCCCGGGCGGGCACCCGCACCCGGGAGTAGTCGGCGATCGCACGCCGGTAGGACTGCTGCAGCGCGTCGGCGGTCCGCTCCCAGGAGAATCCCCGAGCGTGCGCAACTGTGTTGCACCGCAACGCATCCAGCCGATCACCGGTAAGCAGGTCGGCCAACGCGTCCGCCCAGACCGTCGGGTCGTGGCCGTCGATCAGTACGCCGGTGGACCCGTCGTCGACCGCGACCGGAAGCCCGCCGACGCTGGCCGCGACCACCGGGGTGCCGCATGCCTGCGCCTCCACCGCCACCAGACCGAACGACTCCGAATAGCTCGGCACCGCAACAAGGTCGGCCGCCCGGTAGAGCCGGACCAGGCTCTCCCGGGATTGCGGCGGCAGGAAGTGCACGGCGTCGGCGATACCCAGATCGGCGGCCAGCCTGCTCAGCCCGTCGGGCGAGGCCAGGCCGGAACCCGAAGGGCCACCGGCGATCACCACCTGCACGGCCAGCCGGTCACGCAACAGCGCAACAGCCCGCAGCAGCACGTCGGGAGCCTTGAGCGGCTGGATCCGGCCGACGAACGCCACCAACGGCCCGCCGGGCAACCCGAAACCGGCACGGGCCGCCGCCCGGTCGCCGGGGGTGAACAATTCCAGATCCACCCCGGGATGCACGACGTCGATCCGGTCCGGAAAAGCACCGTGCAGCGAAACCAGTTCGGCCGACTCAGTTTTGGTGTTGACGATCAGCCGGTCCGCGGCGTCGACCACCTGCTGCTCACCGACCGCGCGCAGCGGCGGCTCCGGGCTGTCACCGTCGGCCAGTGCGGCGTTCTTCACCGCGGCCAGGGTGTGCGCGGTGTGCACCAGCGGCACCCCCCAGCGGTCGGCGGCCAACCAACCCACCTGACCGGAGAGCCAGTAGTGCGAATGCACGACGTCGTAGTGGCCCGGATCGTGGCCGGCCTCGGCGCGCAGCACCCCGGCGGTGAACGCGCACAGCTGGGTCGGCAGGTCGTATTTGTCCAGGCCCTCGAACGGGCCGGCGACCACGTTGCGCACCGTCACCCCCGGCGCCACGGTGACCACCGGTGCGTCCGTCGAGCTGGTGGCACGGGTGAAGATGTCGACCGCGACACCGCGGCGCGCCAGATGCAGGGCACTCTGCAGGACGTAGACGTTCAGCCCGCCGGCGTCCCCGTTGCCCGGCTGAGCCAGCGGCGAGGTGTGGACGGACAGAACGGCGACGCGCACACTTCCATACTTGCACGGCCGCCCAGCCTGCCAAGGTTCACCTCACCTGCCAGGACCTACCCGGCGCGACGCAACGCCTTGATCGGGTCGGCGTACAACGCCGCGAGGGCAACGACCCCGGCGCCCGCCTCCTGCACCCGACCACCGAAGCTGGTCACCCGGATGGACCGCGGCGCCAGCACGCTGCGCTCGGCGTAGGCGGCCTGCAGCACCTCCATGGCCTCCGGGTAGTCGGTGAAGGCCTGACCGCCGACCACGAGCTCGTCGGGATTGAGCAGGTCACGCAGCAGCGCGACGGACTCACCGAGCACCCGGGCCCGTTCGGCGAGCAACTGTCGCGCCGCCGGGTTACCGGCCCGCGCCGCCGCCAGCAGCGCCGACATCGCCGTGCCCGGGGCGCCGCCGTCGGGCAGCACACCGGCCCGACGGGCCGCTGCCAGCACCGCCTCATCGCTCACGGTGGATTCCAGTGCCCCGGATCCGCCGAGCAACTCCGAGTGCGCCGGCAACGCGGCGATGGTGCCCGGGCCGCTGGCCGGGCTGTGCACCCGGCCGTCGATGACCAGCGCGTAGCCGACGGTTTCCCGGGCGTAGACGTACAGCCGGCTGGCATTGCCGGCTCCCCGGCCGCGCGCGGCCAGCAGCAGCTCGGCGCCGGCCATCGCATCCACGTGGGCGGCCACCGACACCGGCAGCCCCAACGCCTCGGCCAGCACCGGACCGACCGGGGCCGCCGACCAGCCCAGCCGGTGGTGATCGACGTGGCCGGTGGCGCTGTTGACGACGCCGCCGATCGTCACCCCGACCGCCAGAGTGCGCCGACGGTGCCAGCGACTCAGGTACCGCGCGGCGCTGCCGGCCAGTGCGGCCAGCGCGGCCTGCTGCCCCCCGCGCGGGGTGGGGGTCTCCACGGTGTCCAGCGCCCGGCCCAGCAGATCGGTGGCGACGATGCTGGTCGACCGCGCGCCGATGTGGATGCCCAGGGTCAGGTAGGGCTCGTGGTTGACCTCGACCGGTATCCGCGGGCGCCCGACCGCACCGGCGGCGGCCAGGTCGGCGCGTTCGCGCAACAGATCGGCGTCCAGCAGCGCGGATACCTGGCGGTTGACCGTGGCGATGGACAGCGAGGTGTACCGGGCGATGGTGTCACGGGCGATCGGGCCGTGGACGCGGACCGCGCCGAAGACTCCGGCCGCAGCCGATTCGGCGACCTGCAGCGACGGCGTGACGATGTGATTGCGCCGCAGCGGACGTGGCCGCGGGGCGTCGGTGCGCGCGGTGTGGGCGCGGGCGACAGGGGGAACGGGGGTGGGGAGAACGGAAACGGAGGCGGTGCGCACGGCTGGTGTCCTTAACGGGAAGTCGGAGCGGAGGAAAACGGGCCGCGCCGACTGAGAAAAGGATCAGGCGCAGCAGAAACCCGGACAACAACACATGCCGGCGTGCGCCGCGGCAGGGTGTCCGGTGAACATGGGTGAGAATTTAGCACGCTGACTAACATGTTTTCGGTGAGCAGCCGCAACACCGACAAACCCGTCGCCGTCGTCACCGGGGCCAGTTCCGGGATCGGCGAGGCAACCGCGAAAACCCTGGTCCAGCAAGGATTTCACGTCATCGTTGCGGCCCGTCGCGAAGACCGCATCAGACGGCTCGCCGAGCAGATCGACGGCACCGCGGTTGTGGCGGACATCACAGACGGCGACGACGTGGCGGCGCTGGCGGCGGTCGTGGCCGATCTCGGCGGCCGGCTGTCGGTGCTGGTGAACAACGCCGGCGGCGCCTGGGGCCTGGAACCGGTCGCCGAGGCGGATCTGGAGCACTGGCGCTGGATGTGGGAGACCAATGTGCTGGGTACGGTGCGGGTCACCCGGGCCCTGCTGCCGGCACTGATCGCCTCCGGCGACGGCCTGATCGTCACGGTCACGTCGGTAGCGGCGTTCGAGACCTACGTCGGCGGCGCCGGCTACACCTCGGCCAAGCACGCCGAAGCCGCGCTGCACCAAACGCTGCGCAAGGAACTGCTGGGGCAGCCGGTGCGGATGACCGAGATCGCGCCGGGTGCGGTGGAGACGGAGTTCTCGCTGGTGCGTTTCGACGGCGACGCCGAACGCGCCGACGCGGTGTACGCCCAGATGACGCCGCTGACCGCCGACGATGTGGCCGAGGTGATCGGCTTCGTCGCGTCCCGGCCCTCGCACGTCAGCCTGGACCGGATTGTCATCCGCCCCCGCGACCAGTCGCCGCGCTGAGCGACGTCCCGAGCCGTCCACAACGTGCGTGGATCAGACGTCCATCAGTCTGACGGTTGCACGACGAATCCGTCGTCGGGCGCGGTTTTCGGTTTCCAAGTGGTCGCTCGACGCGGAAATCGGGGGCGAGCGACCACTCACGAACACGATCGTCGACGCCCCGAGACCGTGACCTGCGGTTTTACCGAGCGCGTTCGACGGTTCGCGTGCATAGGTGGTCACTCGGCCTGCCTTACGGGGTCGAGCGACCAATTACGTACCGCCACCCGTGCGAACCGTCCGTTTTGTTGCCGGTGGCCTCGGCTTCCCCTCGGACCACGGGTGGACTTTGCACACCCGTCCCGACGGGATCGTGTGCACTGCAGGCGCACCCGCCCCGGCCGGAAGCCACGCAGTCGCATCCACCACCGTCGAAGACGGTTGACAAGCACCCGCAGCCGCGCTGCGCGGCATCGGGGTTAGCCGCCCGCGCCGGCCGTCGTCGTGGTGGTCGCTGTGCTCGACGACGGAACGCTCGACGAGGGGGTGGTCGACGATGTCGTCGGCGCCGCACCGGTCGTGGTGGTGGTCGTCGTGGTGGTGGTGGTGGTCGTCGTCGTGGTGGTCGACGTCGGGGTGCCCGACAGGGTCGGCGCGCCCGACGGTGTCACCGGGGCGGTCGACGGGATGTTGGCCGGGTTGCCGTCACCGAGGGCCGACATCGCCTTCCAGTCCTCCCAGCTGACCACCCAATCCCACAGGTCGCCGTCGGCGTAGGACAGCTCGATCGAGGTGCCGGTGACCTCCACCGGGTCGCCGTACATGGCGGTGTGGAAGTACGCCTCGGCGTCGGCGGTGGACAGGTTGATGCAACCGTTGGTGACGTTGCTGTTGCCCTGTGCGCCGGCACTGTTCGGGTTGGCGTGGATGAACTCGCCGTTGTTGGAGATCCGCACCGCCCAGCGCTCGTGAATGTTGTTGTAGCCGGCGGCCGGGTTGGACATGTAGAAGTCGGCGTACTTCTCGGTGACCACGTGGATGCCGCTGCGGGTGACGTTGCGCGGCAGGTCACCCTCGCCGTAGCTGCACGGGAAGTCGAACAGAACACCATCGTCGGTGATCACCTGGATCCGGTGGCTGGTGGCGTCGGCCTTGACCACCTGCCGGCGCCCGATGGTGAAGTCCAGCGTGGAGTCGCCGGCACCGAAGTGCCCGTCGCCGAAATCGACGCCGTAGAGCTTGGCCTCGACCCGCACTGTGGTGCCGGGCGGGTAGTACTCGCGGGTGCGCCAGTGCACCCGGGAGCCCTCCGCCTCGTCCGGCAGCCAGGCCCAGCTGCCCTCGACGGGCGGCTCGGTGTGCACGGTCAGGGCTCGCTCGACGGCCGCCTTGTCCGTGATCGGCGCGTCGAACTGCAGGATGATCGGGGCTGCGACGCCGACGGTCTGGCCGTCGGCGAGCTGGAACTGCCCGTTGACGGTGGCCTTGGGAGCCAGCGTGGTGAACTTCGCCGCCAGCGGCACGGCCTTGCCGTCCTGCCCGACCGCCGACCCACTCCACACGTAGGTCTGGGAGAAACCCAGCGGCTCGGTGACGGTGAACACGGTGCGCTCGCGGTTCAGCACCCCGGCGACCGGTTTGCCCTCGGAGTTGGTCAGCGCGGCCCGCTGCAGCCAGCCGTTGGCGACCTGCACCGATACCGGCACCGTCGGGTTGATCTGGGTACTGGCGTCGGCCGGGGTGAAGGTCAACTTCAGCTCCGGCGGCGTGGCCTCCCCGCCGGAATCCTTCGACCCGGAGAAACAACCGGCCAGCGCGGCCGGCGCGGCGGCCCCCAGGACCAGAGCACCGAGAACACGCCGTCGGTTGAGCACCGGCGGGTTCGGCGAGCGGTGTAGTTCCGCGAGCACGAGGCCCGCCGCAGATGACGGCGGCGTGTGCAGGGTATTTCGGTCCGGATTCACTGGTTCACAGGATACGGAACCGCCGTGACAGAACCGAAATCCTGGGACTGAGATCACCGTCTCGGGCGAGACTCAGATCACCACGCCGACCAGCACAGGTTCGGGTTCCAGCCGGATACCGAAGCGGGCAACGACGCCGTCGCGGACGGCGCGGGCCAGGGCCACGATGTCGGCGGTCGTCGCGTCGCCGCGGTTGGTCAGCGCCAGCGCGTGCTTGGTGGACAGCCGGGCCGGGGCACCGGGCCCCGGGAAGCCCTTGCCGAACCCGGCCTGCTCGACCAGCCAGCCGGCGGCCAGTTTCACCCGGTCACCGGCGGGATAGTTCGGCACCGGGCCGTCGACCGTCGCGCACACCGCCCGGTACTGCGCCTCCGTCACCACCGGGTTGGTAAAAAACGATCCGACGCTCCAGGTGTCGTGGTCGTACGTGTCGAGCACCATGCCCTTGCCGCGGCGCAGCGCCAGCACGGCGTCGCGGACCCGCACCGGGTCGGTGCGCTCCCCCGGCTGCACGCCCACCGCGCGACTCAGTTCGCCGTAGCGCAGCGGCGCGCTGCGCCCGCCGGCGTCCAGGGCGAACTCCACGTCCAGCACGACCGCCTCGGCGGAGCCCTTGAGCACGCTGGTCCGGTAGGCCAGCCCGAGGCGGTCGGCGGCCACCCAGTCCACCCCGCCGGTGCGGCGGTCCAGCAACCGGACGCAGGTCAGGGTGTCGGAGACCTCGACACCGTAGGCGCCGACGTTCTGCACCGGGGTCGCGCCGGCCGACCCGGGGATCCCGGACAGGCATTCCAGCCCACCCAGTCCGGCGGCCAGCGCCGCGACGACGACGTCGTCCCACGTCGCTCCGGCGTAGGCGCGCACCCGGTTCCCGTCGATCTCGATACCGGGGCCGGCCAGCCGGATCACCGTCAGCTCCGCGCACTCGTCGCCGAGCACCACATTGGATCCGCCGGCCAGCAGCAGCGCGTCGGTCCCGTCGGCGTCGAGGGCCCGCACCACGGCGACGGCCTGGGCGGCGTCCGCGCAGGTGATCACCCGTCGGGCGACCGGTCCGGTGCGCAGCGTCGTCAGCGACGCCAGCGGCACCTGCTCGGCCACCGCCGCGCCCGCGTAGCGTGCACCGGTCACGGAGCACAACGGTAGCCTGACCAGCTATGCCGCGTTCATTCGACATCACCGCTGCCTATGACAGCAGTGTCGAGGTCGTACTGGCGGCATTCGCCGACGAGCAGTACTGGCTCACCCGCCTCGCCGAATCCGGCGCCGACGAGGCGATCCTCGACGAGTTGGTGGTGGGCGCCGACGGCGCGATCCTGGTCCGCACCACGCAGGTGCTGCACCGCAACAAGCTGCCCGGGGTGGTCGCCCAGTTCCACCGGGGCGACCTGCGGATCACCCGCCGCGAACAGTGGAGCGCGGTGTCCGACGGCACCGCCGGGGCCACCGTCTCCGGCGCCATCCCCGGCGCCCCGGTGTCGCTGAACGGCGACGCGTTGCTGGCGCCGCTCGATGTCGGCTCGGCGCGGCTGGTGCTGCGGGCCAGCGTCGACGTCCGGGTGCCGCTGGTCGGCAGCAAGATCGAGAAGATGCTCGGCGGGCAGCTCACCGAACTGATGCAGATCGAGCAGCGCTTCACCACCGAGTGGATCGCCGGCCGGCGCTGAGGCGCTGATGTCCAAACCACTCGGTGCCAAACCCCTCGGTGTCATCACCCGCGGCACCACCGGCCGCAACCGGCTGCGGCGCAGCGACCGGTGGCTGGTGCACCACCCCCGGGTACAACGCGTGCTCGCCGAGGCCTCCGACCCGCTGGTGGTGGATCTGGGCTACGGCGCCCTGCCGGTGACGACCCTGGAGCTGGCGGCCCGGTTGCGCCGGCTGCGCGCCGACGTCCGGGTGACCGGGCTGGAGATCGACCCGGCGCGGGTGGCCGCCGCGGCCCCGTCGGCCGGCGCCGGGGTGGAGTTCGCCCGCGGCGGGTTCGAACTGGCCGGGCTGCGCCCGGTGCTGGTGCGGGCGTTCAACGTACTGCGCCAGTACCCGGAGGCCGAGGTGCCCGCGGCGTGGCAGCGGCTGCGGGCCGGCATCACCGGTGACGGGCTGATCGTCGACGGGACCTGCGACGAGCTGGGCCGGCGCTGCTGCTGGGTGCTGCTGGACGCCGGCGGGCCGGTCAGCCTGACCCTGGCGTGCGATCCGCGCCGCATCGAAGTGCCCTCGGACCTGGCCGAACGACTACCCAAGGCGCTGATTCACCACAACATCCCCGGCGAGCCGATCCACGACCTGCTGACCGCCGCCGACGCCGCGTGGGCGTCAGCCGCCGGGCAGTCGGTGTTCGGGCCGCGGGTGCGCTGGCGGGCCATGCTCGAGCGGTTGGCCGCCACCGGGGTGCCCGTCGAGCAACCGCGGCGCCGGCTGCGCGACGGGATACTGACGGTTCCGTGGGAGTTCGTCGCACCGGCTGCCGGTCCTAGTCTGTAACCATGCGGATCGCCCTGGCCCAGATCGCCGCCGGCACCGACCCGGACGTCAATCTGGCGACGGTCGCCGAGCACACCGCGCGGGCCGCCGCGGACGGGGCACGGCTGGTGGTGTTCCCGGAGGCCACCATGTGCCGGTTCGGCACCTCACTGCGGGAGATCGCCGAACCGTTCGACGGGCGGTGGGCCGACGGCGTGCGGGCGGTGGCCGACGAGCACGGCGTCACCGTCGTCGCCGGGATGTTCTGCCCGGCCGGTGACGGCCGGATCACCAACACGCTGCTGGCCACCGGCGGCGGGGTGGCGGCCCGCTACGACAAGATCCACCTCTACGACGCATTCGGGTTCACCGAGTCGCGCACCGTCGCCCCGGGTGACCGGGCGGTGCTGATCGAGGTCGACGGTGTCACCGTCGGCCTGACCACCTGCTACGACATCCGGTTCCCCGAGCTGTACGTCGAGTTGGCGCGCCGCGGCACGACGCTGATCACCGTCAGCGCGTCGTGGGGCGCCGGCCCGGGCAAGGCCGAGCAGTGGACCCTGCTGGCCCGGGCCCGGGCACTCGACGTCGGCGGCTACGTCGCCGCCGTCGACCAGGCCTATCCCGGTGCCGAGATCGCGAAGCTGGGCCCGACGGGCGTCGGCGCCAGCCTGCTGGCCTCGCCGTGGGGTGAGCCGCTGGTCACCGCGGGTGCCGAGCCGTCGTTGCTGATGTGCGACATCGACCCGGCGGTGGCCGTCACCGCCCGGGAGACCCTGGGCGTGCTGACCGCCCGCAACCACCGCTGAACCGCTGGGCTGGAAACGCCTGCTGCGGTCCCACAGCCGGATAAGGCAGAATCGCCCAGGTGACGAATCCGCCGCAGGGCCCCGGTGCTCCCGACGACGCGCAATGGGCGCAGCGCCCGCCGCAGCAGCCACCGGTTCCGCCGCAGCAGCCCCCGGTCGAGCCGACGGTGCAGATCCCCCGCCAGGATCCCGACGCCACCATCGCCATCCAGCAGGCGACATCCCAGGCCGCCGCGCCGCAGCCGGCTGCAGCCCGGGCGACGCCCGCCGCGGTCCCGGCGGCCGAGATGCCGGCGGAGTCCGAACCCGGGAAGATCCGCCGCCTGCTGTCGGACCCGCTGTCGGTCGGCCTGGTCATCGTCATCGTCGTCGCGCTCGGCTTCGCCGGGCTGATCGGCGGTGAGCTGTACTCCCGGCACCGCGCCGACCAGATCGTCAGCGCCATCGTCGCGTGCGTGGTCAAGGACGACGCCACCGCGTCGTTCGGCGCGATGCCCCCGTTCCTGTGGCAGCACTTCACCCGCGACTACTCCGAGATCAGCGTCGAGACCGCGGGCAATCAGATCCGCGACGCCAGCGGGATGAAGCTGAACCTCGAGCTGCGCGACGTGTCGCTGTCCGACAGCGGCGATTCCGCCGGCACCATCGGATCGGTGGTCGCCAACGTGGACTGGGCCACCTCCGGCATCAAGACGACCGTGCAGAACGCCCTGCCGCTGGTCGGTTCGATGGTGTCCTCGGTGACCACCAACCCCAGCGCCGGCACCATCACCGTCGACGCCGGCCTGGCCACCATCGTCGCCCGCCCCACCGTCGTCAACGGCGCACTGTCTCTGCAGGTGGTCAGCCTGACCGGGCTCGGGCTGATGCTGCCGAAGGAGACCGTGCAGCCGCTGCTGGACGCCGCGACCGCGGATCTGACCAAGGACTACCCGATGGGTATCAAGGCCGACAGCGTGACGGTCACCGACTCCGGTGTGCGCACCCAGCTGTCCGCGCAGAACGCGACCATCCCCAAGAGCGGCAACGACCCCTGCTTCCAGGGGATCTAGAGCCGCTCCTCCGGGCCGCCGGGGTTGCAGTGGGCGGCCAGCATCTGCGAGCCGGTGACGACGGGCCGCCACGGTTCCAAGTTCCAGCTGGACTTGCCGGGCTCGGCGAACTCCGCCCAGTGCCAGTGGCAGCTGAACTGGTCGGCCATGCCGGCGGTGTCGGCGTCGGGTTGCAGCGCCAGCACCTCCGACCAGGCCTCACCGGTCAGCAGCGATCCGCCCGGCGCCGTCGCGGCGGCCCGCCCGGCCGGCGTCGGGTAGACCCGCAGGC
Source organism: Mycolicibacterium insubricum (assembly GCF_010731615.1). Lineage (NCBI taxonomy): Bacteria > Bacillati > Actinomycetota > Actinomycetes > Mycobacteriales > Mycobacteriaceae > Mycobacterium > Mycolicibacterium insubricum. The sequence goes on along the minus strand of NZ_AP022618.1, from coordinate 1,175,352 downwards.
TGGCCTTGCCGTCCCAGGACGTCCATTCGGTGTGGTCGATATAGGGCGGCGCGATGTCGACGTCGGCCTCCGCCTGAGCCGGGGAGACCAGGGCGGCCAATGCCAGACCGGCGGTCAGCACGACAGCGGCGATACGCATATCTCAGCGTGACTTTCCCTGGATTTCCAGGAGTTTGGGGCGCACGTCGGCCAGGTACACCCCGGACGCGCACGCGGCGATCGCGATGCCGGTGATCGAGTGGTAGAGCACGCCTAGCACCGCCAGCCCGACGGCCGCCACCAGGATGAGCAGCCACACCGGCTTGGTCAGCTTCCCGACCGCGGTATAGGCGTCCGGGCGCTGCAGCCCGGCATGTACGGCCGCGTATCCCGCCATCACCAGCACCGCGAGGGCCAGCACGAACACGAGATAGAACATCACGTCGTACAGGATCGTCTTCAGCACCGCTCCACCCTAAACACGCACGGGCACGCCGTCGAACTCATCGCACACAGCAAAGGCCGGACCGGTGTGAACCGGTCCGGCCTCGCCGTGGTGACGGAATTACTTCTGGGTGACCTTCTTGGCCGGAGCCTTCTTGGCCGGGGCGGCCTTCTTGGCGGCGGCCGGGGCGGCCTTCTTGGCCGGAGCCTTCTTGGCCGGGGCCTTCTTCACCGCGGCGGCGGCACCCTCGACCTTGACCTCGGCGTCCAGCACGGCCTCGTCGACCTTCTTGGGCAGCTCGACGCCGACCAGCTTGGCGGCACGCTCACCCACGGCGCGGGTCTGCGCGGCCACGTTGCCCAGGGCGTCCTGGGTCAGCTCGACGGCCTGGTCCACGTAGCCCTCGGCGCGGTCGGTGACCTGCTCGATGGCGGGCTGGTTGCGCAGGCGCTCAAGGGCGGCCTCGCCGCGCTCGACCAGCTTCGAGTAGGTGGCCTGGGCGGACTCGGCGTAGCCCTCGGCGACCTTGCGCAGCTCGTCGGCGGTCAGCTTCTCGCGCAGCTCACCGAGCTGCTCGGGCAGCTCTTCCTGCAGCTTGGTCAGCCGGTCACGGGCCTCTTCGCGGCCCGAGGTGAGGCGCTCACGGGCCTCACCGGCGCGCTCGCCGGCCTCGCCGGCACGCTCGCGAAGGGTCGCGACGATCTCGTTGACGGTCGCCAGGGCCAGGTCGGCAGCGCCGACGGCGGCCAGCAGCGGGGCCTTCAGTTCTTCAACAGTGTTCTCAGCCATTTTCTTTTCCTCCTGAATCAGATGGATGTCGGTTGGTGGATGGACGGGTTCTGGGGATCAGTCAGTGGTTGGCTCCTCAACGACGGCCAACGGCAGAGCCGGTGGCGGCGGTGGCGGCGGTGGTTCGGCGGGCGCGGACTCGAGCTGGTCGAGTTCGTTCTGCCGCAGGAACGATGCGTAGATGTCCAGCAGGGACTGCTTCTGCCGTTCGGTGATGGCGATGTCGTTGATCACCGCGTCGCGCACGGCGTTGCTCTCGGCCGGTTCCAGGATGCCGGCGCGGATGTAGAGCACCTCGGCCGAGACGCGCAGGGCCTTGGCGATCTGGCCGAGCACCTCCGCCGACGGCTTGCGCAATCCGCGCTCGATCTGGCTCAGGTACGGGTTGCTCACCCCCGCTCGGGCGGCGAGCTGGCGGATCGAGACCTGGGCCGCCTCGCGCTGCGACTTGATGAACTCGCCGATGTCGGACGCGGCGGCGGTGACCACGGTGGCCAGGTTCTCGTCCTGGGTCACGGTGCTCACCTCCTGTCGGTATTACTGTCCGGTAACACCGACATTACGCCACCCCGCTAGCAATTGCAAGCACTAGTTAGCGCAGGTCAGAATATGATCTGCGCCACTGTATAGATGACCAGCCCGGCCAGCGACCCCACCACGGTGCCGTTGATCCGGATGAACTGCAGATCCCGGCCGACGTGCAACTCGATCCGCCGGCTGGCGTCGTCGGCGTCCCACCGCTCGATGGTCTCGGTGATGATCGAGGTGATCTCCACCCCGTACTGCGCGACGAGATGTTTGGCCCCGCGCACGATCCAGTCCTCAACCTTGGCCCGGGTCTCGGGCTCCGCCTGCAACGACTCGCCGATGCCGATCACCGAATCGGCGATCCGCAGCCGCAGCGTGCTCGACGGGTCCTCGACCCCGTCGAGCACCAGCGTCTTGAGCGTCCGCCAGGCCGTCTCGGCGGCCCGGGTGACCTCGTCGCGGCCCATCAGCTGTTCCTTGACCGCCTCAGCCTTGGCGATCGTCATCGGATCGTTCTGCAGGTCCTCGGCGAACTCGAACAGGAACCGGGTGGCCGACCGACGCAACTCGTGGTTGGGATCGCGGCGCACCTTGTCGGTGAAATCCATCAGCTCCCGGTGGATCCGGTCACCGACCAGGTGATCGACGAAGCGCGGGCTCCAGCTCGGCGAATCCCGGGTGACCACCCGGTCGATGGTGTCGCCGGCAGCGAGGGCCCACTCGAACGCCCGGTCGGCCAACAGCTGCAGCAACGCCTCCTGGCGCCGCTCGGCCAGCAGCGTGGAGAGCACCCGGCCCACCGGCGGGCCCCACTGCGGCTCGGCGATCCGGCGCACGATCATCCGGTCGATGACCTGCTGCACGTCGTCGTCGTTGAGCAATTCCACCGCCACCCGCAGCACCGTCGCGGTCTCGGTGGCCACCCGCATGGCGTGCCCCGGGTCGATCAGCCAGTCACCGAGGCGCGCCGGGATGTCGGCGTCGCGGATCTTGGTCTCGACGACCTGTGGGGACAGGAAGTTCTCCCGGACGAAGGTGCCCAGCCCCTCGCCGAGCTGGTCCTTCTTACGCCGGATGATCGCGGTGTGCGGGATCGGCAGGCCGAGAGGGTGCTTGAACAGCGCGGTGACGGCGAACCAATCGGCCAGCGCACCGACCATGCCCGCCTCGGCGGCCGCGCTCACGTAGCCGACCCATGCCGGCGGCTCGCCGAGAGACTCGATCCAGGTGCAGACACCGAAGATCAGCGTCGCGCCGATCAGGAATCCCAGCGCGACAGCCTTCATCCGGCGCAACCCCCGGCGCCGCTCGGCGTCGGCCTCCACATCCGCACCCGCGAAGGATTCGGCCAACGAGTCGGTCAGAGCTGCACGCGTCACAGGTTCATCATTGCAGCCGGGTTCGTGGAACCCAGCGTTCCTCACCGACCCAGTTACTGTGACCGCCGCAGGCCGCGACGGGGCGTGTGACACCACGCCCGGCAGCGCCACCCCGTAGACTGGGGACAGACTCACCGAACGGAAACCACCAATCGTGACCCAGCAGCCGCAGCCCGGCGTCGTCAAGATCGACGGCCGCAAACGTCGCTGGCACCAACACAAGGTGGACCGGCGCAACGAGTTGGTGGACGGCACCCTGGAGGCCATCCGGCAGCGCGGACGCGACGTCAGCATGGATGAAATCGCCGCTGAGATCGGCGTTTCCAAGACCGTCCTGTACCGCTACTTCGTCGACAAGAACGACCTCACCACGGCCGTGATGATGCGGTTCGCCCAGACCACGCTGATCCCGAACATGGCCGCCGCGCTGTCGGCGCATCTGGACGGCTACGACCTCGTCCGGGAGATCATCCGGGTCTACGTGGAGACCGTCGCCGCCGAGCCCGAGATCTACCCGTTTGTCTTCGCGAACAGCTCCGCCAGCAAAAGCAAGGTGATCGCCGACAGCGAACGGATCATCGCCGGGATGCTGACCGTGATGTTCCGTCGGCGGATGCAGGATTTCGGCATGGACACCAAAGGTGTCGAGCCCTGGGCGTACATGATCGTCGGCGGCGTCCAGCTGGCCACCCACTCCTGGATGTCACACCGGCGGATGAGCTCCGACGAGCTGATCGACTACCTGACGATGATGGCGTGGAGCTCGCTGTGCGGGATCGTCGAGGTCGGCGGCTCGCTCGAGGTGTTCCGCAACACCGAACACCCCTCCCCCGTGCTGCCCCCGAAGGTCGACCCCGCCTGATCTAATGGCTGCCATGTCAGCGCTGCCCGACCTCTGGACCCACAAACCGCGTTCGGTACTCACCTTCCGCCCGGGCACCCGAGTCGCCGATATCGACACTAACGCCACCCCCGGCTTCTCCGGCGAGAAGTCCGACGCCCCGGACCTGCAGGCCGAGCGCAACGGGGTGTTTGCCGCGCTGCAGGAACAGCTCTACGCGTGCGGCAAGACCGGCACCGACAGCCGCAGCGTCCTGCTGGTGCTCCAAGGCATGGACACCGCCGGCAAGGGCGGCATCGTCGAGCACGTGGTCGGCGCCGGGAACCCGATGGGCATCCGGTACACCAGCTTCGGTGTCCCGACGGCCGAGGAACGCGCACACCACTACCTGTGGCGCATCCGCAACGCGCTGCCCGGGCCGGGGAAGATCGGGGTGTTCGACCGCAGCCATTACGAGGACGTGCTGGTGGTCCGGGTGCACGAACTGGTCCCGCCCGACGTGTGGGGCGCGCGCTACGACGAGATCAACGCCTTCGAGAAGGAGCTGACCGACGCCGGCACCGCCATCGTCAAGGTGGCCATGTTCGTCTCCCTCGACGAGCAGAAACGCCGGCTGGCCGAGCGGCTGGAGCGGCCCGACAAGTACTGGAAGTACAACCCGGGCGATCTGGACGAACGCGCGCTGTGGCCGGCCTACCAGGACGCCTACCAGACCGTGCTGGACCGCACATCCACCGAGTACGCGCCCTGGCACGTGGTGCCCTGCGACCGCAAGTGGTACGCCCGGCTGGCGGTGACCGAGCTGCTCATCGAGGCCCTGCACGGTATGCAGCTGTCCTGGCCGCCGGCCGACTTCGACGTCGAGGCAGAGAAAAAGCGCCTGGCCTCCGCGTAGCGGATCCTCAGGCGCCTTCTCGGGTCTGCTCGGCCGGTGGGCGTCAGGCGGTCGCGCCGCCCTTGGCCAGCGTGAACTGGCCGACATTGGTGATGCCGCGGTGGAAGAAGTCCGCGCAGCCGGTCAGGTAGTGCATGTACTTGTCGTAAACCTCTTGGCCTTGCATGGCGATCGCCGCGTCCTTGTTGGCCTCCAGGTTGGCGGCCCACAAGTCCAGGGTCTTGGCGTAATGCGGCTGCAGCAGGTGCACCCGCTCCAGGGTGAAGTTCGAATCGGCGGCCAGCTTCTCGATGTCCTCCACCGCGGGCAACTGCCCACCCGGGAAGATCTCCTCGCCGATGAACTTCATGAACTTCAGGTCCGAGATGGTCAGCTTGATGCCGTTGTCCCGGAAGAACTTCTGCGTGTGCGCCAGGATCGTGTGCAGCAGCATCCGGCCGTCCTCGGGCAGGATGTCGTAGGCCTTGGCGAAGAACGCCGGATACCGCTCGGCCTTGAACGCCTCGAACGCGCCGATGGACACGATCCGGTCCACCTTGTCCTCGAATTCCTCCCAACCCTGCATCCGCACCTCGACAGTGCGCTGGGTGGGGATGCCGGCCAGCAGCTTGCGACTGTAGGCGCTCTGGTTCTTGCTCAACGTGATGCCGATGACGTTGACGTCGAACTTCTCCACGGCCCGGCGCAGCGCCCCGCCCCAGCCACAGCCACAGCCGATATCCAGCAACGTCATGCCGGGCTCCAGGTTGAGCTTGCCCAGTGCCAGGTCGAACTTCGCGTTCTGTGCCTCTTCCAGTTCCATGTCGTCACGCTCGAAGTACGCGCAGGTGTAGCCCATGGTCGGGTCGAGGAACAGCGCGAAGAAGTCGTCCGAGACGTCGTAGATCGACTGAGATTCCTCGTAGTACGGCGCAAGGTCCGCTTCAACCTGAGACATTTCCGAACACACACCTAACTTGCCGCATTGAGACGCCAGTCACTTATTTCATCCCACAATAGAACAGGTGCCTGTGAGATTTCGATTTCCTACCCAGCAGTAGCCGCCTAGTAGCGATAAAATCCCTGGCCGGACTTCTTGCCCAGCATCCCTGCTTCGACCATGCGCTCCAGCAACGGCGGGCATCCGTAGAACGGGTCCTTGAACTCGGCGTACATCTTGTCGGCGATCAGCTTGAGGGTGTCCAGGCCGACGAGGTCGCTCAGCCGCAGCGGGCCCATCGGGTGCGACAGCCCGGCCACCACCGCCTTGTCGATGTCCTCGACGCTGGCAAAACCCGCCTCCCGCATCCGGATGGCCGACAGCAGGAACGGCACCAGCAGCGCGTTGACGACGAAGCCGGACCGGTCCGAGCAGCGGACGACCTGCTTGCCCAGCACGCCGTCGGCGAACGCCTCGGCGCGGTCCGCGGCGGCGGGGTCGGTGACCAGCGTGCTGACCAGCTCCACCAGCGGCAGCACCGGCACCGGGTTGAAGAAGTGCAGACCGATCACCCGCGACGGGTTCTTGGTGGCGGCGGCGATCTTCATGATCGGGATACTGGAGGTGTTCGAGGCGAGCACCGCGTCGGGGTCGGTGATCAGGGCGTCGAGCTCGGCGAAGATCTTCGCCTTGACGGCGTCGTCCTCGATGACGGCCTCGACGACGAGCTGGCGGTCGGCCAGGTCGGCGAGGTCGGTGGTGAACGACAGTCCGTCCAGGGCCCGGTCGCGTTCCCGCTCGGTGATCTTGCCCGCGCTCACCCCGCGCTCCAGCGACTTGGTGATCCGGGTGCGGCCGGCGGTCACGAACGCCTCGGTGGTGTCGTAGACCTTGACGTTGGCTCCGGCCCGGGCGCAGACCTCGGCGATACCGGAACCCATCTGCCCGGCACCGACGATGCCGACCCGCTCGATCGCTTTCGTTGTCACGTCGTTCCCATCCCTTGTTCTCGCAGCTTGAAATTTCGTCGCTAGAAAGTTTCGTCGCCGGTCGGTCGGCGGAGATTATGCGACAGGCCCCGCCCAGAACGGGCCGGGCGGGGCCTGCATGCATATCGAATTAGTGGAACTGACCCTCTTCGGTCGAACCGGACAGCGCGGTGGTCGAGCTGTTCGGGTCCACGGTGGTGGCGATCTTGTCGAAGTAGCCGGCACCGACCTCGCGCTGGTGCTTGGTGGCGGTGTAGCCCCGCTCCTCGGCGGCGAACTCGCGCTCCTGCAGCTCGACGTAGGCCTTCATCTGCTCGCGGGCGTAGCCGTAGGCCAGGTCGAACATCGAGTAGTTGAGGGCGTGGAAGCCGGCCAGCGTGATGAACTGGAACTTGAAGCCCATCGCGCCCAGCTCGCGCTGGAACTTGGCGATGGTGTCGTCGTCCAGGTGCTGGCGCCAGTTGAACGACGGCGAGCAGTTGTAGGCCAGCATCTGGTCCGGGAACTCGCTCTTGACGCCCTCGGCGAACTTCTTGGCCAGCGCCAGGTCCGGGGTGCCGGTCTCCATCCAGATCAGATCGGAGTACGGGGCGTAGGCCTTGGCGCGGGCGATGCACGGCTCCAGGCCGTTCTTCACGTGGTAGAAGCCCTCGGCGGTGCGCTCACCGGTGATGAACGGCTGATCGCGCTCGTCGACGTCGCTGGTGATCAGGGTGGCGGCCTCGGCATCGGTGCGGGCGATGACAACGGTCGGGACGTCGGAGACGTCAGCGGCCAGGCGCGCGGAGGTCAGGGTGCGGATGTGCTGCTGGGTCGGGATCAGCACCTTGCCACCGAGGTGACCACACTTCTTCTCCGAAGCCAGCTGGTCCTCCCAGTGCGAACCCGCGACACCGGCGGCGATCATCGCCTTCTGCAGCTCGTAGACGTTGAGGGCGCCACCGAAGCCGGCTTCGCCGTCGGCCACGATCGGGGCCAGCCAGTTCTCCACCGAGGTGTCACCCTCGACCTTGGCGATCTCGTCGGCGCGCAGCAAGGCGTTGTTGATCCGGCGCACGACGTGCGGCACCGAGTTGGCCGGGTACAGGCTCTGGTCCGGGTAGGTCTGGCTGGCCAGGTTGGCGTCACCGGCGACCTGCCAACCGGACAGGTAGATGGCCTTCAGGCCGGCGCGGACCTGCTGGACCGCCATGTTGCCGGTCAACGCACCGAGGGCGTTGACGAAGTCCATGTCGTGCAGCTGGTCCCAGAGGACTTCGGCGCCGCGACGGGCCAGGGTGTGCTCCTCGACGACGGTGCCCTGCAGGGCGACGACGTCGGCGGGGGTGTAGCTGCGGGTGATGCCCTTCCAGCGGGGGTTGTGGTCCCAGTCGTGCTGGATCTGCTCGGCGGATTTGGGGGTGCCAACGGTGGACACTTGCGGTACTCCTTCGACGGACTGTGCTTCTTGACTGCCTGTCGCTTGGGTGTTGCCGGGATCGCCGGCTTGCTAACACCCCTGCAACGTCTTTGGTGCGCTGCTAAGAGAGTGCCACGTCGCATATGCGCAGGTCCACCCCCTGACATTGCCAACTTTGGCAAGCTCGGCGGACCAGTTTGCTAACTCTGCGAAGAAAGTCGCCGCTTAACCGTTCCAGTAGCTACCGATTGGTAACAAGGTCTACGCAGGTCAGTGCGGAGAAATACCGGACAAACGTACTGTTAAAGCGGAAGCAGGGCGGCGATCGCCTTGACGTCGGCTCCGACGACATATGTGAGCGTTTTAACAGGGCGATCACCGAGCCCGTCGCCGAACCGATCGGTGGAACCGGGCTCGTGCACATGGGTGAGGATCTCCAGATCGTCGCCCAGCGCCACCGCCGCGTCGTGCTCGATGACCACCCGCAGCGGCCGCTCCAGCAGCTCCGGGTGGCGATACAGATGGTCCTCGACCACCGACCAGTACACCGAGTTGTTCATGTGGTCGAACAGGTCGATATCGGACACCCGGACCGGATAGGGCCTGACCTCGACGGCATCCTCGCGCGCACCCGCACTCAGATAGGACTTCCACCGCAGCCGGTCGACGTCGGTGGTGCGCCGCAGCCCGGCCAGGAAGTCGTCGGAGATCCGCGCCGGGCCCTGGGTTTCCCGGCTGATGTTGAGCCAGAACGCCTCGGACTCCATCCGGCCGCCCTTGCGGCCGTCGATGCGCACCCGCATCTCGCACCAGCGGGTCGAGGTGCCCGAACACCAGCGCCGTACCCGCAGGGTGTCGGTGAAATCGATCGGGGCGATCAGGTCGATCATGGTGCGCCGGACGATCCACAGCGGGTGGGTCGCCTCGTAGCCGAGTTCCCGCAGATGATCCGACCCGATGTCCTGGATATGGCGGCAGGCGGCGTCGAACCGCAGGCGGCCGGTGCGGTCGATGTCGGCGACCCGCAGCGGCCAGCTCCGCTCGAAGACGTCGGGATGGCCCTCGGGCACCGGCATCAGCGTCTTGCCCAGTCCGGATCCACTCTGCTCGCTCATCGTCGCAACCTCGTCTCCACTCGTCGACCCAACCTCGGCGATCATGCCAAAAGTCGCGGGGTCCGCGCCCGGTGGTCGGCCGCACCGGCGTTCACCAGCACCGATACCGACGTAGGCTGGCACCGTGCCCAAAACGTTCGTCGGCTCCCGCGTGCGTGGACTGCGCGGCGAACGCGGCTACAGCCAGGCCGCGCTGGCCGCGAAGCTCGGCATCTCCCCCAGTTACCTCAACCAGATCGAGCACGATGTGCGGCCGCTGACCGTGCCGGTGCTGCTGCGCATCACCGACGTGTTCGGCGTCGACGCCACCTTCTTCTCCTCCCAGGACGACACCCGGCTGGTGGCCGAGCTGCGCGAGGTCACGCTGGATCGCGATATCGACGCCGAGGTCGACGTCGCCGAGATCGCGGAGATGGTGTCGGCGCACCCGTCGCTGGCCCGGGCCATGGTCAACCTGCACCGGCGCTACCGGCTGACCACCGCGCAACTCGCCGCCGCTACCGAGGCCCGGTACAACGACGGCAGCGGCACCGGTGCCATCTCCATGCCGCACGAGGAGGTCCGCGACTTCTTCTACGAGCGGCAGAACTATCTGCACGACCTCGACACCGCCGCCGAGGAACTGACGGCGCGGATGCGGATGCACCGCGGGGACCTCGCCGGCGACCTGTCGCAGCGACTCACCCAGATGCACGGGGTGCGGATCGTGCGGCGCTTCGACCTGGGCGACAACCTGCTGCACCACTACGACCCGGAGACCAAGACGCTGGAGCTCAACGGGCACCTGTCCGGGGGCCAGCAGGTGTTCAAGCTGGCCGCCGAGCTCGCCTACCTGGAGTACGGCGCGCTGATCGACCGGTACGCGACCGAGGGCAAGTTCACCTCCGAGGAGTCGCGCACGCTGGCCCGGCTCGGGCTGGCCAACTATTTCGCCGCCGCCACGGTGCTGCCCTACCGGCAGTTCCACGACATCGCCGAGAACTTCCGCTACGACGTGGAGCGGCTGGCGGCCTTCTACCAGGTGTCCTACGAGACCATCTGCCACCGGCTGTCCACCCTGCAGCGCCCGTCGATGCGCGGAGTGCCGTTTTCGTTCGTCCGGGTGGACCGCGCCGGGAACATGTCGAAACGCCAGTCCGCCACCGGTTTCCATTTCTCCTCGGCCGGCGGCACCTGCCCACTGTGGAACGTCTACGAGACGTTCGGCAACCCGGGCAAGATCCTGGTGCAGATCGCCGCCATGCCCGACGGCCGGCACTACATGTGGGTGGCGCGCACCGTGGAGCGGCGCCCGGCGCGCTACGGCCAGCCCGGCAAGACCTTCGCCATCGGGCTGGGCTGCGAGGTCCGCCACGCCCACCGGCTGATCTACTCCGAGGGCCTGGACCTCTCCGGTGACCAGTCGGCCGCTGTTGCCACCCCGATCGGGGCGGGCTGCCGGGTGTGCGAGCGCGACAACTGCGCCCAGCGCGCCTTCCCCGCATTGGGCCGCGCCCTGGACCTCGACGAGCACCGTTCCACGGTGTCGCCGTACCTGGTCAAAGACCCCGACGGCCGTCGTTGAGACCCGGCTCCCGGAGCCGGGCAGCAGGTACCCGGTCGACGCGGATGTTTGCCGCACCGGACCTGTGCCAGACTGCCCTGATGAGCGACATCGAACCGGCTCGGGTGCCGGTCTCCAGCGGTCTGCGCGACGTCGGACCGATCAACTGGCTGATCTGCCGCCTGGGTGCGCGCGGCATCCGGGCGCCGCAGTTCCAGCTGTTCAACGTGCTGTCCCGGCATTCGCTGCTGTTCTGGAGCTGGCTCCCGTTCTCCGGCGTGCTGCTGTACTGGGGCAGGCTGCCCCGCCCGGATGCCGAGACGGTGATCCTGCGAGTCGGTGCGCTGCGGGACTGCGAATACGAATTGCAGCAGCACCGCCGGCTGGCCCGTTCCCGCGGCGTGGATGCCGAACTGCAGGAGCGGATCTTCGCCGGTCCGGACGCCGCCGGCCTGACCGATCGGCAGCGGGCGCTGCTGCGCGCCACCGACGAGTTCATCCTCAACCGGGAAATCTCCGCACCCACCTGGGCCGAGCTGACCAAGCACCTGGACACCCGCCAGCAGATCGAATTCTGTCTGCTCGCCGCCCAGTACGACGGCCTCTCGGCCACCATGAACACCCTCAAGATCCCGCTGGACTTCCCGGACTAGGCGCCCCGGCTGGGACGACGGGTGGGGTCTCGCTGCACCACTCAGGGGTAGGTGCGCACTCCGGAGCTGTCCACCACGAAACCGGTGAACTTGTCGGCCAGGACGGCGTAGCAGGCGACGCCGTCGGCCAGCGCCATGCAGGTGCCGCCGCCGGTGCCGCTGACCGACTGCCCCGCCGGCAGGGTCTCGATCTCACCGGGATAGTCCGGCTTGGCGTAGCGCTCACCGTCGACGAACCGAGTCGAACCGGTGAGCTCGAACTCGACGGTCCGCTTGCCGCCCGCGGCGGCCGGCAGCGGCCCGCTGCAGCCGACGAAACCGCCGCTGAACGTGCGGATCTGGCAGGTCAGGCCGTTGCCGACGTGGAACGTCGGGAAGATGTTCTTGGCGCCCTGGCCGACGATGTAGTTGCCGTCGGCGACGACGAAGTTCTGCGGGTCCGGGAAACCGGCGGGCAGCCCGGGTGTCGACGGGCCGATTCCACTGCCGTCGGCCGACAGCACGAACCAGTGCGCGGCGGGTGAACCGGTGACGCAGCTGGTGGTGCCCGTCGTCACCGCGCAGGTGAGGTCGCCGTCGACGAGTCGGTGTCCCTCGGTGAGCACCGGTGCGGCCGGCCCGGATGCCCGCACGAAGCGGGGGGCGTCGGCCACCTCGAACGTGGCGCCGGTGCCGGTCAGGGTCACCTCGTTGGCGCCGTCGGGCGCAGACGGCAGCCGGCCGCTGCAGCCGGCCGTCCGCTCGGTGGTCAGAATCGCGCAGAGCAGACCGCCGGGCGTCTGAAAGTACAGGTTGCCGACGCTGTCGCGGAACCCCTCGTCGGGCACCGTCGGCAGCGTCGAGACGTCCGGCGCCGCGGGTGTGGCGTATGCGGTCGCCGAGGCCAGGGTCAGCAGCCCCAACGTCGCGACCGCCACCAGCCACCGCATCAGAAGTTGATCATGTGGCCGGCCAGCCCGTGGAAGCACTCCTGGAGTGCCTCCGACAGCGTCGGGTGGGTGTGGACGTTGCGGGCGCATTCGTTGACCGTCAGGTCCCACTTCTGCGCCAGGGTCAGCTCGGGCAGCAGCTCGGACACATCGGGCCCGATCAGGTGCCCGCCGATCAGCTCGCCGTACTTGGCGTCGGCGATCAGTTTCACGAAGCCGGTGGGGTCGCCCAGGCCGTGCGCCTTGCCGTTGGCGGTGAACGGGAACTTGGCGACCTTGACGTCGTAGCCTTCGGCTTTGGCCTGCTCCTCGGTGAGCCCGAAGCTGGCGACCTGCGGCTGGCAGAACGTCGCGCGCGGCATCATCCGGTAGTCACCGAGGGTCTGCGTCTGGGCACCGCCGATGGTCTCGGCGGCGACGACGGCCTGCGCCTCGGCGACGTGGGCAAGTTGCAGCTTGGCCGTGACGTCCCCGATTGCATAGATGTGCGGCACGCTGGTGCGCATGTAGTCGTCGATACCGATGGCGCCCCGCTCGGTCAGCGCGACGCCGGTGTTCTCCAGCCCGTAGCCCGAGACGTTCGGGGCGAACCCGATGGCCTGGAGCACCTTGTCGGCCCGCAGCGTCTCGGTGTTGCCGTCCTTGCTGACGACGACGGTGACCTCGGACCCGTTGTCGGTGATGGATTCGACCTTGGTGCCGGTGCGGATCGTCACGCCGAGTTTCTTGTACTGCTTTTCGATCTCCTTGGACACCTCGGCGTCCTCGTTGGGCAGCGCGCGCGGCAGGAACTCCACGATGGTGACGTCGACGCCGTAGTTCTTGAGGACGTAGGCGAACTCCATCCCGATCGCCCCGGCGCCGGCGATGATGATCGAGCCGGGCAGCTCGCGGGTCAGGATCTGGGATTCGTAGGTGACGACGTTGTCGCTCAGCGCTGTGCCCGGCACCAGCCGGGTCGACGATCCGGTGGCGATGATGGCGTTGTCGAAGGTGACGGTTTCGGTGCCGCCGTCGTTCAGCTCGACCGCCAGCGTGTTGGCGTCGGTGAACCGGCCGTAGCCGTTGATCTCGGTGATCTTGTTCTTCTTCATCAGGAAGTGCACGCCGGCGACCCGGCCCTCGGCGACCTTACGGCTGCGGTCGAACGCCGCGCCGAAGTCGAAGCTGACCTCGCCGCTGATGCCAAATGTCTTGGCCTCCTTGGCGAAGATGTGCGCCAGCTCGGCGTTGCGCAGCAGCGCCTTGCTCGGGATGCAGCCGACGTTCAGGCAGACGCCGCCCCAGTATTTGGGTTCGACGATCGCGGTGGACAGGCCCAGTTGGGCTGCGCGAATGGCGGCTACGTAACCGCCGGGACCGGCTCCGAGGACGACGACGTCATAGTGGCTCACGCGCTAACCCTATCGGCCGAGGCCCGCCACGGCTACGGGACCGTGACCTCGGTCAGGGTGTGAGCCAGTGCCACAGGTAGGCGCCGATCAACAGCCCGCCACCGGCTCCGGCGGCGAACGGCGCGGTCATCAGCGCCAGCCCCAGCGCACGGATCCACACCCGGCGCGCTTCGTTCATCGACACCACCAGCGCGGCGACCACGGCGGCGACGGTGTAGCCGAGCACGGTGAACACCGGCCAGGTCTTGTCCTGGTCGTGGACCCACCAGTAGGCCAGCCCGACGCCGATGCCCGCGGCCAACAGCCACACTCCGGCCAGGGTCACCGCGAGTTGCCAGTAGCGCAGGCTCTGATAGCTGCCCGGGACGACGACGGGCACCGCGGCGGCTCGCGGGCGCGCCGCCAGTGCGCCGGTGTCCTCGCGCGCCGGCCGCGGGGTCAGGGCGCCCTCGTCCGGATCGGTGGACAGGCTCTCGGCGGCCAGCGGGCCGGAGTCGGGTTTGGCGTGCCGGCCGCTGGCCGGCGCGGGGTCGTCGGCGACCTCGCTGGCTTCGGGCAACGGCTCGGGTGCCCGCCACTGCAGGGGTTCGTCGGAGAACGCCCAGGCAGAGGCCACCGGGACCGAGGCGGGTTCCACCGCCGCCGACGCCCCGGTTCCCGGGATCGCGTCGTCGCCCAGCAGCGACTGCGGGTGTGGGCCGGTGTCGAAGATGGGCGCCGGGTGCGGCTCGGTGTAGGGCAGCGCGCCGGTGTCGGTGTTTTCGGTGGTCCCGGTCGTGGCGTCCCCGCTCTTGACGTCCTCGGTGCTCTCCGGGGCCTCGGCGCCGGCCTCCGAACTACCCGCCGCCATGGGTCACCTGAATCAGCGCCAGGACCGCGAACCAGCCCGGCGCGATCGACAGCAGGAATGCGCCGGCCGCGGTCACCCAGCGCCGGCCCGACACCAACAGGGTCAGCACCCCCAGCCCGGTGGGCACCCCGAGCACCAGAGCGACCACCAGATCGGCGCGCACCGGGGCATGCACGAGCAGCGAGGCGAGCACCGCGCACAGGATTCCGACCGCGACGCCCACCAGCATCGCAGCGGCCAGCATGGGTGCCCGCGGAAGCGGAATCATCCTTCGACAGTACGTGTGTTCTCCCCCGTTGCCCGGGAGCGGCGCGGCGCGGATTGACCGGCACCGGCCACAATGGCTGCCATGGCCGATCACAACGACCCCCACCTCTGGCTCGAGGACATCACCGGGGACGCCGCCCTGGACTGGGTGCGGGCGCACAACCAGCCCACCCTCGACGAGCTGTGCGACGACAAGTTCGAGCAGATGCGCAGCGAGGCGCTGGAGGTCCTCGACACCGACGCCCGCATCCCGTACGTGCGCCGCCGCGGCGAACTGCTCTACAACTACTGGCGCGACGGCGCCAACCCCCGGGGACTGTGGCGGCGCACCACGCTGGAGTCCTACCGCACCGAGAACCCGGACTGGGACGTGCTGCTGGACCTCGACGCGCTGGCCGCCGCGGAGGACGAGAACTGGGTGTGGGCCGGTGCCGACGTCATCGAACCGGAGCTGACCCGGGCGCTGGTCGCGTTGTCGCGCGGCGGGTCGGACGCCGTCGTCATCCGGGAATTCGACATGGCCACCCGGCAATTCGTGCCCGACGGATTCAGCGTCCCGGAGGCCAAGACCGATATCGCCTGGGTCGACGAGGACACCGTGTTGATCGGCACCGATTTCGGCCCGGGATCGCTGACCGATTCCGGATACCCGCGCGTGGTCAAGCGGTGGCGCCGGGGCGAGTCGTTGGAGCAGGCCGTGACGCTGTTCAGCGGCGCGGCAACCGATGTCAGCGTGTCGGCCTGGTGCGATCGCACACCCGGCTTCGAGGAGACCCAGGTGGTCCGCGCGCTGGACTTCTACAACAGCGAGCGGTATCGGCTCGTCTCCGGCGACGACGACGGCGACGAACTGGTCCGCCTCGACGTTCCTACCGACGCCGGCATCGGCGTTCACCGCAACTGGCTGCTGATCCGGCCACGCTCGGATTGGACGGTCGGCGATCACACCTACCCGGCGGGGTCTTTGCTGGCCGCACGCTACGACGAATTCCTTTCCGGGGTGACGAATCTGGATCCGGTGTTCACCCCGGACGAGCACACCTTCCTGTCCAGCGCGGTGTGGACCCGCGACCGGATGCTGCTGGTCACGCTGCGCGACGTGATCCAGCACGTCCAGGTGGTCACCCCGGGCACCTGGGAGCGCCGCGACATCGCGGGCGTGCCGCCGAACTCGACGACGGTGATCGTGGCCGCCGACCATCTCGGCGACGAGGTCTTCCTGGACACCTGCGGTTTCGACCGGCCGTCCCGTCTGCTGTGCGGACCGGTGGACGGCGAGCTGACCGAGATCAAAAGCGCCCCGGCAATGTTCGACGCTGACGACCTGTCCGTCGAGCAGCATTTCGCCACCTCCGACGACGGCACCCGGGTGCCGTATTTCGTGGTGGGTCACCGCGGACGGACCGGCCCGCAAAAGACACTGCTGGGCGGGTACGGCGGTTTCGAGAATTCGTCGCTGCCGAGTTACGCGGGGGTGCTGGGCCGGCTGTGGCTGGCGCGCGGCGGCACCTACGCCCTGGCCAACATCCGCGGCGGCGGGGAGTACGGGCCCCGCTGGCACACCCAGGCACAGCGATCGGGCAGACATCTGGTGGCCGAGGACTTCGCCGCCGTGGCAAGGGATCTGGTGGATCGCGGCATCACCACCGTCGAGCTACTGGGGGCCCAGGGTGGTAGCAACGGCGGCCTGTTGATGGGCATCATGTTGACCAAGTACCCGCAGCTCTTCGGGGCGCTGGTGTGCAGCGTGCCGCTGCTGGACATGCGCCGCTACCACAAGCTGCTGGCCGGAGCCTCCTGGATGGCCGAGTACGGCGATCCCGACGACCCTGAGGAGTGGAGCTTCATCTCCGAATACTCTCCGTACCAGAACATTTCCTCCGATGCGCGCTACCCGGCACTGCTGATGACCACATCGACCCGTGACGACCGGGTACATCCGGGACACGCCCGGAAGATGACGGCGGCCCTGGAGGTCGCCGGACACCGGGTGCGCTACTACGAGAACATCGAGGGCGGGCACGCCGGGGCGGCCGACAACTCCCAGGCGGCGTTCAAGGCGGCCCTGACCTACCGGTTCCTGCACCAGGAGCTGGCCTAGGAACCCTTGATCCCCAACAGTTCCCGGACGGCCGTCCGCGGCCCGTAGGGGCGCAGCATGGTGCTGGCCGGGCGCGGGCGCACCCGCAGCGGCCACCAGAACCAGACGCCCAGCTTGGCCGCCATCGACGGCGTCATGAACGACCGGACGATCAGCGTGTCGAACAGCAGACCGAGCCCGATGGTCGTACCGATCTGGCCGAGCACCCGTAGGTCACTGACGATGAACGAGCACATGGTCACCGCGAACACCAGCCCAGCCGCGGTCACCACCGCACCGGTGCCGCCCATGGCACGGATGATCCCGGTGTTGAGTCCGGCGTGCACCTCCTCGCGGAACCGCGATATCAGCAACAGATTGTAGTCGGCACCGACGGCCAGCAGCAGGATGATGGCCAGCGCCTGCACGATCCAAAACAGGTGGATACCGAAGATGTACTGCCACACCAGGACCGATAATCCGAACGACGCACCCAGTGACAGCACGACGGTGCCGACGATGACCAGCGCGGCTACCAGGCTGCGGGTCACGAACATCATCACCACCAGGATCAGCGCGAGTGCCGACAGCGCGGACATCAGCAGGTCGTAGCGGGCACCGTCGGCCACGTCCTTGTAGGTCGACGCGGTTCCGGCGATGTAGATCTTGGCGTCGGCCAGCGGTGTCGCCTTGACCGCATCGAAGGCCGCGTCGCGGATCGCGTCGACGTGCGAAATCCCCTCCGGCGTGGCGGGATCACCCTCGTGCGTGATGATCATCCGGGCGGCTTTGCCGTCGGGCGACAGGAACATCTCCAGACCGCGTTTGAACGACGGGTTGTCGAACGCCTCCGGGGGCAGGTAGAACGAGTCGTCGTTCTTGGCCTCGTCGTAGGCCTGACCCAACGCGGTGGCGTTCTTCGTCGCCTCACTCGCCTGCGCCGTCATACCGCTGGTCAGCGCGTAATTCGACAGAGAAAGCTCAAGATTGCGCTTCTGCGATTCGATCTGCGGTGTCAGCAGCGCCACCAGCTGCGGCTGCAGTTTGTCGAGCTTGTCCAGGCTGGAGGTGATCGCGTCGAAGCGGTCGGACAGCTCCGAGATGCCGTCGAGCGCGTCGAAGATCGAGCGGATCGCCGCGCAGGCGGGAGTGTCGAAACAGTGCGGTTCCCAGTAGAAGTAGTTGCGCATCGGGCGCAGGAAATCGTCGAAGTCGGCCATCTTGTCGCGCAGGTTGCGCACGGTGGTGACGGTGTCGTGGAAGGCCTGGACCTGCTCGTGGGTCGCATCGGCGCTCTGCGTCTGCAGATTCAGCTGCTGGTCGAGGATGTTGATGGTCTTCTTGATCTCTCCGGCCTGGCTGAGCAGATCAGAGGACTGGGCTGTCTGCGCCGACAGGTTCATGATCTGGCCCGCGCTTTGCGCGCTGAGCTGGAACGGGATCGAGGTGTGGGTGATCGGCGTGCCCAGCGGCCGGGTGATGGACTGCACCAGCGCGATACCGCGGGTGTGCAGCACCGACTTGGCGACACGTTCCAGCAGCAGCATGCCTGCCGGGGTGCGCAGATCGGTGTCGCCCTCGATCATCAGCAATTCGGGGTTGAGCCGGGCGGCGGAGAAGTGCCGTTCGGCGGCGACATAGCCGATATTGGCCGGGCCCCACTCGGGTTGGTAGGGCCGCACGTCGTAGTTGGTCTTGTAGCCGGGCAGCGCGAGCAGGCCGATGAACGCAATGATCAGCGATACCACCAGAATTGGTCCGGGCCAGCGCACGATCGCCGTCCCGATCCGGCGCCAGCCGCGAGTGCGCATGGCGCGTTTGGGATCGATCAGACCGAATCCGGATGCGATCGCCAGCGCGGCGGGGCCCAGGGTCAACGCGCCGATGAGTACGATCAGCACACCGAGCGCGGCGGGCAGGCCCAGGGTCTGGAAGTAGGGCAGCCGGGCGAAGCTCAGGCACATCACCGCGCCGGCGATGGTCAATCCGGATCCGACGATGACGTGCAGCGTGCCCGCAAAGGCCGTGTAGTAGGCCTGTTCTCGGTCCTCACCCGCGCCGCGGGCCTCCTGATAGCGGCCCACCAGGAAGATTGCCCAGTCCGTTCCGGCCGCGATGGCCAGCAGGGTCAGCAGGTTGGTCGAATAGGTGGACAGGCCGATGATGCCGGAGTTGGCCAGTGTCGAGACGATGCCGCGGGCGGCGGCCAGCTCGACGAGAACCGTCGCCAGCATGATGAGCGAGGTGGCGAGCGAGCGGTACACCACCAGCAGCATCACGGCGATGACGCCGAACGTCAGCCCGGTGACCTTTTCGGTTCCTTCACTGCCGATCTCGAACTCGTCGGCGAGCAGCGGCGCCGCCCCGGTGACGTAGACGCGCAGGCCCTCCGGCGGGTTGCTGTCGGCGACGATCTTGCGGATCGCGTTGACGGACTCGTTGGCCAGCGCCTCGCCCTGGTTCCCGGACAGGTACACCTGGACGTAGGACGCCTTGCCGTCCTTGCTCTGCGAACCGCCGGCGGTCAGCGGGTCGCCCCAGAAGTCCTGGACGTGCTCGACATGATGCTCATCGGCGCGCAGGGACTTCACCAGTTGCGCATAGTAGGCGTGGGCGGCATCGCCGAGGGGCTCGTCGCTTTCCAGCACCACCATGGCCGAGGAGTCCGAGTGAAACTCGTTGAACACCTTGCCGATGTGCAGCATGGCCTGGATCGACGGCGCGTCGTGGGCGTTCATCGGCACCGAGCGGGCCTCGCCGACAACCTCCAGTTGGGGGGTGAGCGCGTTGGTGGCCGCGGCGATGGCGACCCAGATCAGCAGGATCGGCACCGCCAGCCGGCGGATCAGCTGGGCGGGCCGGGAGTGCCGCGCCGGCAGCGCGTGGGCGTCGGGCTCGGGTCGTTCGTCGGTGACGGTGGTGTCGCTCATGCCGTCTTGTCCAGACAGGAGACATAGCCACCGGCGAGGTCCACGGACCGCTCGTCCTTGAGGATTCCGTCGACGATGATGCGACATCCGATGGAGCCGGTGCCGCCGTGCGCTCGCAGGTCGGCAAACAGGGTCGGGTCGTTGGTGACAAGCTCGTGGCTCCACGGCAGGGTCACGTCGTCGACGCGGTGCGGCTGGGCCTGCTCGTCGAGGAAGTTGACCGTCGCGGTGGAGCCCGGCGAGCCGAACACCTCCAGGGTCACCCGCTTGGGATTGAAGTCGGCGTTGTCGATGGATTCCACGCTGGGCGCGGAGATCCGGTTGTTGGAGCCGAAGATGCCGTGCAGCCGGGACACGGTCAGTCCGACCACGGCAACCACGACGACCAGCACGACCAGTGTCCAGTGGCGCCGCAGGGTGGCCCAAAGTCGCCTGCGCATGGTCGGTAACAGTACGGTACTGAACCGTACTGTTCAAGCCCGGACGGGCAGCCGCGGCGCTATGGTCGGGGGGTGGGTACCCCGGTCGCAACCATCCCGCCGCCGTCGCCGTGGTCGGAGCGGGAGGTGGAATTCCTCGGCGTCACGCTGCGCCTGCTGCAGGAGCACGGCTACGACGGCCTCACCATCGATGAGGTGGCCGCCGAGGCCAAGGCCTCCAAGGCCACCATCTACCGGCGCTGGCCGTCGAAGGCCGATCTGGTGGTGGCCGCGTTCATCGAGGGGACCCGTTCCTACGCCACGCTGCCGAATACCGGATCGCTGCGCGGGGATCTGATCGCGATTGGGCACCAGGTGTGCGACCAGGCCGGTGAGCACTCCGCCAACGTGCGCGCGGTGCTGACCGAGATCGCCCGCACCCCCGAGCTCGGCGCGGCGCTGCAGACCTTCTTCGCCCAGCGACGGGCGCTGATCACCGCGGTGCTCGACGCGGCCGTCGCCCGGGGTGAGATCGACGTGGCGGTGATCAACGACGACCTCTGGGATGTATTGCCCGGCTATCTGGTGTTCCGGCATCTGCTGCCGCGCACTCCCCCCAGCGATCAGACGGTGATCGACCTGGTGGACCAGGTGATGTTGCCCAGCCTGACTCGACGAGCGGTGTAGTTTCCGCGAGGAGAGGTCGGGCTGCTTCAACCGGAGCCTGACTCGAGCCACCCGAGACGACCACCCCGCGTAGCAGTACCGAATGTTCACGTGTGGGGCGCGACAACTGGATAGTCCATGTGTCGGCCGCCCACGGTCAACGTTTTGTACTCAGGGGGCGTGGCCGGTCCTCAGTGAGCGCGGCGCAGGCCGCCGAGCAGGGTGAGGATGACCCCAACCACCACCAGCCCGCCGCCGATGACCAGCGCGAGGTTCAACCACTGATGGGTGCTGGCGGTCACCGTCGCGACCACCGCGTCGGCGGCCTGGCGGACGTCGGGCGCGGACTGGTTGAGGGCGTTCTCGACCTTGCCGCGGCCGATCTCCAGGGCCGCCCAGCCCGCGCCGCCGACCAGCAGTCCGGACAGCCCGAGGGCAGTGAGCCCGCGGCCCAGCCGTCGGGACGACCACAGCATCAGCACCGCGAACACGGCAGCCAGTACCCCCGCGCCGATGGAGATCCACGGTCCCCACACCGCGGCCGAGCGCAGCGCGCCGGGACGCAACGCTGACGGCGCGTTCTCGGTCAGTGGCACCGGCACGGTGGTCGGCACGGTGATGTTGTAGTCGGTCAGGGTCTGCTGGAACGCGGAGTCGGCCAGCATGGGCGCCAGGTCGATCACCCAGCGGCCGCGTTCATCGACGTCGGAGCAGATGGTGTTGGTGAACAGCCAGCGGTGTGCGTACCGGTTGGCCTGGGCGAACTGGGCCGGGAACGCCGAGCTGCGGGTGTAGCTGGTGGCGACCACTCGGATCACCGCCGGCTTGATGTCGGATTCGGTACCGGCCAGGTTGACGATCTGAGTGCTGAGCTGGCCGGCGACCGCGGCCTGCAGTTGCTGGTCGGAAGCCGCACGTTGGGCCAGCGCGGCGTAGCCGTCGGCGCGGATCAGGTTCTGCTGCGCCCAGCCGGCCGGTACGGCGACAGCCAGGGTCAGCGTCGTCAGCAGCCAGAGCAGGCCGGTCAGAATGGTTCGCACGCGTGTCAGTCTGGCACGCCGGCGGTTCGGCGAGGCTCGACGGATTCCGGTGGGCAGCCGGCCACGACCGCCGCCGCGGCGACCACGGCGGTGCCCAGCAGCAGACCGCCGACGGTGTCGGTGAAATAGTGGTAGGTCAGCGCCTGGCCCGCCATGCCGAGTGCGGTCACCACCGACGCGGCGACCAGCGTCCACGCCGCCCAGCCCGCGGCCATCACCAGCAACCCGAGAACGACCACCAGCATCGTGGTGTGGCCGCTGGGATACGCCAAGGTGGCGCCCTTGGTCCGGCCGAAGGCCTGTTTGCAGGCAGCCACCAGGAAGGTGGCGGCGGGCGCGGTGACGGCGATGGTCAGCGCCGGCCGCCAGCGCCTTTGCCAGAACGTCACCGCGATACCCACTACCCAGGCCGCGGTAACCACTCGGACGTCGGTGAACACCAGCAGCACCAGCCGCCAGTCGTAGATGGCGGTGTTGTCGCGCAGGAAGTAGCGGTCCACCGCCGTCGGGCCCCGGCCCACCCAGCGGCCGAGGCCGATCATCAACAGCAGCCCGATCACCGGCCACCAACGGAACAGCAATCGCATGGCCGCACACGCTACCGGCGCCGGATCGACAGTCGTAGATTCGTCGGTATGACCTTCGATCTCGTCATCCGCAACGGCACCGTCGTCGACGGCCTGGGCAACCCACCGGTGACCGCCGATGTCGCGGTCCGCGACGGGGTCATCGTTGAGGTCGGGGCGGTGACGGGCATCGGCCGCCGGGAGATCGACGCGACAGGGTTGCTGGTCACCCCCGGCTTCGTCGACCTGCACACCCACTACGACGGGCAGGCGATCTGGAGCGAGCGACTCAACCCGTCGTCGGCGCACGGGGTGACCACCGTGGTGATGGGCAACTGTGGGGTGGGGTTTGCGCCGTGCCGCACCGAGGACCACGAGGTGCTGGTCGACGTGATGGCCGGCGTCGAGGACATCCCGGGCGTGGTGATGGTCGACGGCCTGCCGTGGCACTGGGAGAGTTTCCCGGAGTTCCTCGATGCGCTGGATTCGCGGCGCCGTGACATCGACGTGGCGGCGTTCCTGCCGCATTCGCCGCTTCGGGTGTACGTGATGGGGCAACGCGGGGTGGATCGCGAGGTCGCCACCCCCGAGGACCTGGCGATGATGCGCAAGCTGGCCGCCGAGGCGGTGGCCGCCGGCGCGCTGGGCTTTGCGTCGTCGCGGCTGACCCTGCACAAAACCTCTGGTGGACAACCTATCCCGAGCTACGAGGCGTCGTATGCGGAGATCGAGGCGATCGCCCGTGGCGTCGAAGACGCCGGCGGCGGACTGATCCAGTTCGTGCCGGACCTGCTGGCCGAGGACTACGAGGGCGCACTGTCGGCGGTGTTCGACGTCGCCGCCGAGGTCGGGCTGCCGGTGACGTTCACCATGGCGATCGGCAATGCCGGTCCCCCGCTGTACCTGGATGCGCTGGCCATGGTGGAGAAGGCAAATGCCAACGGCGGTAACGTGACCGGGCAGATCTTCCCGCGGCCGATCGGACTGGTGCTGGGCCTGCAGCTGTCCGGGAATCCGTTCATCACCTACCCGAGCTACCGGCAGATCGCCGACCTACCGCTGGCCGAACGCGTTGCATTGATGCACAAACCGGAAGTGCGGCAACGCATTCTGACCGATACACCGAGCGCCGACGGGCACCCGTTGATGTTCGCGTCGCAGGCCTTCGACTACATGTTCCCACTCGGCGAGTCACCCGACTATGAACCGGCGGCGTCGGAGTCGATCGCCGCCCGGGCCCGGGCGCGCGGCGTCAGTCCGTTGGAGGAGGCCTACGACCGGCTGCTCGACGACGACGGCCACGCCATGCTGCTGGTGACGCTGGCCAACTTCCGGGACAACTCGCTGGACACCGTCGCAGAGCTGATCGGCCGCGACGACGTGGTGCTGGGACTCGGCGACGGTGGCGCCCACTACGGGATGATCTGCGACGCCTCGTTCCCGACGTACCTGCTGACGCACTGGGTGCGCGACCGACCGTCGGGGCGACTGTCGCTGCCGGCTGCCGTGCGCGAGCTGACATCGGTACCCGCGCGCGTTGCCGGCCTGGCCGACCGCGGCCGAATCGCGGTGGGCTACAAGGCCGATCTCAATGTGCTCGACGCCGACGGCCTGCGGCTGCACCGGCCCGTCGTCGTCCATGATCTGCCCGGGGGCGGACGACGGCTGGACCAAAGTGCCGACGGGTATGTGGCGACGGTGGTCTCCGGCGAGGTCATCGCCGAGAACGGGGTCCCGACGACGGCCCGTCCGGGGAAACTGATCCGCGGCCGCCAGTCCGCTCCGGCGTAGGGTTTACTCCGCGGGAGCACCGTGGAAGACGGCCTCCACGTTGTTGCCGTCGGGATCGCGAACAAAGGCGCCGTAATAGCCGGGGTGGTACTCCGGCCAGCGCCGGGGCATGTGCAGCGACTCTGCGCCGAGCTGCATCGCGGTGTCGTAGAACGCGTCGACTGCGGCGATGTCGGAGGCCTGGAACGCCAGATGCACCTCACGATTGGGCCCGTTGGCCTCACCGGCGGCGGCGTCGGCGATCCAGAAACTCGGGTGCCCGTCGCGGCCGTAGCCGATCGCGACGCCGTGATCCATCTGCCGGGTGTAACCCAGCACACCGAGCACGGTGTCGTAGAACCTTTGGGCAGTAACCCAATCGCCACAGTTGATGCCGACGTGATCGATCATCACCTCACGCTACCCACCCTGCGGGTTCGCATCAGCGAGTCGGTTCGTCCGACGTACCGGGCACGCCGACGGCGGGGATCCATCGAGCGACCACCAGCGTGACAAGCAAGACCAGCCACGACCCACATGCGATGACATACGCCCACTCGGAGAGCCGATTGCTCACCTCAAGCGCACCGCGACCGAAGATCCTGACCAGCACCGACGTGTCCTCTTCGGGGATGGGGTCCAGGAGAGCGGGGTTGTCGACGACGGCGGCGCCGAACACCGCCATCGCCAACCACAGCACGACCTGCGTCACCGCCTCGACGGTCAGCAACCAGCGCGGCCGGCCCGGCGGCTGCCGTCGAGCGAGCACGGTGGTCAGCGTCAGAGCCAGACCGCCTTCGACCAACACCACAGGGGCGCGAAACCACGCCGCGATCACCGCGCCGGCAACCGCACTGCTGACGAGTACCCACAGCAGCAGTGCGGCGTTGAGCAGCGGCATCCGGTCGAAGACTGTGCGGGTGAAGCCGTCGAGCCCGGAATTACGCGCGGGCTCGGTCGGCACGGTCACAGCTGCAACGCTAGTTGCGCTCCAGCACCCCTCGGGGCACCAATTCGGGCGGAAAATGCAGCCCGAGCGACCCCCAGCCATGCAGAAGGCCCGGCCTGCCGAAGCAGACCGGGCCTTCCCGAGCAATGCGGACTTAGAAGTCCATGCCACCCATGCCACCGGTCGGGTCGCCGGCGGGTGCGGCGGCCTTCTCCGGCTTGTCGGCGACGACGGCCTCGGTGGTCAGGAACAGGGCCGCGATGGACGCCGCGTTCTGCAGCGCCGAGCGGGTGACCTTGACCGGGTCGGCAACGCCGGCCTTGAGCAGGTCCTCGTACTCACCGGTGGCGGCGTTCAGGCCGACGCCGGCGGGCGAGTTGGTGACCTTCTCGGCGACAACGCCGGGCTCCAGGCCCGCGTTGAAGGCGATCTGCTTCAGCGGGGCCGACAGCGCGACGCGCACGATGTTGGCACCGGTCGCCTCGTCACCGGCGAGGGTCAGCTCGTCGAGCGACGGAGCCGACTGCAGCAGGGCGACGCCACCACCGGCGACGATGCCCTCCTCGACGGCGGCCTTGGCGTTGCGGACCGCGTCCTCGATGCGGTGCTTGCGCTCCTTGAGCTCCACCTCGGTGGCCGCTCCGGCCTTGATCACCGCAACACCGCCGGCCAGCTTGGCCAGGCGCTCCTGCAGCTTCTCGCGGTCGTAGTCGGAGTCGCTGTTCTCGATCTCGGTGCGGATCTGGGCCACCCGGCCGGCGATGGCGTCGGAATCACCGGCGCCCTCGACGATGGTGGTCTCATCCTTGGTCACGACGACCTTGCGGGCCTGACCCAGCAGCGCGACGTCGGCAGTCTCCAGGGACAGGCCGACCTCTTCGCTGATGACCTGGCCGCCGGTGAGGATCGCCATGTCCTGCAGCATCGCCTTGCGGCGGTCGCCGAAGCCCGGGGCCTTGACGGCGACGGACTTGAAGGTGCCGCGGATCTTGTTGACCACCAGGGTCGACAGGGCCTCGCCCTCGACGTCCTCGGCGATGATCAGCAGCGGCTTGCCGGCCTGGATGACCTTCTCCAGCAGTGGCAGCAGATCCTTGACGGTCGAGATCTTGGAGCTGACCAGCAGGATGTAGGGATCCTCCAGGACGGCTTCCTGACGCTCGGCGTCGGTGACGAAGTAGCCCGAGATGTAGCCCTTGTCGAACCGCATGCCCTCGGTGAGCTCCAGCTGCAGGCCGAAGGTGTTGGACTCCTCGACGGTGATGACACCCTCGTTGCCGACCTTGTCCATGGCCTCGGCGATCAGGTCACCGATGGTCTGGTCGCCCGCGGAGATACCGGCGGTGGCGGCGATCTGCTCCTTGGTCTCGACCTCCTTGGCCGAGGCCAGCAGGGTCGAGGTGACCTTCTCGACGGCCTTCTCGATGCCGCGCTTGAGGCCGAGCGGGTTGGCGCCGGCCGCGACGTTGCGCAGACCTTCACGAACCAGGGCCTGGGCCAGCACGGTGGCGGTGGTGGTTCCGTCGCCCGCGACGTCGTCGGTCTTCTTGGCGACTTCCTTGACCAGCTCGGCGCCGATCTTCTCGTACGGGTCCTCCAGGTCGATCTCCTTGGCGATGGAAACACCATCGTTGGTGATCGTGGGGGCGCCCCACTTCTTCTCCAGGACGACGTTGCGGCCCTTGGGGCCCAGCGTCACCTTTACCGCGTCGGCGAGGGCGTTGAGGCCCCGCTCGAGACCGCGACGGGCCTCTTCGTCGTACGCAATTGTCTTGGCCATTGCGAAGTATTTCCTCCGGTTGGGATGACTTTTTCCTCACCGGCCGGGTGCAGTGCCCGCGACGGACGGCTATGGGCATTAGGGGCCCGGCCTCACCGTCCCGACCTAGCACTCACCAATGGCGAGTGCCAACTGCATTCTTAGCACTCGCCATCGGAGAGTGCAAGGACACGGCGTGGCACCCGGAAGGATTTCACCCAAGGCGTACGACGACGACGGCTACGCGCACGTCGACGGGTCGGACATCACCGCACCCGGCAGCATCGGGTTGCCGGCGTATAGGTAGCTCAGCACCCCGTTGTAGCAGGCCCAGAAAGCGCCCTGGCTCGGGTTCACCAGCTTGTACTGCCCCGGCTGCTGGCCGGGCTTCTGATAGAAATCGCCATACTTGCTGTAATCCGGAATGCTGACCTTGGGAACCGGGTTGCCCTGCCCCTGCTCGTCGGGCGTCCCGCCGTTGTCGGCAGCGGCGCCGGCCTCCACAGGTGGGTTGCCGTCGGTGTCGTCGTCGGCGGCGGCGATCGGCATGCCGGCCAGTGCCGCACCGACCGCGGCCCCGACCGCCATCATCTTGACCGTCAGCAGCAGTTTCGCCATGTCTCCCCCTCGATATCCGGGCGCTCCCCGCACCCCTGGGCCGAATGCTACTGGATAGGCGCTCGTGAGGTGACCTCTCGCCGGACTCCGCCGCAGGCCACCGGCACGAGTGGAAAAAGTTAGCTACTGGCCGGTAGGGTGGGCCATCACTTTCGCCGCGGGGGCGGCGTGACAGGGATCTCAACACGTGGCACGCACATAACGATCCCCACTACTTAGGCTTGGCTTACTCATAGCAAGGAGCGTGTTCATGCGGTCTATCCGCGTCGCAGTCATCGGGGCCGGGCCGGCCGGCATCTACGCCGCTGACATCCTCGCCAACGAACATCCCGGGGCCCGCATCGACGTCTTCGACAGGTTGCCGGCGCCCTACGGCCTGGTCCGCTACGGCGTCGCGCCCGACCATCCCCGGATCAAGGAGATCATCAAGGCGCTCCGCCGGGTGCTCTCGCGCGAAGAGATCCGCTTCATCGGCAACGTCAACTACGGCGCCGACATCAAGTTGACCGACCTGCGCCGTCACTACGACGCGGTTATCTTCGCCACCGGCGCCCGCAAAGACCGGCCGCTGGACATTCCGGGCATCGATCTGCCCGGGAGCCACGGCGCCGCCGATTTCGTGTCCTGGTACGACGGGCACCCAGACGTGCCGCGCGACTGGCCGCTGCAGGCCCGCCATGTCGCCGTCCTGGGCGCGGGCAACGTCGCCCTCGACGTCGCGCGCATGCTGGCCAAGCCCGCCGACGAACAGCTGACCACCGACATCCCCGACAACGTCTATCGCGGGCTGGCCGCCAACCAGGCCACCGACGTGCACGTGTTCGCCCGCCGCGGCCCGGCGCAGATCAAGTTCAGCCCCATGGAGTTCCGCGAGCTGTCGCACTCCCCGAGCATCGACGTGATCGTGCACCCGGAGGGCTTCGAAATCGATGAGGGCAGCCAGCAGGCGATCAACAAGACCAAGTCGATCAAGCTCGTCGTCGACACCATGATGAAGTACTTGGACCAGGAGCCGACCGGGGCGCCGCACCGGATTCACATCCACCTGTGTCAGGCGCCGGTGGCGATCCTCAGCGAGGACGGCAAGGTCGTCGGGCTGCGCACCGAGGTCACCGAACTGACCGGTGACGGTACCGTGCGCGGCACCGGCGAGTACAAGGACTGGCCGGTGGAAGCGGTGTACCGCGCGGTGGGCTACCTGTCCTCGCCGCTGGCCGACGTACCGTTCGACCACCACGACGGCGTCATCCCCAACGAGGCCGGCCGGGTGCAGGACATGGACGGGCAGGTGCCCGGCGTCTACGTAACCGGCTGGATCAAACGCGGGCCGATCGGACTCATCGGGCACACCAAATCCGACGCGTCGGAGACCGTGCACAGCCTGCTCGCCGACCTGGCGGACATCGCGGCCCCCGAGATCGCCGATCCCGAGTCCATCTTCGAGCAGCTGCGCGGCAGCGGGGTCGACTACACGACCTGGTCCGAGTGGGAAGCCCTGGATGCCCACGAGACGGCGCTCGGTCAGGCCGAGAGCCGGGAGCGGATCAAGGTCGTCGACCGCGAGGAGATGATCGCCTCTGGACGATGCTGACGCGTCAGTGCCCGGCGGACGAGACAAGTAGCAGGACGCCGGCGCCGGTGTCGACGACCAGCAGCGATTCGACGTCGGAGGCGCCGGGGTATTTGTCCGTCACCGGTTTCGGATGGTCCCCGGCGTAGGCGACGACGACAGCCGTCCGGGTGGTCGGGGTGCAGCTCAGCTTGGCGTGCTCGCCGAAACTATGCAGGTAGTGGTCGTCGCAGGGTATGTCGCGCAGCGCCGGGAAGTGCGGATTGGCCTTGGCGACCGCAGACTTGGCGTCGGCGAAGTCTCCCGGGGCGCGGTAGCGCGCCCAGTAGCTGTCGGCGCCGGAGAACACGTAGTAGGCGGCGCCGTCGACGAACGCGAAACCGTCCGGGATGCCGACCTTGCGGTTCTTCATGGCGCGGGCGGCGGTCTTCTCGTCGATCGGCTGGTAGCCGACGGCGTCTTCGAGGTTTAGCAGTGCCCAGGTGAAGTACCCGGCGATCGCGAGCACGAAGGCCGTCAGCGACGCCGCCACGGCGACCAGCGGGATGAGCCACCAGCGCCGCCCGACGCGCGGGCGGCGATCGGAGTCCATTCTTCGAGGCTAAATGCGCCGCAGGTCGCGCCCGGACGGCAATTTCGGGCCGCGGCTACCGCCCGGCGACGGCACTGACCGCCACGAACTGCCAGCCGGCGGCGAGCATCTTCGGGATCGCCAGGGCGTAGCCCGCGCCGGTGCCCGCCTCGGGGTGGTTCATGTGGGAGATGACGATCGACCCGGGTGCCGCCGCGGTCAGGTTCCCCGCGACGGCGGGCGGCTTCAGCGTGGCCCCGCCGTCGCCGTTGACGGTAAAGCCCAGCGGCGTCTCACCGAGCTGTTTGACGATGGCCACGGCGACGTCGTCGTAGTGGGCCGTTCCGGTACGGAACCAGGTCGGCGCCTTGCCGGTCAGTGCGGTGATCTTCTGGTGGTTGGTCCACACCTCGTCGACCACCTCGTTGACCGAACGCGTCCCGGCGATGCCGTAGGCCGACCGGCCGGTGACCGACAGCGGCACATGCCGTGTGCCGTGGTTGCCGATCTCGAACAGCGGGTTGGCGGCCAGTTCGGTGGCCTGGCCGAAGTGCTTGTCGATCCACCGGCTGTTGAGAAACAGCACGGCCGGGATCTTGTTGGCGACGAGCGTTCTGACCAAGGCGTCGTCGTAGCCACCCGGGCAGAGGTCGAAGGTCAGCGCGATCTGCTTGCCGTCGGGTTTGAACCACGAGACGATGCCCGGCATCGCCGTCCCCCACGCGGTCGGTGCGCGCCCGGCCAGGCCGGCCGCCAGGGTCGGAGCCGGGTCCGCCCAGCCGCGCGGGGCGCCGGCGACCGCCACTCCCAGCGCGGTGCCGGCCGCAAGGGTGAGGAACCGCCGTCGGGAGTGCATCTGGGAAGCGTATGAGGGCCACAAGGCCCCGGAGCTGTGTACGCGCTGACAGAACGTTGAAAACATGGCCCACGGGCGGCCGCGGCCGACGATGCGCCACCGGGATGACCATCGACGGGCCCTCCTATTCTCAGGTTCACCTCATCTAATTCTCAGTCTCAGCGCGACGTCCAGCTTCTCCCACGGACTTTGCGAACACGGCTAACAGCAGGTCAAAGAGCCGAAAATAGAGTCATCTGTCTCTATCAAACGACTTAGCCGCGTCTCAGACTCTAGGGACGCTAGCCGTGATGTGGATCACGTTTCCCCGGGGCGGTCGGCGACATGCAGGGTCCGCAACCGGTAGTCGGTGGCGGGAGAGGGAGAGGGAGACCACCATGTCCGAAGTAGTCCGTCGATCCGCACTCAGGCGGGCAACCCGGTCCACCATTCTCTACACCGCGGCTGTGGCAACAGCCGGTGCCGTGGCACTCGCCCCGGTCAGCCCGCCGGTCGCCCACGCCGCCGCCACCGTCCCCGTGTCCAGCACCTCCTACGCGCTGACCGCCTCCTACAACCCGATCGACGCCTGGCAGTCCGTCTTCAGCAATGCCGGGGCCAACCTCAACGGGCTGGCGAACTCCCTCGGTCAGGGACCGTTCACCCTGGGTCAGGCCATCGCTGCCAACCAGCTGGACCACCTGGCGATGCTGCCCGACGTGTTGGGCATCGCCAGCTCGATGTGGACCAACTTGAGCGCGGGGGTGTCGGCACCGTTCGCCCGCGACGATTCAAACCTGACCTTTGCTCAGATCCTCGTCCTCAACACTGTGCTGAACACCACCGGCGTCACCGATCCACCACTGCAGGATTGGCAAAAGAGCCTGCTCGAGTTCACCACGACATCGACCACCGGCCTCCTCCTCGGACTCGCCGGGCCAGCGCTGGGTCCGGTGGTGTCATTGGCCGACAACCTAGGGAAATCCGTCGGCGAGATCTCCTCCGGTGAGCTGACAAAAGCCCTGGAGACAGTGATCGACATCCCGGCCAATATGACGGGCGCTTTCCTCAATGGCGGCCCCTCACTTCCGCTCAACCCACTTCTGAGCCTGCTCGGGATAAATCTGGCCGGTTCGCTCGCCTCTACGAAAACCAACCTGGTGTTGGGAGGAGTTCTGAGCCAAGGCACCTCACTGTGGCAGGGGATCACCTTCTCGCCTCCGTTTGTCATCACAGGCACACCCCCCGGCGCCCTTGCCTCGGCCATGCACCTCAGCCAAGAAATCTCCGAAGCCATCAGGCCCGGATCGACGACTCTGAGCGCACCAACGGGTTCCGCGCTGATCCGGTCGAAAACCCCGAGCACCTCCACAAGCCTGAACATCGGCCAGGTGCAACAGAATGCCAAAGCACTGTTAAAGGATCCGCTCGGCGCGGTGTCGGACTCTAGCGGCCTTGGCGCCCTGAACAAGCCGCTCAGCAAGGCTGAGCGCAGTCTCACAAAGATCCAGGGCAACCGAAAGCTGGTCACCGACAAGCTCAAGACGGGCGATATCACCGCGGCCGTGAACCAAATCGGCAACAACCTCCAAAAGCGCGCGGACCGGCTGAAGAAGGACATTAACCACGGGCTGACGGCGGCCGGCATCAAGAAGACGAAGGCGTCAACCACGAAATAGCCGGAGGAGACCGTGCGCCCTCGCCAATCCAGCGGGGGCACACGACTTTTCACCTGACACGGGTCACGCTGCCGGACAATCCTGTTGGCGGTTCGATGTCTCTGAGCTGCCGACGGTTGGTGACACCCAGCTTCGGAAACGCGCGGTAAAGGTGCCCGGACACGGTGCGCGCCGACACGTTCAGCAGCGATCCGATCTGCCGGTTGGTCATGCCCTGGCTGGCCAGGTAAACAACCTGATGTTCCTGGGGACTCAGCTTGACTACGCCGGTCTTGTCGGCTGGGCGTCGGATACCCGTCGCGCGCAACTCCTTGGTCCCGGCATCAATCCACAGCCGCGCGCCTAAACGCTCCAAAACCGCTAACGCGGTGGAGAACTCACGACGCGCCTCAGTTCGACGGTAGTTACGACGAAACCAGCCTGCAACGGTGAGCCGGAATTTGGCCCGCTCGAACTGCCAGGTCTCGCCGCGTGGATCGGCCAACGTTTCGACGGCGTCGGCGATCGGCTCAGCGGGCTGCAGCAGCGTTCGCGCATGGGCGACCAGCTGATCGGTGCGTGCCGATCGCCGCTCAGGCAACAGGCCCACGATGGCATCCAGTTGCCGGACGGCCTCGGCGGTGTCCCCGAGCCGAACCGCGGCAGCCGCCCAATCCGGCACGCCGAGATAAGAGAAGTGCCCGTGCGATGGTTCCCCGAGCCCGGTGAACAACGCGCCAAACTCCGCGTACGCGGCCTCCGGGCGATCCTCGTTGAGCGCGACCGTACCGAGCACCAGATGCGCGCATGCCGCCAGCGCCGAAGCGCCCTGGCAATCGGCCATTCCGGTCGCGGAGTCGAGATGGGCTCGGGCGGCCGCACTTTCGCCTCGTCTGGCCAAAACGGCGGCGCGGATCAGTTCGGCGACCGCGCCGACGAGCGGCTGACGGGAATACCTGGCGAGCCGGGACATGTCCTCGGCGGTGCGTAGCGCCTCGTGCCATCGAGCGGTGCCGAGGTAGATCCAGGACAATGCCATCAATACCAGCGGGGTGCCCGGCGGCGAGCCGTCGGAGGTTTCGGCCGGCAGCGCACGCAGCAGGCAGCCGAGCGCGGTCCCCGGCTCGCCTGCCAGCCAGGCGGTGGCACCGAGGACCTCCAGGTCTTCGGGCTCCTCGGCTTGCTCAGCCAGCCGGCTGATCTCGGCGGCATCGGCTTGGGCAGACACGGGATCCGACACCGCCCGGACCCATACCCGCGACACCGCTGCCTGCAGCGACGGGCTCGGATCGGCAGCCGTTAGCAGGCGCAACCCTCGGGCCAGCGCCGCGCGCGCACCGACGTCGCCGCCGAGGAACGTCGCGGTGGCCGCCGCCCGGATCGGCTCCCAGCCCAGCACCGGGTCGATCGCGACGGCTTCCTCGGCCACGGAGCACAGCACCCCGATCGTCCGCGGCAGGTCGACGTCCCAGGTACTCGCCAGGGCGCGTTCGCTCAGCGCTTGCACCTGCAGGCGTTCGGTACCCGCTCCGTGCAACGCACGATCGGCGAGTTCCCTCGCCCACAACGGGTCTCCGCCATATCGGGCGCATCGAGCCGCCTTGATCAGGCGGCCCGTGATCAGGTCGCCGTCGGCGCTCAGCAGCGCGGCCCGGCGCAGCAGCGACGCTGCCGCGAGTTGGCCGCCCCAGGCCTGAAGCACGGGTGCCGCGCCGTCGATCCAGTCGGCCAGCTCCACGTCGGTGTTGACCACCTTCGCCCGGTGCCAGGCGGCCCGGTAGGGCTGAGCCACCAGGTGTTCGACGAATGCGCGGTGGGCGTCCAGTCGTTCGGTCAATGGGGCGCAGTGGTACGCAGCCGAACGGATCAGCGGGTTCAGGGGACACAGCCGGTCGCCGTCGATCCGCACCAGCCCGGCCGATTCGGCGGGCGCGAGCGCACCCAGGTCAACCACCGCGCCGACCGCCAGGCAGGACAGGTCGTCGTCGGAGGCAGCCGCCAGCACCGCCAGCGCGCTCCGGGTGGCCGGCGGCAGATCCTCGAGTAGGCGACGGTAGACAGCGAGACGGTCCGCGGGAAGCGGCAGCGGCTCCGACACCGGAGCGAATCCGGGTTCGTCGGCGAGCGCCGAGCAGAATTCGACCAGCGCCCCAGGGTTTCCGGCGGCCTGCAGCAGTAGCCGCTCGCGTCGCATCCCAGACGGCGCGCCAGGTCGGCGATCCAGGAGTTCCTCGGCGCCCGCGCGGTCCAGCGGTCCCAGCGCGATATCGGTGACCCGGTCCCGGTCCAGCAGCTCACGGCCGGCTGCTTGAGGCAGCGCGGCCACGATGGTGAGCCGGCGCCCGGCGCTGCGTCGGGCCACGAATTGCAGGACGTCGCGGGTCCGGCGATCGAGCCAACGCGGGTCATCGACGCTCAGCAGCACCGAGCGATCCAGCCCAGCGAGTAGCTCCAGCAATGCGGTGGCCACCGTCGCGACATCGGCGCGCTCGGCAAGTACGTCCCGGGGTGCCAGGGCGACGCCGTGTTCGTCGGCCAGCGCGCACAGCAGTTGGTGGACCCCACCGAACGGCGTCGCACGCTCCTGCGGCACGCCGGAGACGCTGAGCACCAGTCGGCCGAGCACCCGGGCCCGGTCGCGGGCGAGGCCGAGCAGGGTGCTGCGCCCGATTCCCGGCGGCCCGGAGATCAGAATCGCGTCACCGCGCGACTCGACGTCGATCGCCGCGTTCAGCGCTGCCAGTTCCTGTGCCCGGCCGACCACCCAACTAGGGGTGCCGAGGCCAGAGTGGGACCGCCGGTCCACCACACCTCCACGCAAGAACTCGGCCCCCTTCCTCGGCATGCTACGCGGTGCGTCGCGCGACGACCCTCAGACGGCCTCGTTGTCTTCGTTCAACGAGTGCCCGTCACTGACAGAGTTTGCTGAGGTCCACGCTGGCGGCCCTCACCTCGGCGAGCCTTCCAGCCTGTGCGGCATCGCTGTTGGTCACCTCGAGGAGTTGATACATGCCCACGGTCTGCAGTTGATCGGCGAAGGATCGGAGCTTGCCGGCCAGCTCGGTCGCGGTGGCTGCATCGACGCTGTTACGCAGATAGTCCCCGCCCGCGAACGTAGCGAGTCGCGCATTTCCCGCGACGGCGCGCTGCGCGACGGGGTCTGCCCCCAGGTCAATGTTCGTCTGTGTCGACACCGCCCGAACGACCATGTCGAACGCCGTGCAGGCGCGGGTCTTCGCGTCGGCGATCTGCTGGTCCGAGGGCTGCGGCTGCGACGGCGGAGGCATCTGCACGGGCGGACGTAACAGTCCCCAGCCCGCCAGCCCTACCGCCGCCAGCGCCACCGCGAGTGCCAGTTGCCCGGTCCTGAAGCCAGCTCCGGCTCGGTCGTCGATCATTCGCGATCCCTCCGTCAGCGGCGCATCACCAGCGCCATCGAACCGTTCACTATGCGGCTTTCCGTGGCCGCCTCGGACCGAGGAGCATAACGGGTTCCGGAATTGCCGCTGTAATTGCCGTGATCAGTCCGGCGAAATGAATGGGTGCGGGGAAAGGGCACTAAGGGGAACCTGAGGATAAAGCGCTAGAGTCAGTTGACTCTACTTTTTCAGATGCCGGCGAACCATCCCCAACGTTGCGACTCTCGACGGATAAATTCCTCGCTCCGCCTCTCTCAAAAACGTCGCCGACGCCCTTCGCGGGCTCGGTATCCCAGGTAAACAGGGCTAATACCGGATCCAAAGACGGGCCGCTAGAGACACATGACTCGACTTATTCTCCTCAATTCGAATGACCATAAGCAGAGTTAGAAAATTTGACGAGTCTGAGTGACACTCAGCTTTCTTTCAGTTACCGTCCAGCGGAACCTAAACCCACAGCCCGTTGAGGAGCATGAATGAAGATGAATTTGCGCCGACATTTGCGCCCGTACGTCACCACCGGAGTGGCGATTGTCGGTACGTCCGTTCTCCTCGTTTCACCGCCCGCCATTCCCACCGCCTTTGCGGCCAACAACATCCCGTCGGCGTCCCGGTCGATTGACCTCAAAGCCTCAATCGACCCCCTCGCCGCTTGGCAGGTGGCATTTGACAACACCGCCGCGAACCTCACCGGGCTCGCCGACACTCAGCTCGAGAATCCCTTCCCGTTCTTCCGGCAGATCCTGAACAACCAACTCCTCTATCTGTCCCAACTCCCCGACATCCCGGCCATCGTGCGCCAGCAGGTTGCCAACGTGCAGGCCGCGGTGGCCGCCCCATTCGCCGAGGACGTCACCACCCTCGACAAATCTCACGCCGGGATCTGGGCGCAGTTGGACAGCCCGATGCTCGTGGCATCGAAGTCCGACCTTGCAGCCGCTCTGATGCCATTGACCAGCACCGCCCTCAGCGGTCTGCTACTCGGCGCCGTCGGTCCGGTCATCGGCCCGGCCCTGGTGTTGATCGCCAACGCCCAGACCATCGTCGAATCCCTCAAGGGTGACGACGCGCAGTCAGCCCTGGCGACTTTGCTGGACATCCCCGCCGAGATGACCAATGCCTTCCTCAATGGAGGTCAGAGCCTGAATGTCACCTCGCTGATCAACACGCTCGGGATCGAGTTCGTCAACCCGACTCAACTCGACCTCGAGTTCGGCGGCGTGTTCAGTCAGGGAACGTCGATGTTCAACGCGCTGGCCATCGACACCAAGATGCAAGTCGGGAGCATCGGCGGTGTACCTCTGTACCAAACGCTCAAGTTCCCTGGCACCGGCGCAGGTCCCATCGCGTCGCTGATCCACCTGCCCGGCGTGCTCGCGGACGCCGTCACACCGGCCGAGTCCGCCGACACGAGCGCACTGTCGTCGCTGTTCGCGTCCGGCGGCGTGACCCCTCAGCTTGGACAACTGCTCGCCCCGGTAAATCATCTCAGCTCGGCCGTAACCAACTTCGGTCTGCCCACCAGCGTTCTGGGCTCGAGCCTCACCGACAACCCGATCGCCCAATTCATCCGCGTGTTCGTCGGCAACGGCACCGCCGCGAACCCTAACGCCGGTCTGATCATCGGAAACGGCTACAGCTACACCGCGGCTGACGTCGTCGCTAATTCGGCGTATGCCAGCGTCAACGGCGGCCGGGGCGGCCTGTTGTTCGGCAACGGGGGCGACGGCGCGCCTGGCATAGGAAGCAATGTGCCCGCACTGCGCAACGGCGGCAACGGCGGCAACTCCGGACTGCTGTTGGGCAGCGGTGGGAACGGCGGCGCAGGCGCTGCCGGGGTTTGGAACGTGAGTTCCGGTACGGCGGGCGGCAACGGTGGTAACGGCGGCAATGCCAGCATGTTCTTCGGCAACGGCGGCGAAGGCGGCCAGGGCGGTGCGGGCTACAACGGACTCAACGGAGCCAACTTGGCACCCACCAACGGCAACACGAACACCGCTGGCGCAGCCGGTGGCGCAGATAAGCAGGATGCCGGCAATATTATCGGCGCGCAAGGCGGCCCTGGAGCCGGCGGTAACAACGCCTCCCCCAACGGCGGCAAAGGTGGCAACGGTCAGAACGTGGTGAGCACCGACGGGATGAGCGCCACCGGCGGTGCCGGCGGCAGGGGCGGGAACGGATCCGCCAGTACGCTTACCGGCGGAAACGGCGCCGCCGGCGGAAACGGCGGCAATGCGACCGGTGGCACGGTCACCGGCGGCAAGGGCGGCGACGGCGGAAACGGCGGCGGTCTGGGTACTCCCGGCAACGGCGGCGACGGCGGCAACGTCAACGGCTCGGCGGGTACCGCCGGGAACGGCGGGAACGGCGGGAACGCCGGTAACGGCGCCAACGGACAGTCCGGCACGATCGGCGGAAACGGCGGCAACGGCGGCCGCGGTGGCTTGTTGGTCGGCAACGCCGGTGGCGGCGGCAACGGCGGAGCCGGCGGCAGCGGCGGCACCGGCGCCGACGCCGCCAACGACGGCGCCACCGGTGGCAACGGCGGCAGTGCAGAGGGCGGAGCGAAGGCCGGCAACGGCGGCACCGGCGGCAGGGGCGGAAACGGCGGCAACGGCGGTGCCGCGGCGGTCGGGGGCAAGGGGGGCACCGGCGGTCTCGGCGGTCTGCTTCGCCCCAAAGGCAGCGCCGGAACTACCGGCAGCACCGGCACTGCCGGTAAGGGCGGCCACGGGAGCAAGGGTGGTAGCGGGGGCCGAGCCGGCACCGGCTCCAACGGCAGCTCCAGCGGCACCGCCGGCTCCAAGGGCGCCGACGGCGCGAAGGGCACCGACGGCAAGCAACCCTGACCCTCACCTCAAGAGCGCGTTGGCCCCCTCCTCGGAGGGGGCCAACCGCGTTTCCGGCCTAGGTTTGGCTGAGCTACCTGTGCAACCGTCCGGCGACGCGTCGGCCGCTTCGTATAGCGCGGCCAGTTCCCGGTCCCGGCTGTTGAGGCCGTGGTCATCTCAGCGTCCACAGGCATCGGTGACCACGGTTCCGCGGCGGCGTTCCACCGATCCTCCAACAATCCGGCCCCGCGACGACGGCCACGTTAGCCCCGTCCCCCAGTGCGCCGAAGGTCAATCCGCAAAATATTTGCGATCGTAAGCTTCTGCCGCCACGGGTCTGACATAGCAGAGCTGACCAGGAACTTTGCGCGCTAGAGTCACATGACTCGACCCCGTTCGCGACGCGAGGTCGAGCCCACGCAGGGTTTCAGCCGCCCGCGGGCAGGATGACGAAGCTGTCGAACCCCGGCGTCAGGGGCCGGATAGCTCGGAAGTCCCGCAGATCCAACGTGAAGACATAGTTGGTCCGGTACCGATCGGCGATGACGACACCAAGTCCGTCGGCGAGGTCCAACTCCAGGCCCGCGTACGCAGTCCGGATTTGCGCGGCGGCGATCAGATCGTCGTTGGTAACCGCAGCCAGCGCATAATCGCCGTCGGCAATCCGGTCGGTCAGTGATTCCACGGCGTTCAACGCGGCACGGAAACCAAAGTTCCGGCGGACCAGGTGATCGAGTTCGGCCAGCACGATCGGCGAGATCACCAACTGCCCGAGGTCCATCACTGCCCTTGCGGGCGCGTGGGCGTCCTCGCTCGCGTCGAATGCCGCCAGCACCGCGGAGGTGTCAGCGACGACGATCACCGCCGCGCCGCTCGCTCGGCGATCTCGTCGGTCAGCTCGCGATCGCGGTCGTCCAACGTGCGGTCACCCACACCGCGAAACACCGGCAGCGGCTTGGCCCTGCGCGGACGGTCACTCTCATCCAGCAGCTTCGTGATGCCCCGACGGATCAGCTCCGCCTTGCTCACTCCCTCAGCTTTCGCCTCGGCCTCCAGTCGCAGATCAAGTGCGGCCGGCAGGTACACCGTCGTCTTGTTCATGCCATATATGGTACCTGCGGTCTCGTCGGCAGCGCGCTGCGAGAGTAGCGACCCCGCAACCCCTGCAGCGCTGTACCGCGCGCCATCCCTTTCGCACCAGATTCTTTTGCTGTCAGT
This sequence comes from Mycolicibacterium insubricum, assembly GCF_010731615.1. Classification (NCBI taxonomy): domain Bacteria; kingdom Bacillati; phylum Actinomycetota; class Actinomycetes; order Mycobacteriales; family Mycobacteriaceae; genus Mycobacterium; species Mycolicibacterium insubricum. Next base: position 1,135,539 of record NZ_AP022618.1, on the reverse strand, counting down.
TTGCTGTGAATACACACCAAGGCTTCGATTGATGACGCGAGCGCCGAGGCTGGCAGCGTTTGACGGCGACAGCCCAGGCAAGCCGAATCTGCATATCAAGCCCTCTATCTCAACGAATTGACGTATTCATCGATCAGCGGGTGGAAATTTCGGGCGGCCAATGCCTATGAGGACAGGCTTTCCTGAGGTACCGTTCAGCTGGCTATAAGAATTAGCTGAGGAGCGGCCCGCCGACGCGGGCGCAATCGGCGGCAACGTCACTGACCTTGGGGGGTCTCATGGCTGGATACGGTCGTTTCATCGGTCGGGTCGGCGGGCTCGCCGTGGCCCTAGGCATCGGCGTCGCGGTCGCCGAAGGATGCCCGGTCGCCATGGCCTCCGGCGGGAACGACGGCACGGGCTCACACACGCCGGACAAACCCGGCGGCCAGGAGCACAGCACACCCGCTCACCGCATCGGCACCGCAGCCGGACGGCAGCGTCACGCCGCGGCCACACCGGATGACCCCTCACCCGGCACCGGACACACCACCGCCACGACTGGTGGTACCGACTCGGAGCGCACCGAAACCACCGACACCAATACCGCGCAGGAGACCAACCGCGGCCCCGACGACACCACACCGAGGGTCCGCAAGCACCTCGGCCTCGACGCCCCGCAGCATGTGCTTTCGCGCCTGACCCGCACCCGCGGGCTCACCGAACCGAAACCCATCACCGACGAGTCGACCCGCGAACCGCAAACCGTCGTCGATCCTCAACCGGATCCTGCAGCCGCGACGTTCGCCGCAGTCGAGGTCGCCCCACAGTCCCAGCACCGCAGCGCCTTCCGGCTGCCGAGTACCGCCCCGGACGTTCTGGCCGCTGCTCCGCTGCATCGCCTGCAGAACCTGGCCGCTTCCCGACTGGACCCGACTGCCCACTCCGAAGAACGCTCCAGCGCCCTGCCCGACCTCACCGCGTTCACCGTCAACGAATCCGCGGTCAACGAGATCGACGCGGGCCTCAACAGCACGCCCATCGGCATCACCCCGGCCCCGTCGTTCGCCTCCTACAGCGCCCCGGCCACGACCTCCTCGTCGCTGACCACCCCGACGACGACGGTGAGCTCCAACCCGATCGAGCGGGTGCTGTCCCTCGTCGGCCTGGGCTCCCTGTTCAACAACAACAGCAATGGCGTCGCACCCGATAACCCCCTGCTCAACGGCGTGCTGGAGTGGGTCCGCCGCACCTTCGACAACGGATCCCCCACCGACACACCACAATCGGTCAACCTCAGCCTGAACCAGGGGCAGGCCGCCACCCCGTTCACGCTCACCGGTGCCACCGACCGCGACGGAGACACCGTCACCTACCAGCCCGGCACTTACACCTCATCGAGCAGCAACGCCACCCTGGTCGTCGACACCAGCGGCAATGCCACCTACACACCGGCCACCTCATGGAACGGCACCGCACCAGCAAGCGACACATTCGCCGTCACCACCAGCGACGAAAGCTCCGGCTGGCACATCCACGGCATCGGCGGACTCCTCAACGCCGTCACCTTCGGCCTGATCGGCGACTCCGGCCACACCAGCACCCAAACCGTCACCGTGAATGCGGAGCGTCCTTCCTACTTGGTAGACGGGTACCCCAACCCGGCGACCGGGGCCATCATGGGCCACGTGACCGTCGCCAACCCCAACGGAACCGTGACCTATGAATTGACGACCCCGCCCAAGCCGAGCGTGGGCGCCGTGGAACTCGAGAAGTCCACCGGCATCTGGACGTTCACCCCCACGCCCCGCACCGCTCTGCTGGCCTCCCAGGTGCCCCAGACGACCGACTTCACCATCACCGCCAGCGACGGAACAACTGTCACCGTTCACGAAAACATCACCGGCATCGCGACGGCGCCACTACCACTGCCCGATGGGGTCCAGCCAAGCCAGACCTACATCGATGCGAGGTCTGGCAACGCCTACGTGCTGAGCACCAAGGACGGCAATACCTACATCACGACGGTCCGTCCCAACGGCACCAGCAGCACCGGTCAGACACCGCTGACCGGAACGCCAAATGGGTCACCCGTCGTCGTCGGCAACGCCACCTATGTGATCACCAACTCCTTCGGCAACACATACGTCTCAGTCCTCGACACCAACGGCAACACCACCACGCAACCCGCCATCACCGGCAACCCCGTCGGGAATCTGCTCGTCGTGGGCAGCACCACCTACCTGCTGACCACCGACTCGGGTAACGGCACTGCCGGTTCGAGTAAGACCTACGTCACGGTTCTCGGCCAGGACAGCCAGGTCACCACGCACAACGGCCCAGACGGCAAGGTGGTCGGCGACCCCATTCGGGTCGGCGACAAGGTCTATCTGACCTCTGAGAGCAACGGCACCGCCGTAGGTCCGACCGGTGTGACAGTCCTCGATGCCAACGGCAACGTCACCAGCAAACCGGCGGTCACCGGTACCCGCGCCGGTGCCCCCATCGTCGTCGGCAACACCACCTACCTGTTGACCCGAACCGGCAGCGGCACCACCTACGTGACCGCGCTCGATGCCAACGGCAACGCCACCCCGACGTCCACGCTCACCGGCGAGAACCTCACCGTGGTCAGTGGCACGCACACAAGCTACCTGGTCGCCCGCACCACCGACGGGCAGACGACCCACGTGATGGTCCTCGACGCCAACGGTCACGCCACCTCATTCACCGACCTGTCCGGCGACCGAACAGGCAACCCCAAGGTCGTGGGCGACACCCTCTACCTGAGCAGTCAGACCGACACCGGCGATATGACCCATGTGACGGCGCTCCACCCGGACGGCAGCACCACCCCCGTCTCGGACCTCCAGGGCGACCGATTCGGCGACCCCGTCGTCGTCGGCAACACCACCTACCTGACCACCGAGATCTACAACGTAACCGACTACACCACCCGGACACACGTCGTGGCCGTCGGCGCCAACGGCGCCGTGACCGACGTCGGTGACATCAGCGGCTACAGAACTGGTAGCCCCGTCGTCGTCGGCGACACCACGTACCTGACGACCTACGACGGCACCACCAGTAAGACCAATCTGACGGCCATCGGACCGAGCGGCATCGCCAGCAAACCCTTCACCGGCACTCCGTACGGCGCTCCTGTAGTCGTCGGCGAAAAGACATACCTGCTCAGCAAAAACGGAACCGGAACGTACATTACGGCCCTCGACGGAAACGGTAACGTCACGCAGCTCCCCGGCGAACGGCCCGGCAATCCGTCCGTCATGGGCACCGGCAACACCCGCTACGTACTCACCGACGACAGTGGCACCACGACCGTCACCATCCTGCGCGCCGACGGCACCCCCACGACCTACCGCGACATTCCGGGCAGCCCCCTCGCTGCCGCCCCCATCGTCGTCGGCGAAACCACCTATGTGACCACCCTGGGCCACAACAATGCCTCCAGCTCCGAGCAGACCAGGGTGACCGCTCTGCACGCCGACGGCACCGCCACCACGGTCGGCAAGGCACTCCCCGGCCGCCCGTCCGGTGCCCCCGTCATCACCAGCGACGGAACCACCTATCTGATCACCACAACCGGCGACGCCCTATACCAGTACCAGACCTACGCGCTGGCGCTCGATCCCACCGGCACGGCCACCCCCGTCAACAACGCCTACGGCTTCCTAGGCAAACCAACTGCCAATCCCGTCGTCGTCGTCGACGGCACCACCTACTTGGTGACCGACCGGGGAGTCTGGGCGATCGGGGTGGCGGAGCCGAGCACCAGCATGTAGCTCCTCCCGCCGTCGATCAGCGCCACCCCATGCCAGCGCCGAGGATTCAGCCGTCCGCGCGCAGGATGGTGAAGCTGTTGAAACCCGGGCCCAAGAGGGCAACCACGCGAACGCCAACGAAGTTCGCACTCGGCTCAACGTCGCCCCTGCATCCGCAGGCGGCCAGACCGAGTGGCCAACCACTGCACGAACGCTCCACCATGTACGCCTGCACGGACCCAGTCCTCGGGAAACGCGACACCACTGGCCGCTCGTGCAGTAGGTGGACGCTCGCCACGCCCGAGTCCCCCCAGGACACGCCGCGGGGAAATGCGTCCGCGGATTCCGTTGCACTAGGCTGCAATCCGTTGTCGGAAGGAGTCTCGGGGTGCCGGCTGATCTAGCGCCCAGCACCCAGAGCTTGCGGGGCTGGCAGCGGCGAGCGTTGGTCAAGTACCTGGCCGCCAAGCCCCGCGATTTCCTGGCCGTGGCCACCCCCGGCGCCGGCAAAACCACCTTCGCCCTGCGGATCGCCGCCGAGCTGCTGGCCGAACGGGCCGTCGAGCAGGTCACCGTCGTCGTCCCCACCGAGCACCTCAAGGTGCAGTGGGCCAACGCCGCCGCGCGGATGGGCATCGCCATCGACCCGCGGTTCTCCAACTCCGACTCCCAGACGTCGTCGGACTACCACGGCGTGGCCGTCACCTACGCCCAGGTCGCCAGCCACCCGACGCGGCACCGGGTGCGCACCGAGAACCGCAAGACGCTGGTCATCTTCGACGAGATCCACCACGGCGGCGACGCCAAGACCTGGGGCGAGGCCATCCGGGAAGCCTTCGACGACGCCACCCGGCGCCTCGCGCTCACCGGCACCCCGTTCCGCAGCGACGACAGCCCCATCCCGTTCGTCACCTACGAACCGGACTCCGCCGGGTTCCAGCGCTCCAAGGCCGACCACGTCTACGGCTACTCCGACGCCCTGGCCGACGGCGTCGTGCGGCCGGTGGTCTTCCTGGCGTACTCCGGTGAGGCCCGCTGGCGCGACAGCGCGGGCGAAGAGTACTCCGCACGCCTGGGCGAACCGCTGAGCGCCGAGCACACCGCCCGCGCATGGCGCACCGCGCTGGATCCGACCGGCGAATGGATGCCCGCCGTGATCGCCGCCGCCCACCGGCGGCTGACCCAGAAGCGCGAGCACGTCCCCGACGCCGCCGGCATGATCCTGGCCTCGGACCAGACCTCCGCCCGCGCCTACGCCGACCTGCTGCGCAAAATCACCGGCGAGACGCCGACCGTCGTGCTCTCCGACGACCCCACCGCCTCGGACCGGATCAGCGCGTTCTCCGAGTCGACGTCGACCTGGCTGGTGGCTGTGCGGATGGTCTCCGAGGGCGTCGACGTGCCCCGACTCGCCGTCGGCGTGTACGCCACCAGCGCGTCGACCCCGCTGTTCTTCGCCCAGGCCATCGGCCGGTTCGTCCGCTCCCGGCGCCCCGGCGAGACCGCCAGCATCTTCCTGCCCTCGGTGCCCAACCTGCTGCAACTGGCCAGCGAGCTGGAGGAACAGCGCAACCACGTCCTAGGCAAACCGCACCGCGAATCCACCGGCGACGAGGATCCGCTCGACGCCGAACTGGCCGAACAGCGCAAGGACGAAAAAGGCGAGCAGGACAACGGTTTCGAGTCCCTGGGCGCCGACGCCGAGCTGGATCAGGTGATCTTCGACGGGTCGTCGTTCGGCACCGCCACCCCGGCCGGCTCCGACGAGGAGGCCGACTACCTGGGCATCCCGGGCCTGCTCGACGCCGGGCAGATGCGCGACCTGCTGTCTCGCCGCCAGGACGAGCAACTGCAGAAACGCACCGCCTCCGGCGACCTGCCGAAGCTGGCCTCCACCCACGGCCAACTGCGCGATCTGCGCCGCGAACTCAACGCCCTGGTGTCGGCAACCCACCACAAGTCCGGCAAGCCGCACGGCTGGATCCACAACGAGCTGCGCCGGCGCTGCGGCGGTCCGCCGGTCGCCGCCGCCAACCGCGACCAGCTGCGGGCCCGCATCGACGCGGTTCGGGTGCTCAACCGCGAGCTGTAGTCATTCGGCGGCCTCGAGCGCCCGGGGCATCAATACCGGGAACAGCTCCTGCTCACCGCTGATGCCCTTGAGCGTGACGGCCCGCGGGGCGCCGAAACGGAACTCTGGGTCGCCGGCGACGGCGTTGTGCACGTCGGCGCTGACCAGGATCTCGCCGCCGCGGGCCTGGGCGGCGACCCGGGCGGCCATCGCGACGTTGCGGCCGAACAGGTCGTCGCCGCGGCGCACCGACCGGCCGTGGTGGATGCCCATCCGCACCCGGATCGGGTGCTCGCCGGAGGCCAGCACCCGGTCACTGCCCAGGTCGGCCTGAATCTCCTCGGCGCACTCCAGCGCCTCGCGCGGATCACCGAAGGCCATCATGAAGCCGTCGCCCTGGCTTTTGACGATGTGCCCGCCGTGGTCGTCGACGCACCGGCCGACCAGTTTGTTGTGCCGCTCCAGGATCTTGACCCACTCCCGGTCACCGAGGGCCTCGTTGAGCTGCGTGGATCCCTCGATGTCGGAGAACGCGATGGTCACGTCGCCGTCGGCGGTGAGCCGGGCCAGGTCGGGCCGCTCCACCTGGGCCCAGCCGGCCAGGTCCTCGATGGAGTTGCGGACGGTCGACACGATGCCCTTGTTCAGCAGCGAATCGGCCGTCTGCCAGACGGTGCGGACGGCCAGCGGCGCGACGCCGAGTTTGCGGCGCCGCTTGCCCTGCCTCTCGCGCAGGTCGGCCAGGTCCCGACGGGTCGAGGTGAGCTGGCCGCGGGAAACGCTCAGCAGCACGGTCAAAGTGATGATCGCGGCCACCGCCGCGACGGCCAGTACCCCCGCCGCGATCAGCCAGCCCACCGGGACGTCCATGCGCTGCACCTTATGCGCCGAGCAACTCCGGTAGGTCGGCAACCGAGTCGATGACGTGGTTGGGGGCCATCGCGAACTGGTCGGCGGTCCACCGGTCCAGGGTCTGCTGACGGAACTTGCCGGTGCGCACCAGCACCCCGGTCATCCCGACGACCTGGGCGGCCAGCACGTCGGTGTGCAGATCATCGCCGACGGCGACCATCTCGTCGGGCTCGACGCCGAGTCGCGCTGCCGCGGCCAGGAAGCCCTCCGGCGCCGGTTTGCCGACCGCGGTGGCCCGGTAGCCCGACGCCTGCTCCAGCCCGGACAGGTACAGGCCGGTGTCGATGCGCAGCCCGTCGGCGGTCGTCCACGCGGTGCTTCGGTGCATGGCCAGCACCGGGACTCCCTGGCTCATCCAGTCGTACACCCGACTCAGCGTCCGGTGGTCGTACTCGGGACCGGCGCCGCCGAGCACGATCACGTCCGGACGCTCGGAATCTGCGGCGTCGGCGGCGGAGACGACGTCGATCCCGGCCAGGTCGCCGGCGATATCCCCGCTGTTGACCAGGAAGCACCGGGCACCCGGGTAGCGGTCGCGGATGTGGTCGGCGGTCAGCGCGGCGGCGGTGAACACCTCGTCGTCACGCACCGGCAGCCCGGCCTCGGTGAGCCGCTGCGCGATCCGGGTGCGGGTGCCGGTGGTGGTGTTGGTCAGAAACACCCGCGGAATCCCGCGGTCGGCCACCGCGGCGAGCGCCGCCGCGGCGCCGACAATCGGACGCCACGACGTCACCAGGACGCCGTCGATGTCGAACAGCACGCCACCGATCGCCATCTACCGACAGTAAGCCGCCGTGCGCGTCCCGCAACTCGACGGCAGCCGTATGTTGGGTGCCATGCGCAAATGGACCGAGGCCGATGTACCCCAGGAGACCGGACGCCTGGCGGTGGTCACCGGCGCCAACACCGGACTGGGCTATGAAACCGCACGGGTGCTGGCCTGTCGCGGTGCCGCGGTGGTGCTCGCCGTCCGAGACACCGGCAAGGGCGCGTCCGCCGCCGATGCGATCCGGGAACTGGCACCGGGCGCCGACGTGTCCGTGCAGCGCCTGGACCTGGGTTCGCTGGAGTCGGTGCGCACCGCGGCCGCCGAACTCAACGCCGCCCATCCCCGCATCGACCTGCTGATCAACAACGCCGGGGTGATGTACCCGTCGCCGCGCCAAACCACCGCCGACGGCTTCGAGCAGCAGTTCGGCACCAACCACCTCGGCCATTTCGCACTGACCGGGCTGCTGCTGGAGAACCTGCTGGCGGTGCCGGGCTCCCGGGTGGTGACCGTCGCCAGCATGGCTCACCGGATCCGCGCCAAGATCCACTTCGACGACCTGCAGTTCGAGCGCAACTACGACCGGGTCGCGGCCTACGGCCAGTCGAAGCTGGCCAACCTGCTGTTCACCTATGAACTGGCCCGACGGCTGGCCGGCACCAACACCATCGCCGTGGCCGCCCACCCCGGGTTCTCCGACACCGAGCTGATGCGGCATCTGCCCGCGCTGATCAAGCCCGGGTGGCGCCTCGTCGCGCCGCTGGTGGCGCAGAACGCCGAGCGCGGTGCGCTGCCGACACTGCGGGCAGCCACCGACCCGGCGGTCGAAAACGGCCAGTACTACGGCCCCGGCGGGCCCGGCGAACTGCAGGGCCACCCCAAGCGAGTCAATTCCTCGGCCCAGTCCCACGACCGCGCCGCCGGGCAGCGGCTGTGGGAGGTCTCGGAGGAACTGACCGGGGTGACCTACCCGGTCTGACGGGCACGCGGGCCCACCGGCGCGGTGGCTTCTCTACACTGACGCGGTGGCCAGACGCCCCCGCACCGCCGAAGCAGCCCATCTGGCGGACCTAATCCGTAGCCAGATTCCCCCGATGCACCGCGCCGGGTGGCCGTTCGTCGGCGCCGGGCTCGCGGTGGCCGCGCTCGGCTACAAGCACCGCTGGGTCCGCACCACCGGCCTGGTCGCCGCGGCCGCCAACGCGGCGTTCTTCCGCAACCCCACCCGGGTCCCGCCGGCCCGACCCGGTGCCGTGGTCGCGCCGGCCGACGGCGAGATCTGCCTAATCGAGATGGCACCGCCGCCGGTGGAACTCGGCCTGTCCGACGAGCCGCGGCTGCGGGTGTCGATCTTCCTGTCGATCCTGGACGCCCACGTGCAGCGCGCCCCGATCGGCGGCCAGGTGGTCGCCGCCGTCCACCAGCCCGGCAGGTTCCTTTCGGCGGATCTGCCCGAGGCCTCCGAGGCCAATGAGCGCAACAGCATCGTCATCCACACCCCTGACGGCGCGGAGGTGATCGCCGTGCAGATCGCCGGCCTGGTCGCCCGGCGGATCGTGTGCGACGTGGCCGCCGGAGACCACGTCGGGCTCGGCGACACCTACGGGCTGATCCGGTTCGGCTCCCGGCTGGACACCTACCTGCCCGCCGGTACGCAGCTGCAGGTCGCCCTCGGGCAGCGGGCCGTCGGCGGCGAAACCATCCTGGCGGAGATCCGCCCGTGAAGCCGCGGCTCAAACCCCAGGACGGCCTGCGGATCCTGCCGTCGGCGATGACGGTCGCGGCGATCTGCTTCGGGCTCTCGGCGGTGAAGCTGTGCGTCGACGCGATCAACCGCGACCAGGCGTTCCAGGAGAGCCGCTACACGGTGGCGATGGCCTTCCTCGCGGTCGCCGCGATCCTGGACGCGCTCGACGGCCGGGCCGCCCGGATGCTGAACGCCACCTCGAAGATGGGCGAGGAGATCGACTCGCTGGCCGACGCGGTGAACTTCGGCGTCGCACCGGCGTTCATCGTCTACCTGGCGATCTTCAACGGCACCGGCCTGGCGCAGGTCGGCTGGGTGGTCGCGCTGCTGTACGCGGTGTGCATCGTGCTGCGGCTGGCCCGGTTCAACGCCCGGCTGCACGGCGACAAACCCGCCTACGAACAGCAGTTCTTCACCGGCATGCCCGCCCCGGCCGGCGCGATCGGCGCGATCGGCCCGCTGGCCGCCAAGCTGCAGTTCCCCGGCGACTGGTGGACCAGCCCGACCGCGCAGTGGGTGGTGGCCGGCTGGATGATCGGCGTCTCGCTGCTGGTGGTCAGCGCCATCCCGATGCGCAAGATCCACACCTTCGCCGTGCCCCGGCAGATGGCGGTGCCGCTGTTGGCGCTGCTGGCGCTGTTCATCGCGGCGGCCATCCAGTACGGCTACCTGGTCATCCTGTTGATCATCGCGGCCTACGTCATCCACATCCCGTTCGCCGTGCGGTCCCGGGCCTGGCTGGCCGATCACCCCGAGGTGTGGGACGACAAACCCAAGCAGCAGCGCCAGGCGAGGCGGGCCATCCGCCGCGCCCAGCACCCCAACCGCCGGGTGGTGCGCAGGTCGGCCGGGCGCCTCGGATTGCGACGACCGGGCGGCCAGTGACCGGGCTCAGCCTGACCGCGCGGCTGAACACCGCGGCGCTGGACTCCCGTCGCGGCGTGATCCGGCTGCATCCGGAGGCCATCGCCGCCCTCGGCATCCGCGAGTGGGACGCCGTCTCGCTGACCGGGGGACGCACGACGGCCGCCGTCGTCGGCGTCGCGCCCGCCGGTGTCCCGGCCGGCACCGCGTTGCTCGACGACGTGACACTGTCCAACGCCGGGCTGCGCGAGGACGCGACCGTCGTCGTGGCACCCGTGACGGTGTACGGGGCACGGTCGGTGACGGTCACCGGTTCGAAGGTGGCCCAGGTGTCCTCGGGCGCGCTGCGCCAGGCACTGCTGGGCAAGGTATTGACCGTCGGCGACGCCGTGTCGCTGCTGCCGCGCGACCTGGGATCGGGCACCTCGGCGGCGAGTGCGGCGCTGGCGGCCGCGGTCGGGATCACCTGGACCTCGGAGCTGCTGACAGTGGCGGCGGTGGACCCCGCCGGGCCGGTCAGCGTCCAGCCGAACACCGCGGTGAACTGGGGAACCGCGGCCGCACCCGGCTCGGCACCCGCGCCGGCGGCACCCATTCCCGCGCACCCGCACCGCACGGTCAGCTTCGACGACCTCAAGGGCTGCCACATCCCGGCCGCCAAGCTGACCGAATGGCTCAAGCTGTCCCTCGACCAGCCGGAACTGCTGACCAGCCTGGGCGCGGGCAGCAACCTCGGTGTGCTGGTCGTGGGCCCGGCCGGGGTCGGCAAGACCACCCTGGTGCGTACCGTCTGCGCGGGGCGGCGCCTCGTCGAGCTCGACGGTCCGGAGGTCGGTGCGCTGGCACCCGAGGCGCGGCTGGCGGCGGTCCGCGACGCGGCGTCCTCGGTGCGCTCAGGCGGCGGGGTGCTGCTGATCGCCGACGTCGAGGCCCTGCTGCCCAGCCCCGGGGAACCGGTGTCGAATCTGATCCTGGCCGAGCTGCGGGATCTGGTGGCAACCCCGGGAGCGGCGTTCGTGGCGACCTCGGCGCTGCCGGACACCCTCGATCCGCGGCTGCGGGCCCCGGATCTGTGCGACCGCAATCTCGGGGTGAGCCTGCCCGATGCCACCACCCGCCGCCAGCTGCTCGAGGTCATGCTGCGCGGGGTGCCGTGCGACGAGCTGGACCTCACGGCGATCGCCGAGCGGACCCCGGGTTTCGTCGCCGCCGATATCGCGGCGCTGATCCGGGAGGCCGCGCTGCGCGCCGCCGCCCGGGCCAGCAGCGACGGCGGTGTGCCGCGACTGTGCCAGGACGATCTGACCGGCGCGCTGACGGTCATCCGGCCGCTGTCGCGCTCGGCGACCGAGGAGGTCGCCGTCGGCTCGGTGACCCTCGACGACGTCGGCGACATGGTGGCGACCAAGCAGGCGCTGACCGAGGCGGTGCTGTGGCCGCTGCAGCACCCGGACACCTTCGCCCGGCTCGGCGTCGACCCACCTCGCGGCGTGCTGCTCTACGGGCCCCCGGGCTGCGGAAAGACGTTTGTGGTCCGGGCGTTGGCGTCGTCGGGTCGGCTGAGTGTGCACGCCGTCAAGGGTGCCGAGCTGATGGACAAGTGGGTCGGCGCCAGCGAGAAGGCGGTCCGCGAGCTGTTCCGGCGGGCCCGGGATTCCGCGCCCTCGCTGGTGTTCCTCGACGAGTTGGACGCACTGGCGCCGCGGCGCGGGCAGTCGACGGATTCCGGGGTGACCGACCGGGTGGTGGCCGCGCTGCTGACCGAGCTCGACGGCATCGACCCGCTGCGCGACGTGGTGGTGCTCGGTGCCACCAACCGACCCGATCTGATCGATCCGGCGTTGCTGCGGCCGGGCCGGCTGGAGAAGCTGGTGTTCGTCGAGCCGCCGGATACCGACGCCCGGCGCGACATCCTGCGGTCGGCGGCCCGCTCGGTGCCGCTGGCGCCCGACGTGGACCTCGACGCGCTGGCGGCGGACCTGGACGGGTACAGCGCGGCGGACTGCGTGGCCCTGCTGCGCGAGGCCGCGCTGACGGCGATGCGTCGTTCGATCGACGCCGCGGACGTGACGGCCGCCGACGTCGCCGCGGCCCGGGAGAAGGTGCGCCCGTCGCTGGACCCCGCGCAGGTGGAATCCCTGCGGGAGTTCTCCGCGGGCCGCTGACCGGGATGCCAGAACGAATATTTGGTTGGCCTGCCAGGAGATTCGAACCGTCACAGCCAAACAGCGAGTAGGCAGCCGCACTCCCGGGTGCGCTCCCGTGGTCCAGAACCTAATATTTGTCCCGCACTATTGATTTCCCGATGCCCCTCCCCTAGTTTCGGATTAACCGCCCGGTATCAACCCGCGGGTTCATCTTCAGCGACGAGTGGAGTAGGCATATGACGGGACGGCTCGAGGGCAAGGTCGCATTCATCACCGGCGCCGCACGCGGACAGGGCCGCGCACACGCCATCGCGATGGCCCGCGAGGGCGCGGACATCATCGCCGTCGACATCTGCCGCAACATCGAGTCCAACCCCTATCCGCTGGCCACGCCCGACGACCTGGCCGAAACCGAGCGCTCGGTCAAGGAACTGGGTCGCCGCGTACTGGCCCGCGTCGTCGACGTCCGGGAGCGCAACGAACTGCGCGACGCCGTCGAGGCCGGGATCGCCGACCTGGGCCGGATCGACATCGTGGTGGCCAACGCCGGCATCCTGCCGATGGCGATGGGCAACCCGGACCCGATGCAGTTCGTCGACGCCTCCGACGTCGACCTGCTCGGCGTGATGAACACCGTCGCGGTCACCATCCCGCACCTGCCCGACGGCGCCTCGATCATCGTCACCGGTTCGACGGCCGGGATGATCCGCGGCACCACCGACAACCCGAACATGGGACCCGGCGGCGCCGGCTACGGCTGGAGCAAGCGCATCGTGATGGAGTACGTCGACGAGATGTGTCTGCACCTGGCGCCCCGGATGATCCGGATCAACGCCATCCATCCGACCAACTGCAACACCGCCCTATTGCAGAACGACGGGATGTACTCGATGTTCCGGCCGGACCTCACCCAGGCCGGCAAGAAGGCCAACCGCGAGGACGCCGAGCCGCTGTTCACCCTGTTCCAGGCGATGCCGATTCCCTACGTCGAGCCCGAGGACATGGCCAACCTCGGTGTGTTCCTGGCCAGCGACGACGCCCGCTACATCACCGGGCAGCACATCCGGGTCGATGCGGGCTCGCTGCTGAAGTGGCCCAACGGCCCGGGGCGGTAGCCCGCCGCGCTACTGCGCAGCCGGTTCGCCGCTGCGCCAGTTGACCACCCCGATCAGGATCATCCGCAGCTGACGCACAGCGGTGCGGCGGATGTCCTCGATCGCCGCCGGGTCCGATGCGTCCTCGGTGGCCTCGGCGATCGAGATCATCGAGTTCACCATCAGGCTGGACAGCACGCTGAGATCCTCGTGCGTCCAGGTGTTCAGCCCCGGGATGCGGGCCAGGTCGACGGCCAGCTCGGAGGTGATCACCCGGATCTCGCTGCGGATGGCATGCCGCAGGGTGGACACACCGCTGTGCCGTTCCCGGGCGATGAACCGCCAGTGTTCGGGGTCGTCGCGCACCCCCTTGATCAGGATGTCGATGGAGGACTCGATGATCCGGCTCGGGTCGAGCTGGCCGGTGCGGGCGCTGCGCAGCATGTCGCGCAGGGTCCGGAAGGACTCGTCGATCAGCACCAGGCCCAGGGCGTCCATCGAATCGAAGTGCCGGTAGAACGCCGTCGGGGCGATGCCGGCCTCCCGGGCCACCTCGCGCAGGCTCAGCGCGGAAAAACTGCGCTCGGACAGCAGGTTCAGCGCGGCGTCGAGGATGGAGCGCCGGGTGGCCTCCTTGCGCTCATCGCGCGAGGTGGACGCCTTGGGCGTGCGGACGCGCGCATCCGACCGCGCACGCGCCTCTTTGAGGCGCGCCGCGCGGCTCTGATGTGATCTCGGTGTACGACTGTCCACTGAATGTGAACGCTAACACATTCGGCGCGTTCCCATTGACGAGGACCGCCCCCGCGCCGCATTGTGTACACATGTTCACCGAAATGCTTAGCCCCCGCCTCCGGGAACGGGTCCTCGAATCTTCCCTGATGAAGGTGCTGACCTGGCCGCAAGGCGTGGACAGCTACACCGAGGTCGTCGACCCCGCCTGGACCCTGAAGGAGGGTCGCGCCACGGTTACGACCGTGCGCTGGCAGACCCCGCGCAGCGTCACCATCACCCTCCGCCCCAACGAACTCGGAGCACAGTCGTTCCGTTCCTTCCGCGCCGGGCAGCACATCAACGTCGGCGTCGAGATCGACGGCCGTCGGCACACCCGTTGCTACTCGCCCACCGTCGCCGAGGGCGCCGAGGCCATCGAGCTGACCATCGGCCTGCACGACGGCGGCCTGGTGTCGCAGCACCTGTACCAGCACGCCCGCCCCGGCATGGTCGTCGCGATCAGCGCCCCGGCCGGCGACTTCGTTCTCGACACCGCAGGGGCCCGCATCCTGCTGGTCTCCGGCGGCAGCGGCATCACCCCGGTGCTGTCCATGCTGCGCACCCTGCGCGCCGCCGGCCACACCGGCGAGGTCGCGTTCGTGCACTACGCCCGCACCTCCGAGGACGTCTGCTACGCCCACGAGCTGCGAGAACTGGCCGCCCAGGGTGTTCGGGTGCTGCTGTCCTACACCCGCGACGACTCGGGTGACCTGACCGGTCACGTCTCCGCCGAGCACCTGGCGACCGCGCTGACCGACCCCGACGCGGTCTACGTCTGCGGCCCCGCCGCCCTGGTCGACGCCGTCCGCGAGATCCACCCCGAGGCCCGCTCGGAGAGCTTCGTGGCCCCGACCTACACCCCGGGTGAGGCCTCCGGCGGCCTGGTGTCCTTCGCCGACAGCGACAAGTTCGTCTCCGACGACGGCAAGACGCTGCTGGAGCAGGCCGAGAACGCCGGCCTCAAGCCGGAATTCGGCTGCCGCATGGGCATCTGCCACGGCTGCACCCGCCTCAAGACCAGCGGCATCGTCCGCAACATCAACTCCGGAGCCGTGTCCTCGGCCGAGGAGGAAGAAATCCAGATCTGCGTGACGGTGCCCTGCGGCGACGTCGTCGTGGACCTCTGACCAAACGATCTTCAGACACCACACACCACAAACACTCTTCGAAAGGACGCGTGACATGACTGCTCTCGCAGAACCGGTCTACATCGACGACACCGCCGACGTTCTCGTGCCCGAACAGGTCTTCACCAAGCAGGTCGGCGACAAGACCGTCCGGCTGACCAAGACCCAGATGGACGAGTTCGGCCGTGAGCTCGACGCCATCCGCAACCGGGTTCTCGCCGACCTCGGCGAGCGGGACGCCAGCTACATCCGCGACGTCATGAAGCTGCAGCGCAAGCTGGAGGTCTACGGTCGCGGCATGCTGTTCCTCGGCATCCTGCCGCCGTTCTGGCTGGCCGGCACCGCCATGCTCGGGTTGTCGAAGATCCTCGACAACATGGAGATCGGCCACAACGTCATGCACGGCCAGTACGACTGGATGGGCGATCCCGGCCTGCGCGGCCAGGAGTTCGAGTGGGACAGCGCCTGCCCGTCGGACCAGTGGCGCTACACCCACAACTACATGCACCACACCTACACCAACGTCGTCGACCTGGACCGCGACGTCGGCTACGGCGTGCTGCGGATGAGCAAGGACCAGCCGTGGGAGCCCTACTTCCTGGGCAACCCGGTCTACGCCTTCCTGCTGATGGTGCTGTTCCAGTACGGCGTGGCGCTGCACGAGCTGGAGACCGAGCGGGTCCGCGCCGGTGAGCTCAAGTGGATGGACAAGCGCGAGGTCATCAAGGAGATCTGGGGCAAGGTCAAGAAGCAGACCAAGAAGGACTACGTCGCCTACCCGCTGCTGGCCGGCCCGTTCGCGCCGGTGGTGTTCACCGGCAACATGGTGGCGAACCTGATCCGCAACGTGTGGTCCTACACCATCATCTTCTGCGGGCACTTCCCCGCCGGGGTGAGCGAGTTCAGCCTGGACGAGGCGCGCAACGAGTCCCGCGGCCACTGGTACTTCCGCCAGGTCCTCGGCTCGGCGAACATCTCCGGCGGCAAGTGGTTCCACATCTTCAGCGGCAACCTGTCGTTCCAGATCGAGCACCACCTGTTCCCGGATCTGCCGGCCCACCGCTACGAGGAGATCTCCTCAGAGGTCCAGGACATCTGCCGCCGATACGGCATCCCCTACAACACCGGCCCGATCCACAAGCAGTTCGGCTCGGTGATCGCCAAGATCGTCAAGCTGGCCCTGCCCCCGGGCCTGGGCGGCGTCGGCGAGCGCCGCGAGCGCCGGAAGGTGTCCCGCAAGCAGGTGCGCGCCGAGTACCAGGCCAAGCTGGCCGCCGAGGTCGCCGGCCAGATCGCCCGCGACCCGGGCGAGCCCTGGGTCAAGCCCTACCAGGTGAAGGCGATCACCGCCGGATAACCGCAACGACCCGGAGATGCCCCGACCGCCCCGTGCGGCCGGGGCATCTCCTTTTCCGGCGTGCGTCCGCCTTTTCCGGCCGGCGTGCGTGTCCCCGGTCCGACGTGCCCGAACCCCACCCCAGTAGGCTGGAAAGCAGTCCGAGCCATGCCCGGCTGACACCCCGAGCCCAGCGGCGACACCGCTGAGAACCTGGAGTGCCATGCTCACCGTCCTGTTCGCCCATGCCGTCGCCGCGGCCGTGGCGCCGCTGTTGGTGAGCCGGTGGGGGCGTCGGGCCTTCTACCCGCTGGCACTCGTCCCGCTGATCTCGCTGGTCTGGGTGGCCACACACTGGCCCACCGCAACGCGCACCGAAACCGTGCACCTGTCCTGGGTGCCGGAGCTGTCGATGAACCTCGACCTGCGCTTCGACTCGCTGTCGGCGGTGCTGGCGGTCCTGGTGCTGGCCATCGGCGCGCTGGTGCTGTTCTACTGCGCGGCCTACTTCGAGCATCACGACGGCAGCACCGAGAAGCGGCTGCCCAGCTTCGCCGCGGAACTCGTCGCCTTCGCCGGCACCATGTTCGGCCTGGTCACCGCCGACAACACGCTGCTGCTGTACGTGTTCTGGGAGCTGACGTCGGTGCTGTCGTTCCTGCTCGTCGGGCACTACGCCGAACGTGCGGCCAGTCGCCGCGCCGCCACCCAGGCGCTGCTGGTCACCACCTTCGGCGGGCTGGCCATGCTGGTCGGGATCATCATCCTCGGGCACGACGGCAGCTACCTGCTGTCGGAGCTACTCGCCCATCCCCCGCAGGGCACCGCCGTCGACATCGCGCTGACCCTGGTGCTGGTCGGGGCGCTGAGCAAGTCCGCCATCGTGCCGCTGCACTTCTGGCTGCCCGGCGCGATGGCCGCCCCCACCCCGGTCAGCGCGTACCTGCACGCCGCCGCCATGGTCAAGGCCGGCGTCTACCTGATCGCCCGGCTGGCCCCCGGTTTCGCCGACGCGCCCGGGTGGCGGCCGACGATCATCGGCCTCGGCCTGCTCACCATGCTGCTGGCCGGCTGGCGCGCCGTCCGCGAATACGACCTCAAGCTCATCCTGGCGTTCGGCACCGTCAGCCAGCTCGGCCTGATCACCCTGCTGGTCGGCACCGGCGGCGCCGACGCGATGCTGGCCGGGCTGACCATGCTGTGCGCGCACGCGATGTTCAAGGCGACGCTGTTCATGGTGGTCGGCATCATCGACCACACCACCGGCACCCGCGACATCCGCAAACTGGCCGGGTTGGGCGGCCGGGCACCCGTGCTGGCGACCGTCGCGGCCGCGGCGACGGCGAGCATGGCCGCCCTGCCGCCGTTCCTCGGTTTCATCGGCAAGGAAGCCGCCCTGGACACGTTGCTGCACAGCGCCGAACTCGGGCACTGGGCCCCGTGGGTGCTGGCCGGGGTGACGCTGGGTTCGGTCCTCACCACCGTCTACAGCCTGCGGTTCTTCCTCGGCGCGTTCGGCGGCAAACGCCGCGGGGAACCGAGCGTCCGGGTCGCCGAGATGCATCGCCCGAGTGCCGGATTCCTGGCCGCCCCCGCCATCCTGGCCGCGGCCGGCCTGGTTCTCGGGCTCGTCCCGGGCCTGCTGGAACGGCTCATCGCCCCGGCCGGGGCCGACTACCACCTGGCCCTGTGGCACGGGCTCAACCTGCCGCTGCTGCTGACCGTGGCCATCCTGGCCATCGGTGCCGCGATGTTCGCGGCGCGCGACCGCATCGATACGCCGGTGTACCTCCCGCTGGGCAACGCCGACCGGATCTACGACGCCGTCCTGCGCGGTATCGAGTTCATCTCGTTCAAGCTGACCGCCGCGACCCAGCGCGGTTCGCTGCCGGCCACCCAGACCGTGATCCTGACGACGCTGGTGGTGCTGCCGAGCACGGTACTGGCACTCGGCGCCCGCAACCGGCCGCATATCGAGCTGTGGGATATGCCGCTGCAGTCGGTGGTCGGCGCGTTGATGCTGGCCGGGGCACTCGGCGCGGTGGTGATGCGCAACCGGCTGGCGTCGGTGCTGCTGGTCGGGGTGACCGGCTACGGCTGCGGCACCATCTTCGCCTTCCACGGTGCACCCGATCTCGCGCTGACCCAGTTCCTGGTGGAAACCCTGACGCTGGTGTTCTTCGTGCTGGTGCTGCGCGCGCTGCCCGCCGAGACCGACATCCGCAGTCGCCGGCACCGGTTCCCGCGCGCGGTGCTGTCCTTGGCCGTCGGCGCGATGATGACCGGCATCGCCGCGTTCGCGATGGCCGCCCGCACCGGTCACACCGTCGCCGAACTGCTGCCGAACGCGGCCTACACACGTGGGCACGGCGCCAACACGGTCAACGTCATCCTGGTCGACATCCGGGCCTGGGACACCCTGGGCGAGATCTCAGTGCTGCTGGTGGCGGCCACCGGGGTGGCATCCCTGGTGTTCCGGCACCACCGGTTCGGCACCGCGCCGCGCATCACCGACACCGACACCGGTCCGATCGCCCGGTCGGCCGGACCGTACAGCCCGGCCGTCGGCGACATCACCTGGCTGCGCGGCAGCGAGTACCGCGACCCGCGCTTTCGCTCCCTGGTGCTGGAGGTCGCCACCCGGTTGATCTTCCCGCTGATCATGGTGCTGTCGGTGTACTTCTTCTTCGGTGGCCACAACACCCCCGGCGGCGGGTTCGCCGGCGGCCTGACCGCCGGGCTGGCGCTGGTGCTGCGGTACCTGGCCGGCGGTCGCTACGAACTTGGCGAGACGCTGCCGCTGGACGCCGGCAAGATCCTCGGCGTCGGGCTGTCCCTGGCCGCGGGCACCGCCGTCGGCTCGGTGCTGCTCGGTGCACCGGTGCTGTCGTCGGCCCTGGTGGAGCTCGACGTACCGGTGCTCGGGCACATCAAGTTCGTCACCGGACTGATCTTCGACCTGGGCGTGTATCTGATCGTCGTCGGACTGGTGCTCGACGTGCTGCGCTCGCTCGGTGCGCGCCTCGACGTCGAGGTCGGCGAGTCCACCATCCATTCGGCGGTGACCCGGTGACCGTCTACCTGCTGCCGCTGATCCTGATCGGCGGCCTCGCCACCGCGGGGGTGTACCTGCTGACCGAACGCAACCTGACCCGGCTGCTGCTGGGCCTGCTGTTGGTCGGCAACGCGGTGAACCTGCTGATCCTGACGGTCGGCGGACCGGCGGGCAACCCGCCGATCGACGGCCGGACCAGCGCCGGGCAGACCGACACCGCCGATCCGCTGGCCCAGGCGATGATCCTGACCGCGATCGTCATCACCATGGGGGTGGCAGCGTTCGTGCTGGCACTGGCCTACCGCTCCTACCGACTGACCACCGACGACGACGTCGCCGACGACGACGAGGACACCCGGGTGCTGCAGACCGCCGAGCAGGTCAGCGGCCCGGCGGACCTGCCCGTCGACGACACCCCTACGCCCGGCGCCGAGGAGCCGCGCCCGGCCGCCCTCGACGACGCCCCCGACGAGCTGGACGCCGTGCCGGAGGGCTCCTGATGACGTGGGTGGAACTGGGGCAGCTGCTGACCCCGCTACCGGTGCTCATCCCGCTGCTCGGTGCCGCGCTGACCCTGATCGGCAGCCGCCGGCCGCGCGGCCAGCGGCTGGTCACCCTGGTCGCCCTGTCGGCGGTGGCCGCTGTGTGCGCGGTGCTGCTGTTCCTGACCGACGCGCACGGCACCCTGGTGCTGCAGGTCGGCGGGTGGGGACCCACCGACTCCGGCGACGGGCCGCTCGGCATCACCCTGGTGGTGGACCGGCTCTCGGCGCTCATGCTGGTGGTGTCGTCGCTGGTACTGCTGGCGGTGGTCGTCTACGCCATCGGCCAGGGCATCCGCGACGGCGACGACCGCCAGCCGGTATCGATCTTCCTGCCCACCTATCTGGTGCTGTCGGCCGGTGTCTGCGGCGCGTTCCTGGCCGGTGACCTGTTCAACCTGTTCGTCGGGTTCGAGGTGCTGCTGGCCGCCAGCTTCGTGCTGCTGACCATCGGGGCCAGCAAGGACCGGGTGCGCGCGGGCATCTCCTACGTCATGGTGTCGATGGTCTCGTCGCTGATCTTCCTGCTCGGCATCGCGCTGGTGTACGCGGCGACCGGCACCCTGAACATGGCCGAGCTCGCGGTGCGCCTCGACCACGTCGCCCCCGGCACCCGCACCGCACTGTTCGCGGTGCTGCTGGTGGCGTTCGGCATCAAGGCGGCGGTGTTCCCGCTCTCGACATGGCTGCCGGACTCCTACCCGACCGCGCCCGCGCCGATCACCGCGGTGTTCGCCGGGCTGCTGACCAAGGTCGGCGTGTACGCCATCATCCGGGCGCACTCCCTGCTGTTCCCCGGCGGCGCGCTGGACAACGTGCTGATGGTGGCCGGGCTGTTGACCATGATCGTCGGGATCCTCGGCGCGATCGCGCAGAGCGACATCAAACGGCTGCTGTCGTTCACCCTGGTCAGCCACATCGGCTACATGGTGTTCGGGGTGGCGCTGTCCAGCCAGCTGGGGATGGCCGGCGCCATCTACTACGTCGCGCACCACATCATCGTGCAGACCACGCTGTTCCTGGTGGTGGGGCTCATCGAACGCCAAGCCGGCGCGTCCACGCTGCACCGTCTCGGCGGGCTGGCCGCCGCGAGCCCGTTGCTGGCGTTCGTGTTCGCCGCCCCGGCGCTCAACCTCGGCGGTATCCCGCCGTTCTCCGGGTTCATCGGCAAGGTCGCGCTGCTGCAGGGCGGCGCGGCCGCCGGGACCCCGCTGGCCTGGCTGCTGGTCGCGGGATCGGTGCTGACCAGCCTGCTGACGCTGTGGGCGGTCACCCGGGTGTGGACCAAGGCGTTCTGGCGGGCACGCGCCGACGCGCCCGACGGCGAGCTGGCGATGGCGACGCCGTCGTCGCTGCTCGAGGACGCCGGCGACGTGGCGTTCGCCGACCGGGACGACGTGGGCCGGATGCCGGTCGGCATGGTCACCCCCACGATGGCATTGATCGCCCTGGGTCTGGCGCTGACCGTGTTCGCCGGGCCGATCTTCGGCTATGCACAGCGGGCGGCGTCAGAGATCATCGACCGCGGCGAGTACATCGCCGCCGTGCTGGGGGGTGCGCCGTGAACCGGTGGCGCCGGATCGTCCCGCGGCTCGCCCTGATCGGCTGGTTGATCGCGGTGTGGGTACTGCTGTGGGGCCACGTCTCGGTGCCGAACCTGATCGGCGGCCTGGCGGTGGCGCTGGTGGTGACGCTGGCCCTGCCGTTGCCCGAGATCCCGATCGAGGGTTACCTGCGTCCGCTGGGCCTGCTGCGGCTGATCGGTTATGTCGCGGTATCCCTGGTGTGGTCGAGTCTGCAGATGGCGTGGCTGGCGATCCGGCCCCAGGCACCGCCGATGAACGCGGTGCTGCGCGCGCACCTGGCGATCCCGTCGGACCTACTGCTGGCTCTGGCGGTCAACATCATCAACCTGACCCCGGGCACCATCGTGTTGGAGATCGACCAGGTGCGACGGCTGATCTACGTGCACGTGCTCGACGTCGGGTCGCCGCGGGCGATCGAGCGCTTCTACCGGCAGATCGACCAGGTGCAACGACGAGTGCTGGGGGCATTTCCCCGCTATGCGCCGAAGGCGGGTGAACGCGCATGACAACCGTGTTCGTGATCGCCGCCGCCATGCTCGCCGCCGCGGCCACACTGACCATGTTCCGGTTGCTGGCCGGACCGAGCACGCTGGATCGGCTGGTCGGGCTGGACACCCTGATCGCGGTCGCCATGTGTTCGATCGGCACCTGGGCGGCGTTCAGCGGCGACACCACCGTCACCTACAGCCTGGCCGCCCTGGCCCTGATCAGCTTTGTCGGGTCGGTGTCCATCGCCCGGTTCCGGGTGCCCGACACCGACGCCCCGCACGAACCCGAGCCATCCGGCAATCCGACGGCGGGAGACGAACTGTGAGTGCCACCGACATCGTCGCCGCGGTGCTGATCCTGTCCGGTTCGGCGCTGGCGCTGACCGCGGCCATCGGCATCGTCCGGTTCCCGGACACGCTGTCGCGGATGCACGCGGCGACCAAACCGCAGGTCCTGGGGCTGCTGCTGGTGCTGGCGGGCGCGGTGACCCGGCTGGGCGGGCACGCCGACGTCGGCATGCTGATCCTGACCGGGCTATTCACCCTGATCACCGCGCCGGTGATCGCCCAGCGGGTCGGCCAGCTGGCGTATCGGGAGCAGAACCTCGCCGACCGGCTGATCGTCGACGAGCTACACGACTAGCAGGGGCCCGCCATCCGCCAGGTCTCATAGGAGCGGGGGTCGTCGACGGGTTCGAGGTGCACGACGGGCACCGCGTCCTCGACCGCTTCGTGCAGGGCGTCCTCCACCTGCTCGGTCAGGTCGTGGCCGCGCTGCACCGACCAGTCACCGGGTACCAGCAGGTGCAGCTGGATGAACCGCAGCCGGCCCGAGGCCCGGGTCCGCAGGTCGTGGATCCGCACACCGTCGGTGCAGAACGGCACCAGCGCCGCCTCGATGCGGGCCAGCTCGTTTTCGGGCAGAGCGGAATCCATCAAGCCCGCCGTCGAGCGGCGCACCAGTTTCGCGCCGACCACCAGGATGTTGACCGCGACGGCGATGGCGATCAGCGGGTCCAGTGGCAGCCACCCGGTCAGCTGCACCAACCCGACCCCGACGACCACCCCGGCGGTGGTCCACACGTCGGTCATCAGGTGCTTGCCGTCGGCCTCCAGCGCCAGCGACCGGTGCCGCCGGCCCACCCGCAGCAGTGTCATGGCGACCGTCGCATTGATCAGGCTGGCCAACACCGAGATGCCCAGGCCGATCCCGATGTGTTCGAGTTCCCGCGGGTGCAGGAGGCGGTCCACCGCACTGGCGACGATGACGGTGGCCGCGGCGGCGATCATCACGCCCTCGACGATCGCCGAGATGTATTCGACCTTGAGGTGGCCGAAGTTGTGCCCCGCATCGGGCGAACGGGCGGCGATCCGCAGGGCGATGAAGGCGACCGTCGCGGCCACCAGGTTCACCACCGATTCAGCGGCGTCCGACGCCAACCCGACCGAACCGGTCACTCGCCAGGCGATCAGTTTCAGCGCGATGACGACGAGCGCGGTGGCGATGCTGACCAGTGCCCACCGGCTCAGGTCGCGGACTGCGGACACCGGGTCACTGTCCCTCGGGCAGCTGAAACCGGACCATGGCGGTGACGGTTTCGACGGCCTCGCGCAGGACGGCCAGTCGCTGCTGCGGCCCGGGTGCGGTGAGCACGTCGTACTTGTCCGCCGGCCCCATCGGCACCCGGGCGGCCAGCCCGAACAGCCGGTGCCCGTCGTGCTCGGGCAGCCCGGCGAACACCTCGCTGCGGTCGCGCAGCCGGATGCCGCGGGCGCCGGCGATCAGTTGCAGCAGCGCCCAGATCTCATCCTCCAGCTCCAGCATGGCGGTGGGCACCACCTCGCCGGGCTCGTCGGGCCAGGGCTGGATCTCCGCCCGCGGGTAGGGGTCGTCGGGCAGCCATTCAGTCACCCGGAATCGTTGCTGGGCAACGCATCTGAGCTGATAGCGACCGTTGCCCTGGGCGACGTGGCTGGTGATGCGGGCCAGCGCGCCGACGTCGTGGCGCACGTCGCCGCCGCCGACCTCCCGGCCGCGGGCGATCAGCACCACCCCGAAGGCCGGATCGTCACCGGACAGGCAGTCGGCGACCATCGCCGAATACCGCGGCTCGAACACCCGTAGCGGCAGCGACTCCCCCGGCAGCAGCACCGTCTGCAGCGGGAACATCGGCGTGGCCGGCATCTAGACGTCCAATTCGCCGATCAGCGCGTCCACGACGGCCCGCAGGTCACCCTCGTGCTCCTCGGAGACGCGGCGCTGGCGCTGGTAGGACGCACCGAGGCGGGGGATGTCGGCGACGGCGGCCAGCTCGTCACTGCACCCCAGCGTCGCCGCGACCGGCTCCATCCGGGTCAGCAGGTCGTAGAGGTCCTCGGTGACCAGGCGTTCGTTGGAGTCGGCGTCGAGGATGATCACCGCGTCCAGGCCGTAGCGGGCCGCGCGCCACTTGTTCTCCTGTACGTGCCACGGCGGCATGGTGGGCAGTTCCTCACCGGCGTCCAGGCGACGGTCCAGGTCGACGATCAGGCAGTGTGTCAGCGCCACCAGCGCGGACAGCTCGCGGATGTTGGACACCCCGTCGAAGATGCGGACCTCGACGGTGCCCAGGTGCGGCGACGGCCGGATGTCCCACCGGATCTCGTTGATGTGGTCGATGATGCCGGTCTTCTTCTGGTCGGCAACGAAGCCCTCCCACTCGGCCCAGGTCTGGAACTGGAATGGCAGTCCGGCCGTCGGCAACTGCTGGAACATCATCGCCCGGTTGCTGGCGTAGCCGGTGTCGGTGCCCTCCCACCAGGGCGAGGACGCCGACAGCGCCAGCAGGTGCGGGTAGTAGTTCAGCAGCGACGAGATGATCGGCATCACCTTGTGCGCGCTGGACACCCCGACGTGCACGTGCACACCCCAGATCAGCATCTGCCGGCCCCACCACTGGGTGCGGTTGATCAGCTCCGCGTAACGGTGCCCCTCGGTCAGCTCCTGAGCCGACCAGCGGGCGAACGGGTGCGTGCCCGCGCAGAACAGTTCCATCCCGCGGGCGTGCACCGCGTCGCGCACGGTGTGCAGGGTGGAGCCCAGATCCGCCATCGCCTCGCCCGAGTTCTCGCAGATCCCGGTCACGATCTCGATGGTGTTGCGCAGCATCTCCTTGTGCACGCGCGGGTTCTCGCCGAGTTCGGCGATCACCGCGGCCGCCTCGTTGGACAGATCACGGGTGACGGCGTCGACCAGCGCGAACTCCCACTCGACGCCGACGGTCGGCCGGGGTGACCCGGCGAACTCGATCCGCTCGGCGCTAGGGTGCGCCGATGACACCGCAGGCGACCCGGTTGCCGGCGTCGCCGGTGGCCTTGGTCTTCGCGTCGGGGCCGGGGACGCCCTCGGCCTGGTAGCGCGTCGGGATGTTGGCGAAGTTGTCCGCGCCCTCGTGGATGATCAGCGCGGTCTTGCCGCCGGAGATCTCGTCCTGGGTGACGGCGTCGGTGGTGGTGACCAGCAGCGCCGAGCCGTCGGCCCGGACGTTGAGCGAGGTCAAGTCACCGCTGCTGTGGGATCCGGTGTGTCCGGGGGCCTGGAAGTGTCCACCGGCGGACAGGAACGCTCCCGGCTCACCGGTGCCGTCGGGGGCCTTCGAGTTGGCTTCGCACTTGCCCACGGAGTGGATGTGCAGGCCGTGGAATCCGGGCGCCAGGCCACTGCCGGGCTGGGCCTCGACGGTGATCTGGACGTAGCCGCTGTTGAACGCGAATTTCGCGGTCGCCACGTCGGCGCCCTCGGCGTTCTTGAGGGTAACGGTCTGCTCGTTGGCCGCCGGCGACTGCCCGGTGCCGGTGTGGGCCTGGCTGGTCGGCGCCCCGGAAGTGCCGGTCCAGATCGGCGGGGTGGCGCCCGGCGACGGGGTGTGGTCGGTGGGCTCCTGTCCGGGCGGCGAGCAGGCGCTCAGCAGCACGACGGGCACGGCGAACAGGATGGCGGCTGCTGATTTCCCCAGCAGCTGAGGGCGGGCGGGCTTGACCATGGTGCAGAGCCTATCCGGTGACGATCACAACCACACTGGGTGGTTCTTGCGGAACCTGTTCGGCGATTTCCGGGGTCCGTTCGGCGACGTGCGCGTTCAGCGTCTCGGCGATCTTCTTCGCCGCGTCCTCCTGGCCCTCTTCCGGCCCGTAGAACACCGTGGTCTCCGGAATGTCGGTCAGCGTGAGGTTGCCGACGTTCTCGTCGGGGATCTCCCAGTGCGCGGCCCGTAGCTGTTCGGCGACGCGGGCGGCCGCCCCCTCGGTCTGCGAGATGTTGTAGACCTTCACCGCGACCTGGGGCGCGGGCGCCTCGGCGCTCGTGGTGGTGGAGCTGGTGGCCGAGGCGGCGGCGCTGGTGGAGCTCCCGGCGGCCTTGCCGTCGGAGTCGTCGCCGGAGGACATCGACTGGATGGCGACCAGCAGGAAGACCGCGCCGAGAAACAACAACACCATCACCATGGCCCGCAACGGGAGGCCGGAAGAATCCGGGACGCGCTCGTTCATCGGGCCCACTGTATCGGTGCGGCCGTCGAATCCGGGAATCCCACGGCGGGGCTCAGTTCGGTTCGAAACCCAGCCGGCGGGCCGCCTTGGCCTTCTGCCGGCTGGCCCGGACCCGGCGCAGCCGCTTCACCAGCATCGGGTCGGCAGCGAGTGCCTCGGGCCGGTCCACCAGGGCGTTCAGCACCTGGTAGTAGCGAGTGGCCGACATGGAGAACAGGTCCTTGATGGCGTCTTCCTTGGCCCCGGCGTACTTCCACCACTGCCGTTCGAAGGCCAGGATGTCGTGTTCGCGTCGGGTCAGCCCGTCGGCGGGTTCGGCGTCGTCCTGCAGGAGTTCAGCACTCGACATCGCGCCGTCCCTCATCTCACCCGAGCCCTTCCGCCCTCACCGAATGCCAAGGCTGTAGTTCGCCAGATATTGAACCACGCCGCGACCGCCGGTACGGCCACCCAGGCCCGCGCGTCGCCGTCGATCCAGCGTCCGGGCATCTTCGGCGGCTGTCCTAAACTTCCGGCCATGGCCATCAGACCCATCGTCATCACCGGCGAGCCCGTTCTGCACCAGCCGACCCAACCGGTCGCAGTGGGCGCCGACGGCAGCCTGCCCGACGATCTACCCGCCCTGATCGCCGACATGTACGAGACCATGGACGCCGCGCACGGCGTCGGGCTGGCCGCCAACCAGATCGGGGTCGGGTTGCGGCTGTTCGTCTACGACTGCGCCGACGACCGCGGTGCGGCCACCCGCCGCCGCGGCGTGGTGATCAACCCGGTGCTGGAGACCTCGGAGCTCCCCGAGACGATGCCGGACCCGGATCACGACGACGAGGGCTGCCTGTCGGTGCCCGGCGAATCGTTCCCGACCGGCCGCGCCGACTGGGCGCGGGTGACCGGCCTGGACGCCGACGGCAACCCGGTCACGCTGGAGGGCACCGGACTGTTCGCCCGAATGCTGCAGCACGAGACCGGCCACCTCGACGGGTTCCTGTACGTCGACATGCTGATCGGCCGCAACGCCCGCGCGGCGAAGAAGACCATCAAGCGCAACGGCTGGGGGGTTCCCGGGTTGTCGTGGATGCCCGGCGAGGTCCCCGACCCGTTCGGGCACTGATGCCGGCCGTCGGCGCCCGGGTCAGCGTGCGCTACCGGCTGCCCGACGGAGCCGAGCCGCCCTTCAGCGAGGCAATCGGGTGGCTGGAGGCGCTCACACCGAGGATTCTGCTGCGCACCCGCGGCGGTGAGCTGTTGTCCATCGAACGCGGCGACGTCGTCGCACTGCGCGAGGTGCCGCATCGCGCCGTCCGGACCTCCGAGATCCGGGAGCTGCATCGGGCGATCGCGGCGGCCACGCCGGCCCTCGAGCAGGACACGGCGGCCGGCTGGCTGGTCCGCCACGGCGATGCGGTGCGCGGGAATTACGCTGCGCCGCTGGATGTTTCGGCGACGGTCGCGGGCTTGCCGGAGGTTCTGCGGTGGTTCGACCGCTTCGGCGAGCCGGTGCGGCTGCTGCTGCCGGACCGCACGCTGCCGGTCCGCGTCGACGGCGGCGAGGCCATGCTGGTATTCGAAGGCGAGTCGCGCGAGGGCGCACTACCCGACGGCGTGCAGCTGACCGAGGTGACCGCGGACGGGGTGACGCGGGCCTATCTGGCGGTGCCGGCCGACGATCCGGTTGCCGTCGCGTTCGCCGGGTCGGCGGGTTTCCGGCTGCACCACGGCTACCGGTTCGTGGCGCCGTCGGTGCTGCTGCCTACGATTTAGCTCATGCGACTGGCGACCTGGAACGTCAACTCGATCCGCACCCGCGTCGAGCGGGTCACCGACTGGCTGGCGCGCGCCGACGTGGACGTGCTGGCCATGCAGGAGACCAAGTGCACCGACGCGCAGTTCCCCGCGCTGGCCTTCGAGGCGCTGGGCTACGAGATCGCGCACGTCGGCTACAACCAGTGGAACGGGGTGGCCATCGCCTCCCGGGTCGGGCTGGATGAGGTAAGCATCGGGTTCGACGGGCAGCCCGGCTTCGGCAAGGACGGCGCGGCACCGGAGGCCGAGGCCCGGGCGCTGGGTGCGACCTGCAACGGGGTGAGGGTGTGGAGCCTGTACGTGCCCAACGGCCGCTCCCTCGATGATCCGCATTTGGAATACAAGCTGGAATGGCTTGCCGCGCTGCGCGATACCGCCTCGGGCTGGCTTGCCCAGGACCCCGAGCAGCCGATTGCCCTGGTCGGCGACTGGAACATCGTGCCGCGCGACGACGACGTGTGGGACATCTCCGCCTTTGTCGGCAAGACCCATGTGTCACCGCCCGAGCGCGCGGCGTTCGAGGCCTTCAACGACGCCGGGTTCGCCGACGTCGTGCGGCCGTTCACCCCCGGGCCCGGTGTCTACACCTACTGGGACTACACCCAGCTGGCGTTCCAGAAGCGCCGCGGTATGCGGATCGACTTCATCCTCGGCTCACCGGCACTGGCGTCGCGGGTCGCCGCGGCCGAAATCGTCAAGGACGAGCGCCGGCCGCGCAAGGGCACCACCGCCCCCAGCGACCACGCCCCCGTCGTCGTCGACCTGGAGTGAGTGCGACTCACCCGTTCGCGTGCGCCCAGTGGGCCGGGAGTGCACTGGGCGACGTTCTTCGCCTCGGGAGTGCACTGGGCGTGGCGTTTTCGCCCGAATCGGGGTTTCCGAGCGAGCTCACCGCACTGCCGATCCGGAAACCACGGCTGAGCGCACTGCCGGCGCCCTAAACCACGCTCACCGCACTCGCGACGCCCCAGAACCGGCCCGACGCACCCCCGACCGCACACCAACGCCGCGCAAACAACACCAGCCACTTGTGCAATAGGGCCTGGCCACTACCGCGAGGCGGAGATCGAGCGGGCCTTCGGGGCTGGTCTCGCCGTGGTCTACTACGGGTCGGAGGCCTTCTTCTGGCTGCAGGCCGCTATCGCCGGGTGAGCTTGAGGACCTGGCCGGCGTCGGCGACGTAGATGCTGCCCTCGGCGTCGACGGCGACACCCCACGGACCGCCGAGGCCGGTGAACGGCAGGGTCTGCGGGGTGTGCCCGTCACGCTCGAGGGCGAGCACCCGGCGGTTGTCCTCGTCGCCGACGTAGAGGTTGCCCGCGGAGTCCACGGCGACACCCTTGGGCCGGTTCAGCCCGGTGAACGGCATGGTGCGTTGCGACTGGGAATCCCTGTCCAGCGCGACGATCCGGTCGTTGTCGGCGTCGGCGACGTACACGGTTCCGGCGAAGTCGACCGCGATGGCCGCCGGATCCTTGAGCCCGGTGAACGGCAGCGTGCGCGCCGTGGTGGACCCGGGGTCGAGCGCCAGCACCTGCGCCTCCCCCAGGTGCCAGTCGCCAACGTAGACGGTGCCATCGGCGTCGATCGCCAGACCCTCGGGCCCCTTGAGCCCGGTGAACGGCAGCGTCCGCGGCGAACTCGCGCCCTTGTCCAGCGCGAGGACGTGGTCCTTCATGAAATCGGTGACGTAGACGGTGCCGGCGGTATCCACGGCGACGGCCCGGGGACTCTCCAGCCCGGTGAACGGCAGCACCCGCTGTTTGGTAGCGCCGGCTTCCAGTCCCAGCACCCGGTCGTCGCTGGCGTCGGCCACGTAGACGCTGCCGTCGGGACCGACCGCCACGCTCCACGGGTTGGCGGTGAAACTCAGTGTGCTCTGGGTCAATTCGTCGGGGTTCGGCAACCCGGTGCGCACGGTCGCCGACGATGTGGCCCCGGTGGCGCGGCCGTCGGCCCGCATGGTGTCGCTGTCCGTGGGCAGCAGGGTGCCGACGACGACGCCGAGGACCGCGATCACCACCACCACGACGATGCCGATGGTCCACCACATGGTCCGGCGACCGGCCTGCTGCGGGTAACCGGGCGCACCGTAGCCGGGGACGGTCGAATTACCTTCCAGCGCGCCGATATTGACCGGGATACCGTAGCTGACCGGGGGTGACGGTGGCACCCAGCCGGTGGGTTCGGCAACCGGCGGAATAGACGGAGCCGGATAGCTGTAGGCCGGCCCGGATGTCGTCGGCGGCGGCGGGTACACCGGCTGGGGCGGCGGATACACCGGCGGCGGTTGCACATACGCCGGCGGCGGAATCGGCTGGGAAGCAGGCGTATCGGCGACCAGCGCGATCAGCGTGGCGTCACTGAGGTGTGCGTTGAGGTTCCGGGCGCGCACCGTCAGCGCGTACAGCTCGTCGGGACGCAGGATACGGCCGGTGAGGGCGGCCACCCGCTGGCCCAGCAGCAGCTGATCGGGCGCGGTCATGCGTCGATCCTGCCTGCCGCCGGGCGCCCCGTCGACATCAGGTGTGAGCGTCGTCGATTTTGAGGACGCGGTTGTTGCCGTAGTCGGCGACGTAGACCGCGTTCTTGGTGTCCACGGCAAGGCCGCTGGGCTTGTTCAGCCCGTGCAGCGGCAGCACGCGCTGGGTGCTCGAACCCTTGTCCAGCGCGACCACCCGGTTATTGCCGTTGTCGGCGACGTACACGGTGCCGGTCGGTCCGACGGCGATGCTGGCCGGGTCGTTGAGACCGGTGAACGGCAGCACCTGCTGGCTGGAAGAGCCGGCGGCCAGGGTCACCACCCGGTTGTTGCCGTTGTCCAGCACGTACAGGGCGCCCGAGCCGTCGACAGCCAGCGCCCAGGGCAGCGACAGTCCGGTCAGCGGCAGTTCGGTCTGGGTGGCGGCACCGCGCGCCAGAGACACCACGCGGTTGTGTTCACTGTCGGCGACATACAGCGTGCCCGCCGCATCCAGAGCCAGTCCGGCGGGCCGGCTCAGCCCGGAGAACGGTCCCACCCGCTGCTCGGTGGAGCCCGGGGTCAGCCCGACGATCCGGTTGTTCCCCATGTCGGCGACGGCGACCTCACCGGCCGGTGAGACGACGATCTGGCCGGGGCGCGACAAGCCGGAGAACGGCAGTTCCTGCTGAATGTCGGCGCCCGGCGCCAGCGACAACACCCGGCCACCGAGATAGTCGACGACATAGACGGTGCCGCTCTTGGTGACCGACACCTCGCCGGCGCCGTCCAGCCCGGCGAACGGGAGCACCGTCTGGCCGGCATCGGCGGGCGTGCTGGTGACCGTCGGCTCCGTCGCCGTCGCCGACTCCGGGGGCGCGCTCTTGGGCAGCACGAACCACACAACGGCTCCCACCACGGCGACGACGACGGCCACCGCCGCCGCGATCCCGATCGCGCGGGTCCGGTTGCGGGGCTGCGGAGCGGGCACACTCGCGGGCGCGGCGGGATAGGCGTAGGGATACGGGCCGGCCGGGTTCGGGTAATAGCCCTGGGGATAGCCGTAGGACTGCGGCGGATACGGCCCAGGTGCGGTCATCTCGGGTTCCTCTCCGTCTCCGCCGTCGTACTCCCCGCCAACGCGGTCGTCGCACCCAATTGTCCTCCCCGCCGAGTGGGCGAGCCGGCACCAGTTTTGGGCTCAGCGATACGGACCCGACGGCGAAGCCGTGGGGAGGCCG
The DNA here is from genome assembly GCF_010731615.1 of Mycolicibacterium insubricum. Taxonomy (NCBI): domain Bacteria; kingdom Bacillati; phylum Actinomycetota; class Actinomycetes; order Mycobacteriales; family Mycobacteriaceae; genus Mycobacterium; species Mycolicibacterium insubricum. The sequence goes on along the minus strand of NZ_AP022618.1, from coordinate 1,103,234 downwards.
GGACCGACCGGCGGCGCCGGTCGCGTCGCGCACCACGCGCGGGTCTGCGGCAACAGAGCGCCCACCAGCGTCGCGAGCGGAAACAGCACGGGTACGACGATCCCGAACGCCAGGGTCACCCAGTCGTGTTCGGGACCCAGCCCGGCGATGAACCAGTACAGCGCCGCGGCGCTGGCGCCCATCGCCAGTCCGGCGGCGGTCAGCACCGTCGCCCGCCCGGAGTGCTTCGACAGCAAATAGGCCCCGATGCCGAACAGCACCGCCGCAACCAGGGACGACACCGCGGTCGCGGCCGCCGCCAGCAGCGGGCCCACCGCGGTGATCTGTTCGTCCGGGAAATCCGCGGAGAACCCGATCTGCAGGGTGGCGGCGAACCCGAACACCAGCACCGCGAATCCGGCGAAGCAGGCCAGCCAGATCGAAGCCACCATGGACAGCCAGGAGGCGACGACGGTGATCAGCACCCGGGGCGGCATCAGGCCAGGTTATCCGCCTTCGCGCCCTCGCCGTAGCGTCCGGGGCTGAACATCGACGCGATCGCCCCGATCACCATCATCACCGCGGCGGCGCCGAACACCACCTCCAGACCGGCGTGGAACGGCGCGGTGATCAGCTCGGGGAAGAACGTGTGGCCGGTGAGAACCTCGGCGTTGACCCCGGGCTGCTGCAGCGCCCCGAAGGGGGCCAGCAGTTCGGCGATCGGGTTGTAGCCGAGGAAGGCCGCGAACAGGCTGCCGACCGGCGGCAGATTCGCCACATCCTGGGCGACGCCGGCGGAAACCCCCTGGGCCTGCAGGCCGTCGGACAGCGCCGACGGCAGCGTGCCGGCCAGACCGATGATCATCAGCGAGAAGAAGATGCCGATCGACAGCGACGATCCGGCGTTGAAGAACGTCGCGCGCACACCGGAGGCCGCGCCCCGCTGGTCGGCCGGGACGCTGGACATGATGGCCGCGGTGTTGGGCGCGGTGAAGATGCCGCCGCCGAAACCGTTGAGGAAGATCAGCACGGCGAACACCGGGTAGTCGAAGTTGACCGGGATGGCCAGCAGCGCCAGGAACGACCCGGCCATCAGCACCATGCCGCCGACGGTGAACGGCCGGGCCCCGAAGCGGTCCGACAGCGACCCGGCCAGCGGTCCGGCGACCAGGAACCCGGCGGTGATCGGCAGCATGTAGATCGCCGACCACAGCGGGGTGGATTCGAAGCTGTAGCCGTGCAGTGGCAACCAGATGCCCTGCAGCCAGATGATCAGCATGAACTGCAGGCCGCCGCGTCCCATCGAGGACATCAGGCCGGCCAGGTTGCCCATCCCGAAGGCCGCCGACCGGAACAGCCGCACGTCGACCATCGGCTGTGCGACGCGCAGTTCCACCGCGCAGAACGCCACCAGCAGCGCCAGGCCGGTGCCGATGGCGCCGAGCACCGCCGGGTTGGTCCAGCCGGTCGGCGAGCCGCCGTGGGGCTGGATGCCGTAGGTGATGCCGATGAGCAGGACGGTCAGGCCGATGCCGAAGGTCAGGGTGCCCGCCCAATCCAGCCGGCCGGGGGTGCGCGACCCGAGTTCGCGCAGCGAGCGGTAGCTCCAGACGGTGCCGATCAGGCCGATCGGCACCCCCACCCAGAAGATCGCCTTCCAGTGCCATTCCGACAGCGCACCGCCGATGAGCAGGCCCAGGAAGGACCCCGCCACCGCGGCGACCATGTTGATGCCCAGCGCCATGCCGCGCTGGTTGGCCGGGAAGGCGTCGGTCAGGATCGCCGAGGACGACGCCATCAGCATCGCGCCGCCGAAGCCCTGAATCACCCGCCAGGCGATCAGCCAGACCGCGCCGCCACCGAGTTGGAACGGGTCGAAGGACAGCGCGACGGCCGCCAGGGTGAACACCACGAAGCCGAGGTTGTAGATGCGCACCCGGCCGAACATGTCGCCGAGGCGGCCGAAGGGCACCACCAGCACGGCCGTCACCACCAGGTAGCCCATCAGCATCCACAGCAGGTAGCTGACGTTGCCGGCCTCCAGCGGGTTGAGCCCGATGCCGCGGAAGATGGCCGGCAGGGAGATCAACACGATGGACGCGTTGACGGTGGCCAGCAGGGTGCCCAGCGTGGTGTTGGACAGCACGATCCACTTGTAGTGCGGGTGGTCGTGGTCGATACGGCGACGCCGCTCGGCCGTCGCCGTCAGGGCGGGGTCCGGGGCGGTCGCGGTATCGGTCATCTTGGGTCTCGGCATTCGGTTCGCTTCAGGTCTATGCATTCGTCGCGCTGTCAGCACGCGACACAATACATATGTTAGCTATACAAATAACCCCTGAGCAATGCCCTACCGCTATGCATCCGCTGTGCGGACCTATGCGCCCACTGTGTAGCCGAGTCGGTCAGTAGTACGTACCGCCCACGTAACCGAAGTTCCCCCCGTCAACGGAGTTGTCACAGGTGATCTCCACGTCCCAGCTGGTAGTCGCACCCGGCGACGGGATGCCGGGCAGGGCCAGGTCGTAGGTCATTCGCGGGTCGAACAGGAACGGCACCGAGATCGGGATGCGCGTAGTGCTCGGCGTGGCCGTGTAGGTGCACCAGCGCTGCGGCGCGCTCACCGGCGGCGCCGCGGCGATATGGGCGGTGACCGAGCCGAACGTCTGGGACCAGGTCACGCCCATCCCGTCCGCCCAGGCCGGCCCCGCGGCCGCCACCACGCCGGCCGGGATCGCGGCCGCCAGCACCGACGCGGCGACGAACTTCGGCAGCTTCTCCATGATCAGTTCCCCTCGGATCGACGGCGGGCACGGCGCCGGCCAGTGCGTCCCGTCCAGAATGCGGGCAACGACGAGCCGGCGCCAGCGCCCGTCCCGCTGACCGGAACCGCACTCCCCGCACCCGGCCGTCGAGTATCGGATACATTGACCAGGTACCCACGGGAGCGCCAACCGAAGGCGCTGAGAGGACGGCTGCGGCCGTCGACCGTACGAACCTGACCGGGTCATGCCGGCGTAGGAAGAGGATGTGAGATGAGTATTTCTGTCGACCCCACAATTGGCACCGGATCCAATGGCGTCGGGCCTCGCGCTCGCGGAACTGCACCGCTGGCCGAACCCGCCACGCCGATCACCACCGGGCCGATCGCCGGCTCCACCAAGGTCTACCGCGACGTCGACGGGATGCGGGTCCCGTTCCGCCGGGTGCACCTGTCAAACGGCGAGCACCTGGACCTCTACGACACCTCCGGCCCGTACACCGATACCGACGCCGTCATCGACCTGGACCGCGGACTGGCGCACCGCCCGGGCATCGTGGCCGACCGCGGCACCCAGCTGCAGCGGGCACGGGCCGGCGAGATCACCGCCGAGATGGCCTATATCGCTGTGCGCGAAGGTGTTTCACCCGAACTGGTACGCGACGAGGTGGCCCGCGGGCGCGCGGTCATCCCGGCCAACCACAATCATCCCGAGGCCGAACCGATGATCATCGGCAAGGCGTTCGCGGTGAAGGTCAACGCCAACATCGGCAACTCGGCGGTCACCTCCTCGATCGCCGAGGAGGTCGACAAGATGGTGTGGGCCACCCGCTGGGGTTCGGACACCATCATGGACCTGTCCACCGGCCGCGACATTCACCAGACCCGCGAGTGGATCCTGCGCAACTCCCCGGTCCCCGTCGGCACCGTACCGATCTACCAGGCGCTGGAGAAGACCAACGGCGACGCCACCGCGTTGACCTGGGAGCTCTACCGCGACACCGTGATCGAGCAGTGCGAGCAGGGCGTGGACTACATGACCGTGCACGCCGGGGTGCTGCTGCGCTACATCCCGCTGACCGCCACCCGGGTCACCGGCATCGTCAGCCGCGGCGGGTCGATCATGGCGGCCTGGTGCCTGGCGCACCACACCGAATCGTTCCTCTACACCCACTTCGAGGAACTCTGCGAGATCCTGGCCCGCTACGACGTCACCTTCTCCCTGGGCGACGGGCTGCGCCCGGGCTCCATCGCCGATGCCAACGACGCCGCCCAGTTCGCCGAGCTGCGCACCCTAGGCGAGCTCACCGCGATCGCGAAATCGGCTGGCGTGCAGGTGATGATCGAGGGACCCGGCCACGTCCCGATGCACAAGATCGTGGAGAACGTGCGGCTGGAGGAAGAACTGTGCGAGGAGGCGCCGTTCTACACCCTCGGCCCGCTGACCACCGATATCGCACCGGGCTATGACCACATCACCTCGGCGATCGGCGCGGCGATCATCGCCTCGGCCGGCACCGCCATGCTCTGCTACGTCACCCCCAAGGAGCACCTGGGCCTGCCGGACCGCAAGGACGTCAAGGACGGCGTGATCGCCTACAAGATCGCCGCGCACGCCGGCGATCTGGCCAAGGGACATCCGCACGCCCAGGCCCGCGACGACGCACTGAGCCGGGCCCGCTTCGAGTTTCGTTGGCACGACCAGTTCGCGCTGTCGCTGGACCCGGACACCGCGCGGTCCTTCCACGACGAGACGCTGCCCGCCGAGCCGGCCAAGACCGCGCACTTCTGCTCGATGTGCGGCCCAAAGTTCTGCTCTATGCGCATCACGCAAGATATCCGCGATGCTTACGGCGACGGGCAACACATCGTCGAGCAGGTCGACACCGAGCTGATCGCCGCCGGGATGGCCGCCAAATCCGTCGAGTTCGCCGAGCACGGCAACCAGGTCTATCTGCCGATCGAGACGGTCAGCCCGTAGCCGCTCTGCCAGGATGGGCACCGTGAACCTGTTGCCGCTGACCCCGCCCGGATCGACCCCGGTGCGGGTGATGACCATCGCCGGCTCGGATTCCGGTGGCGGCGCCGGCATTCAGGCCGACTTGCGCACCTTCGCCATGCTCGGGGTGCACGGCTGCGTCGCCGTCGTCGCCGTCACGGTGCAGAACTCGGTGGGGGTCAAGGCTTTTCACGAGATACCGCTGGACATCATCGCCGGCCAGATCGAGGCGGTGACCTCCGACATCGGCATCGCGGCGGCCAAGACCGGGATGCTGGCCTCGGCGGAGATCATCGAGACGGTGGCCGCGACCTGGCGCGCCGAGGGCCTGGAAGACACGCCGCTGGTGGTCGACCCGGTGTGCGCCTCCATGCACGGCGATCCGCTGCTGCACCACAGCGCGCTGGATTCCCTGCGCAACACGCTGTTTCCGCTGGCCACCCTGATCACCCCGAACCTCGACGAGGTCCGCCTGCTGGTGGACATCGACGTCATCGACGAGGACTCGCAACACCGCGCCGCCCAGGCGCTGCACGCCCTGGGACCGAAGTGGGTGCTGGTCAAGGGCGGGCACCTGCGCGGGGCCACCGAGAGCCCGGACCTGCTCTACAACGGCCGGGAGTTCCACCAGTACTCCACGCCCCGGATCGATACCGGTCACGACCACGGCGCCGGGGACACCCTAGCCGCGGCCACCACCTGCGCTCTGGCGCACGGTTATTCGGTTCCCGACGCCATCGGGTTCGCCAAGGGCTGGGTGACCGAATGCCTGCGCGCGGCCTACCCGCTGGGCCACGGCCACGGCCCGGTCAACGCCTTGTTCCGGCTGCAGGCACCGTGACCGTCGCCCGGGTGGCCGAACAGATCGACGGCGTCGCGCACATCCCCGACTCCACGCCGAGAGGTCTGGTGATGCTGACACACGGCGCCGGCGGCAACCGGGACGGTGCGCTGCTGGTCGCCCTGTGTGACGAGTGGGCGGCCCGCGGCTGGCTGGCCATCCGCTACAACCTGCCGTATCGGCGTCGCCGCCCGAAGGGCCCGCCGTCGGGGTCGGCGACCGCCGATGCGGCCGGGGTGGCCGAGGCCGTCGCCGCCGCCCACACCCTGACCGACGGTCCGGTGATCGCCGGTGGGCACTCCTACGGCGGCCGGATGACCTCGCTGGTCGCCGCCGACGGTGCCGACCTCGACGTGCTGGCGCTGACGTCCTATCCCCTGCACCCGCCGGGCAAGCCGCAGCGGCTGCGCACCGAGCACCTGCCCGCCATCGCGGTGCCGACGGTGTTCACCCAGGGATCGTCGGACCCGTTCGGCAGCATCGAGGAACTGCGCGCCGCGGCCGCCCTGGTGGATGCACCGACGCGGATCGTCGAAATCGCCGGGGCGCGCCACGACCTGGTGCCCAAGCGCCCCCGTTCCGGCCCGCGCGACGCCCCCCTGCCGGACGTGCCGGTGCTGGCCGTCGACGCCGCTCTGGGGCTGCTCAGTCGGCCCTGACCGGCCAGGTCGTCCGCGCGTGGTCGAAGGCGGCGAGCAGCAGGTCGGTGTTCAGTTCGACGAGTTCGTCTCGGGTCATCCGCAGCTGGCCGGCGATCCACGAGGTGGTGGTCTCCATCAGCGCACCGAAGAAGTGGACGCCGAGGAACTGCATGCGCTCGCCCAGCTCGGGCGCTCCGATGTTCTCGGCGTGTGCCCGCATCAACGCGATGAACATGTCCCGGATATGACGACGGCGGCCCCCCTCGTCGTGCGCGGGCGCCTCGATGAACACCACCCGGGCCTTTCGCTGGTCGGCGGTCAGCGTCTCGATGCAGGCGGCCAGTGTCGCGCGGACGACAGAGCGCAGGTCCTCGCCGTCCGCGGCGGCCACCGCGGCGGTCATGGCCGCCATGGTCTGGCCGGCGAGTTCGTCGATCAGCGCGTCGAATATGTCGTCGCAGGTCCGAAAGTGCTCGTAGAAGTAGCGATCGTTGAGCCCGGTCGATCGGCGCAATGCGGCCACCGTCAGGGCGCGGTAACCGCGATCGCCGACCAACTCCAGAGTGGCTTGCAGCAGCCGGGCGCGACGGTCGGCGCTTCGCTGCGCCGCCGTCACGCCGTCGTACCCGCGCCTGGCCACCGAACGATTATCACCCGCCTCCATGATGGATGCATCAACATCCAGATAGACCTCCAACGCCGAGCGCCCCCGAATCCGTATCAATGCCGGTCTGGTCCGCGCTTTGAGGCGGCCAGAAATCTCCCTCTTGTCAATCTGCCGTTTTTGGTGGACTGTACATCCAGAATTGATTTCAGGATGGAGTTGATCGACGTGGCCAAACGCGCGCTCCCCGATACCGCCGCCGGACACCCCTACAACTACTACTGGCGCGCGGACACGCCGCTGCGGCCGCCGCCACCGCGTCTCGTCGAGGCGTCGATCTGGGACTACAACCGGGACCGGCTCTACCGTCCGCGGCTGGCACATCTGGAGAATCCACACGAGCTGCCGATCGTTCGGCTGCTCGCCGATCACGAGTGGCAGGGCGACGAACTCATGGACGCCTGGGTGGCCGAGGCCCGAACCATCGGCAACGGCCCGGCCCGGTTGATGTTCACCCAGGCGCTCGACCACGGCATCGATACCGTCGAGAATCCGCCCGCGGCGCTGACCCGGCTGTTCGCCGAGGGACTGGACGCCCGGCCCGCCTGGTTCGACCCGAAGGCCTTCGAGCGGGGACGCCAACTGTGGTGCGACTGCAGCTACCTGAGCAGGTCCGGGATGGCGGTGCTGGACCTGATGGGAACGTTCGTGGGCGCCGAGGTCTCCACCGCGGTGGGCGAAACGGGTCGCCTGGTCCGCGACCCGTACCGCCGGAACCTGGAGACCTTCGAGTTCTTCCTGGAAGTGTCCAAGCCGGGCGGAATGCGGCGGTTCGGCAAAGGTTTCACCACCACCACCAGGGTGCGGCTGATGCACGCCCAGGTCCGTGCCCGGCTGAGCCGGTCGTGGAGCCGGGACCGCTACGCCGAGCACGGCAACCCCATCTCGACCGCGCTGACCGCGACCGCGGGCATCACCATCGGGTTGCTGCCGATGCTCCTCGACGACCACTACGGCCGCCGCAAGACGGAGCGGCAGATGACCGATGTCCTGCACTACTGGACCTACATCAACTACGTGCTCGGGGTGGCCCCGGAGTTGTTGACGCTGGATCTGACCGAAGCACTGGCGATGTCGGACTACTCAACCGGACACGCGGGCGGCCCCACAGCATGGACCGAGCAGATGGCGCGGGCCGCGGCGGACAACATCGCCGGCGCCCGCGGAAAGCGCGGGACGCTGGTCCGCGCCGTCACCGTGCCGACGCTCGGCGCGGTGGCCACGTTCAGCGGCGATGTCCTGGTGCGGGAGCTGACCCGCAACACCAGCTATGCGGACGTCCGACTACAGCCATGGAAGTCGCTCTTCGAGGTCGCGCTGCGCGCCAACGTGCGGACCCGGGCCGCGACCGACCGGTTGCCCGGCAAGTCGGTGCGCAGGCGAGCCGTCTGCAGGCTCGGCGACACCACATCACTGGCGGCGGTGCAGTTGGGCCGGCACTTGGCGAAGGAGAACAGGGTGCCGATGACCAACTACAGCGGACATGATTCCGAGGAACCGCAGCGCTGCCCGATGGCCTGACCGGCATGGTCGGGTTGCCACGGCGGTACCGGATTCACCTCGGCTCCGCCGGCTCAGCCGCCCTCTCCACCGAGTCTCGCCGCCTCACCCCAGTACCCAATACCTGCGGTACCGTTTGGGTATGCAGAACTCACCCGAGGCCGTCATCATCGGAGCGGGATTCGGTGGCATCGGCGCCGCCATCGCGCTCAAGCGGATCGGCATCAACGACCTGGTCATCCTGGAGCGCGAGGACGACCTGGGCGGCACCTGGCACGTCAACCACTACCCCGGTCTGGCCGTCGACATCCCCAGCACCACCTACAGCTACTCCTTCGAACCCAATCCGGACTGGTCGCGGCTGTTCGCCCCGGGCGCCGAGCTCAAGCGCTACGCCGAACACGTCGCCGACACCTACGACATCCGCGGATACATGCGGTTCGGGGTCAGCGTGGAGAGCGCCCAGTGGGACGAGGAGCTGCAGCGCTGGCGGGTCAGCACCGCCGACGGGCAGACGCTCACCCCGCGCTACCTGATCGCCGCGACCGGCTTCCTGTCCCAGCCGCACACCCCCGACATCCCCGGCATCACCGAGTTCGCCGGCACCATCGTGCACACCACCGCGTGGGACGACGACCTCGATTTCACCGGCCGCAAGGTGGCGATCATCGGCACCGGAGCCACCGCGGTGCAGCTCATCCCCGAACTCGCGAAATCCGTCGCCGAGCTGACCGTGTTCCAGCGCACCCCCATCTGGGTGGTACCGAAGATCGACTTCGCCATCCCCGCACCGGTGCGCCGGCTGTTCGGCCGGATCCCGCTGGCCCAGCGGGCAGTCCGCGGCGTCACCGACGCCATCTACGAGGTCATCATGATCGCCGGGGTGCTGCACTTCCGTCAGCTAAACCCGCTCAACCGCGGGGTGGCCACCCTGGCGAACCTGTTCCGCAGCACCAGCGTCCGCGATCGGCGCACCCGCGCCGCGCTGGCGCCGGACTACGACTTCGGTTGTAAGCGCCCGACCTACTCCAACGAGTACTACCGCACCTTCAACAAGCCGAATGTGTCGCTGCAGGCCGCCGGCATCGAACAGATCACCGCCGACGGCATCGACACCGTCGACGGTGCGCACGTCGAGATCGACACCCTGGTGCTGGCCACCGGATTCGATCTGTGGGATGCCAACTTCCCGGCCATCGAGATCATCGGGCGCGAGGGACGCAACCTCGGAAAGTGGTGGCGCGACAACCGGTTCCAGGCCTACCAGGGGATCTCGGTGCCGATGTTCCCGAACCTGTTCAACCTGGCCGGCCCGTACTCCTACAGTGGCCTGTCCTACTTCACCACCATCGAGTGCGAAATGATCCACATGCAGCGGGTGCTCGGCGAAGCCCAGCGCCGCGGTGCGACGACGGTCGAAGTGTCCGAACGGGCCAACGACGAATTCCTCGATACGATGACCCGGAAATTACAGGACACGGTGTTCAACGCCGGCGATTGCTCCACCTCGCGGTCCTACTATTTCAACCACGCGGGCGAGGCGACCCTGTTGCGCCCGACATCGACGGCCAACGCTTTCCACGACGCGAAGACGTTCCCGCTGACCGATTACCAGTACACCGGATAGGAAAACTGTGTCAGAGAAAACCCGCTCGCTGCTCGGCTACGCCGGTGTCGCCATGGCCGCGGCGGGAGTGTCGCATTTCGTCAAACCCGGGATCTACCAGCCGGTGACGACCGCGGCGTTCCCGGAGAACACCCGCCGGCACGTGTACACCAACGGCGGCATCGAGACCGCGCTGGGACTGGCGCTGATCGCCCCGCGCACCCGCAAGGTCGGCCTGGCCGGCGTCGTCGCCTACCTGGCCTACCTGGGCGGGAACGTCATTCGGCGCCGTGGATAGCGCCGCGCCGTTAGCATGACGCCAAAGCGGTGAGGAGGCGGTCGTGGACATCGTGCGCAAACTGCTGCGCTATGAATTCACCATCGCCGAACTGATCGGGCTGGCTGCACTGCTGGCGACCCCGTACCTGTTCATCGGGGTGGTCTGGGTGCTCACCCACACCGACCGGCTGGCCGACCTGCACGGTGGGCGGCTGATGCTGTCGGTCATCGCGAGCGTGCTGGCCTGGCCGGTGCTGTTGCTGGGCAACGCGTGTCCGGTATGAACACCCCGCTCACCGATACGCAGACGCGGATCAGCATCCGGCGGCGCACCGCGCGGTGGGCCAACCACCCGGCCGTCCTCGGCGACGGGCTGGACTTCTGGTCATCGGGCGCGGCGGCGGCGAACGTCGTCATGCAGTTGGCCCGTCCCGGCGTCGGCTACGGGGTACTGGAGAGCCCGGTCGAGTCCGGCCAGTTGATGCGCCACCCATGGAAGCGGGCCCGCACCACCGCCACCTATATCGCCGTCGCACTGCTGGGATCCGATGCGGACCGCGCGGCCTACCGGGCCGCGGTCAACGTCGCCCACCGCGACGTGCGCTCCGGGCCGGACAGTCCGGTTTCCTACAACGCGTTCGACCGTGACCTCCAATTATGGGTGGCGGCCTGCATTTTCGTCGGCCTGGAGGACTGCTACCAGCTGCTGCGCGGCGAGCTGGCACCGGAGCAGGTCGAGGGTTTCTACCGTTCGGCGTTCCCGCTCGGCACCACCCTGCAGGTCAGGCAGGACCAGTGGCCGGCCACCCGGGCGGAGTTCGACGACTACTGGAACGCCGCCTGCGCGCGGGTCCGCATCGACCCGCCGGTGCGCGATTACCTGCTGGACATGATCGGGCTGAAGATGATCACCCCGCTGCTGCGGCCCGGTTGGTCCACCCTGCTGCGGTTTTTGACCACCGGGTTTCTGGCCCCGGTGTTCCGCGAGCAGCTGGGCCTGCGCTGGTCACCGGGACGTCAATGGTGTTTCGAGCACCTGTTCCTGACCGTGGCGTTCGCCAATCGCTTTATCCCTCAGTTCATCCGGCAGGCCGGGAGCTACCTGTACCTGTTCGAGGTGCGCCGACGGGCCAAGCGCGGGATCCCGTTGCTCTGACCGCTCAGCTCACGCCGAATACCGCGCGGTGCCGTTTGTCGCGGCCCGGGACCCCGTTGACGCCGTCGATGGAGTCGGCGTAGGTGGCGACGGCGAACGCGACGCCCGGGCCGGCGACGGCCAGCGCGTCGGCATTGATCGCGGCCAGGGTGTCGCGGGCGGTGTGGTAGTTCGGGTCGAAGGCGACGCCGGCCTTACCGCCCCACAACCGGGCCTGGGTGTTGGTCTTGATGTCGGCGGCGCCGGTGGTGATGCCGCCCACCGGCACCCCGGCCGTCATGAACCCGCGGAAGTCCGACCGTTGCGTCAAACCCAGGTCGGCGGGCCGCTTTCCGGCCAGGTTGAGATAGCCGGCCAAGGTGCGTTCCACCCCCGCCGACCCGATCGGCACCTCGTCGGGATCGGGATTGGCGGCCGCGGGTCCGGACAGGTCGCCGTCGAGGGTGAAGAACCCGGCGTTCGGCGAGGCCAGCATGTCGAAATTCAGGTACAGCGCAATGGCGTTGAGCTGATCGCGGTCGAGGGCGAACAGGTAATCCAGTGATCCGTTGAGACCCTGCTCCTCCCCACCCCAGAAGGCAAACCGGACGGCGTTGTGCACCGACGGATCCGGGCCCAGCGCCAGCGCGGTCTCCAGCACCGCGGCCACGCCGGATCCGTTGTCGTTGATCCCCGGGCCCGCCGACACGCTGTCCAGGTGGGCGCCCGCCATGACGATGTTGTCTGGTGAGCCGGTTGTGGTCTGCGCCAGGATGTTTCGGGATGTGATCTTGACGGCCTTGGAGTCCAGACGGACCCGGACCGGACCGGTGCTGCGGCGCATCGCGGCGCCGCCGTCGCTGCCGATCACCCCCACCGGGATCGGCAGATCGTTGTAGTAGCCACGGCTGAACAGTCCGGCGGGGCTGCCGTTGCGTCCGCCGTCGCTGACCACCAGCAGCGCGGCGGCCCCGCTGTCGGCGGCGGCCCGGGCCTTGACGCCGACCGCGCAACCGGTGTCGTCGGTGACCGCAACGCGGCCCTTCGGTCCGGGGCGGTAGTCGGCGGCCGCGCAGCCGGCGGGTTTGACCGGTTGCACGACGGCGGCGTTGACGTCCCCGGCGGGGGTGGGCAGCAGTTGCGAAGCCTGGTCGACCTGGAAGACCCGGCCGGCCACCGTCACCGCGGGCTGGCCGGGGTCGAGGATGTTCAACCGGCTGACTTCCGGTGTGTCGACGGTGAATCCGCGGTCCCGCAGGGTTTTCACCACATAGTCCACGCTGGCGGTGAAGCCGGGCGTGCCGTCGGCGCGGTTGCCCTTGTTGGCGGTGGCGATGTCGGCCAGCGCCTGCAGGTGCCTCTTCATCCCGTCGATGGTGACCTTGGCGGCCAGGCCGGCCGGGGTCGGCGGCGCCGGTGCCTCCGCGACCGGGGGTTGCGCGTCGCCGGAGCAGCCGGCGAGTCCGCCGAGCAGGACCGCACAGCACAGTGCGGCGGCGCCGCGACGGGGTTTCACCGGATCAGGGTATGCGACGCGGGGCCCCGTGGACGCTCAACGCGACACGGGATGCGACCCGAACCAGTCGATCAGCAGATCGGCGATGGTGTCCGGGCATTCGTCGGGAAGCCAGTGGGAGCCGGGCATCCGCTCGTAGCGGTACGGCCCGTCGACGTAGCGGCCGCAGAGCCGGGCGCCTTTCTCCTTCAGCGCCACGTCGTCCTCGCTCCAGATGTAGAGGGTCGGCGCGGTGATCGGGCTGCGGGCCGCCCGCGGGTCGGTCAGCGGAAGCGCCCGGTAGTAGTTCAGCGCGGCCGTCAACCGACCGGGTTCGGTCATCGAGGCCGCGTCGCGTTCCGCGGCGGCGCGGCTCTGGCCGGCGGACACCAGGGCAGCGGCCAGCGGCGCCCCGTCCCGGTTCTTGCCGAGCAGGTAGCGCTCGGGCAACACCGGTAGCTGGAACACCCCCATGTAGGTCGAGGCCAGGGCCTGGCGGCTGGTCAGCACCGCCGACAGGAAGGCCGCCGGGTGCGGCACCGAGACGGCCGTCAGGCTGGCCAGCCGCTGCGGTGCTTCGGCGCCGACCGCCCAGGCGACCAATGCGCCCCAGTCGTGGCCGACCAGGTGCACGGTGTCCACACCGAGGGCGTCGATGAGCGCGACCACGTCGCCGGCCAGCAGCGAGGCCCGGTAGTGGCGGCGGCCCTTGGGCCGTGCGCCCGGGGAGTAGCCGCGCAGATTCGGTGCCACGCACCGGTATCCGGCGGCGACCAGCCGGTCCATCACCGGCGCCCAGGACGCGTTGGTCTGCGGGAAGCCGTGCAGAAGGATCACCACCGGCCCGTCGGCCGGGCCGCGGTCGATGACGTCGAAGACCAATTCGCCGTTGCGGTACTGCTCCACCGTTTGCCTCGTCTCAGCCGGGTTGCACCACGTGGCGGGTGCGGTCGTCGCGCACCGGGACGCCGTCGCGTCCGCCGAGGGACTGCGCGTAGCGGCCGATGGCGAAGCCCACCCCCGGGCCCTGGATGCCCAGCGCGGTGCGGTCGATGTGCTCCAGGGTGTCGGTCTTCTGATGGTAGTTCGGGTCGAACGGCTGGTCGGCCTGTCCACCCCACGCCTTGGCTTGTTCGGCCGTCATCTTCTCCTCGGCGCCGGCGAACAGGCCACCGGCCGGGATGCCGGCGAGGGTGAAGCCGTCGTAGTCGGAGCGGCCGTCGAAGGAGGTGTCCTCGGCGCGCTTTCCAGCGCCGTCGAGGTAACCCACCAGCAGCCGCTCGATGCCGGCTGAGCCCTCGGGTACCCGCGGCACCGCCCCACCGCGGGCCACCGCGGTGGACTGGTCGCCGTCGTAGGTGAAGTAGCCCGGGTTGGGTGAGGCCAGCATGTCGAAGTTCAGGTACAGCGCGATATCGCGCAGTTGGTTCTCGTCGAGGCTCTGGACGTAACGCTGGCTGCCGACCAGGCCGACCTCCTCGGCGCCCCAGAATGCGAACCGCACGGCGTTGGTGACCTGCGGCGCGGGCCCGAGTTGCAGCGCGGTCTCCAGCACCGCGGCCACCCCGGAGCCGTTGTCGTTGATGCCGGGTCCCTCGGGCACCGAGTCCAGGTGCGCGCCGGCCATCACCACGTCGGTGGTGGACCCGGTGGACGTCTGCGCGATGACATTGCGCACCTTGAGGGTGTCCACCCGGGCGTCGACCTTGACGGTGACCTGGCCCGGGTGCGCGCGCAGCGCGGCGCCGTCGGCTTTGCTCACCGAGACGACGGGAACGGTGATCGTGGTGGACTCCCCGAGGGTTCCGGTCATCTCGGGCTCGTCGACGTTGTCGGCGACGATGACCGCGACGGCGCCGTGCTTGACGGCGGTGGCGGCCTTCTCGGCGAACGGGCACTGGCCGCGTTCGACCAGCAGCGCCGCGCCGGTGACCGGCAGGCCGTCGAGGTCGGAGTCGGCGCAGACCCGGGCCGCGTCGCCGGTGCGGGCGGCGACCAGCGGGACGGTCAGCCCGCCGGCCGGGGCCCCGGTGCTGTACTTGAGGGCCCGCGCGGTGAAGTCGGCGTCCCCGGCGTGCACGGTCCCGGGCTCGGAGTGGCTGAGGCGGACCTCGAATTCCGGGGTGTCGACGGTGAAGCCCTTGTCGCGCAGGGTGGTTGCGACATAGTCGACGCTGGCCTCGTAGCCGGGGGTGCCGATGGCGCGGGTGCCGTGATTGGCGTCGGCGATGTCCTGCAGTTTCTGCAGGTGAGCGAACATGGCGTCGACGTCGATCTTTTTCTGCAGTTCCCGGCCGAACTTCTCCGCGGCTTCGATCCCCGGATCCTTCGGGCAGGCCGGTGCTTCGTGGCCACACCCGGCAGTCAATCCGACCAGCACGCTCGCGAAAACCGCAATGCCGGCTTTCCCGGCCCGGCGGCCGCGCAATCCCCATCCCATTGAAACCACGTTATCGGTTCGCCGGACCGCCTCGGTACGCAAACTGGGCTCACGCGTCCCGGCGGGTCACCGTGAGCATGCCGGCGGCCAGCAGCGCCGCCGCCACGACGGCGAAATAGCCGAGCCCGCCCAGGGAGCCGAATGCCGACCGGAACGAATACAGCGTGGTGATGCCGGCGAACTCCCAGGCACCGGCGAACGGAAGGTAGGGCCCGACCCTGGCTCCGACGCCCGGCAGTATCCCGAGCGCGGTCTCGGCGACCAGCGGCCATAGCAGCACGACGGCGACCGCTCCGGAGCCGGCCCGGATCAGCGCGCCGGCACCCACCCCGAGCGCGGCCGCCAGCGCGGCGACCACCGCGATCGCGGCGACGGTGCGCACGGTGTCGGCGCCGGTCGGGTCGAGTCCGGCGGCCACCTTCGGTCGCGCCACCGCCCGGGCGGCCAGCACCGAGGCGTAGCCGGCCACCGCGGCGACGACGGCGGAATAGGCCGCCGCCACCACCGCCTTGGCGGCCAGCACCAGGGCGCGGTTGGGGACGGCCAGGAAGCTGGTGCGGATCATCCCGGAGCGGTATTCGTCGGTGATCGACAGCGCGGCGGGCACCATCAGGATCGGCACGCCCAGCAGCGCGGCGCCGCTGGCGGCCTTGCCTGGTGACATGGGTTCGCCGATGTAGGCGGTGTAGGCCAGCAGCGCGGCCATCCCGACCGACAGTGCGACCGCGGCGGCCGCGGCGGCCAGCGGCGCGCGAGTGCCGGTCAGTTTGAGCGCCTCGGCGCGGACGGCGGCGATCACGGCTGCCCGGCCCGGTAGTCGGTGACCGGGTCGGTCAGTTCCAGGTAGGCGTCCTCCAGGGACGCCGTGCGGTCGGTCAATTCATGCAGGACGACGCCGCGGTCGGCGGCGAGTTGGCCGACCCTGTCGGTATCGGTACCGGTGACCAGCAGCGCGTCGGGCCCGTCGTCGACGACGGTGTGGCCGCCGTCGGTCAGCGCGGTGCGCAACTGCGCGAGTTGCGGGCTGCGGACCCGAACACCACCGCCGGTACCGCGGGCCCGGAAGTCGGCAACGGTGGTGGCGGCCAGCAACCGGCCGCGACCGATGACCAGCAGCCGGTCGGCGGTGTCGGCCATCTCCGAGAGCAGGTGCGAGGACACCAGTACGGTGCGACCATCGGCGGCCAGGTCGCGCATCAGGGTGCGCACCCAGCGAATGCCCTCGGGGTCCAGGCCGTTGACCGGTTCGTCGAACAGCAGCACGGCCGGGTCGCCCAGCAGCGCGGCCGCGATACCCAGGCGCTGGCACATGCCCAGCGACAGGGTGCCGGCCCGCCGGCCGGCGACCGTGTCGAGCCCGACTTCGCCCAGCACCTCGTCCACCCGGGCACGCGGGATGGCGTTGCTGGCGGCGATCCATCTCAGGTGTGCGGCCACCGTGCGGTGCGGCTGGAACTGTCGCGGGTCCAGCAGCGCGCCGACGGTGCGCAGCGGGTGGTCCAGGTCGCGGTAGCGACGCCCGTCGATGGTGGCGGTGCCGGCGGTGGGCCGGTCCAGGCCGAGGACCAGCCGCATGGTGGTGGATTTCCCGGCGCCGTTGGGGCCGAGGAACCCGGTGACGACGCCGGGTTCCACTGTCGCGGTGAGGTCGTCGACGGCCGCGGTGGCGCCGTAGCGCTTGGTGAGGTCGCGCAGCTCGATCATCGATCCGCCCCGAGGTGGTCGAGTACCAGGTCGGCGACCGCGCGCATCCCGGCGGCGTTCGGGTGGAAGGTCAGCGGGGCGCGCCCCAGCAACAGCGGCACCGAGAGTCCGGGGCCGGCCGTCCACGGGTCGGGCGACCACGCGTGGTGGTCGACGCTGGCCGCGGCGGCGCTCACCAGTTCGCAGCCGGTGTCGGTCGCGGCGGACGCGGTGATCTCGGCCAGCCGGGCGGCGACGTGGCGGGCCAGCTCGGCGTTGCGCTCCGACAGCGGCCGGGCGGGCTGCCCGGCCGGGGGCAGCAGCGTGAGGTAGTCGACGAACACGATGCGGGCGTTCGGTGCGGCGTCGCGGGCCGCGGTGCCGACGGCGCGCAGCGCCGGGCCGGCGGCGGCCAGCGCGAGTTCGCGGCGTGCCGGGTCGAGTAGGCCGGTCAGTCCGGCCCCGACGCCGGGCAGCCGGTGCAGCAGCCCGGGGGTCAGCGCGGCGATCATCATCGGTACGTAGCCGACGTCGTTGCCGCCGATGGTGATGGTGACCAGGTCGGCGCTCTCGTCGAGCACCTCCAGCTGCGGTGGTGCGCCGAACTGCTTGCGCGACAACAGGTTTTCCGTCGTCGCACCGGAGAACGTGACGTCGGTCAACTCGGCGCCCAACGCCTCGGCGACCAGGTGCGGATAGTTGCGCTCCGACCGTCCGGCCGGCCGCGGGCTGCCCGGCACCCGGGGCGTGATGCCCGGCCCGGCGGCCATCGAGCTGCCCAGGGCGGCGTAGCGACGGATCGGGGTCACCTAGCTGTTGCACCCGGTCGCGGTCCACGACGACACCGATCCGGTCGGCGAGGACGCCTGCGCCCAGAACCGCTTCGGGATCCGTCCGGCGCGCCGGGCCAGCAGGCCGGCGGTGACGGCGGCGGCCATCGCGGCGGCCATCATCGCCGGGTCGGCGGCGCGGGTCACCGAGGACGCCAGCAGCACCGCCGAGCAGCCGAGTTCCATGGCCAGCGCGGCGTCGCTGGCGGTACCGATGCCGGCGTCGAGGATCACCGGGACACCCGCGGCGGCGGTGATCATCTCGATGTTGTGCGGGTTGGCGATGCCCAGTCCGGTGCCGATCGGCGAGCCCAGCGGCATCACCGCCGCGCAGCCGACGTCTTCGAGGCGGCGCGCCAGCACCGGGTCGTCGGTGGTGTACGGCAGTACCACGAAGTCGTCGTCAACGAGTTGCTCTGCCGCGCGGACCAATTCGACGGCGTCGGGCAGCAGGATACGCTCGTCGGCGATCACCTCCAGCTTCACCCAGTTGGTGCCGAGTGCCTCCCGGGCCAGCTGGGCGGTGAGCACGGCCTCGGCGGCGCCACGGCAGCCCGCCGTGTTCGGCAGCATCGAAATACCGAGGCGCTGAAGCAGTTCCAGCACGCCGGTTCCGGCCTCGGCGTCGATCCGGCGCATCGCGACGGTGGTCAGCTCGGTGCCCGAGGCCACCAGCGCCTCTTGGAGCACGGTCAGGTTGGCCGCGCCGCCGGTGCCCAGGATGAGCCGGGATCCGAACGTGCGGCCGGCGATGGTCAGTGGCGCAGCGTCCTCCGGTGGCGAGGCGTCCTCAGCCACCCTGCACCGCCGTCAGCACCTCGATGCGGTCGCCCTCGGAAAGTGGTTGCTGCCAGGCGGATTTGGGGCGCACCGTATAGTCGACCGCGACGGCCACGCCCTTCTCCGGGTAGCCGAGCTGCGCCAGCAGCGCGGTGACGGTGGCCGGTGCGGCGACCTCGACCTCTTCGTCGTTGACGATCAGCTTCATCGTTTCCTGCCCTTCAGCTATGCGGTGGCTCTGTCTGCCCGGCCCGGTCGCGGCGCCCGGGCCGAGTCCGCGAGTTCCTCGGCGATGCGTTGTGCGGTCCACGGCGCCAGCAGGAATCCGGAGCGGCCCAGCCCTACCGCGGCCAGGGTGCGCTCGTCGAGCCGGCCCACCACGGGCACGCCGTCGGGGGTCATCGGCCGCAGTCCGGCGGCGGCTTCGGCCAGTTCGTATTCGCCCAGCCCGGGCATCACCGCGCAGGCGTCCTCCAGCAGGTCCCGCACACCGCTGACCGACGGCGCGGTGTCGCGGCCGTGTTCGTACTGGGTGGCGCCGACGACGACGCCGTCGGTGCGGGGCACCAGGTAGAGGGGGCGTCCGTGTACCCGGGCGCGGATCACCCGGGTGGGCACCGGCAGGGCGCCGGGGCGTCGGCGCAGCCGCAGGATCTCGCCCTTGACCGGGCGGACCGGCAGGCCGGGCCACAGTTTCGGGGCGTCGATGCCGGTGGCGATCACCACCTGGTCGGCGTCGACGTCGGCGAGGTCGTCCACCGGGCCCGCCCAGCCGACGCCGTGGCGTTCACAGTCGGCGAGCAGCGCCTCGACGACACCGCGGTTGTCGACGGCGAGTTCGTCGGTGGCCAGGAAGCCGTGCCGGATGGTCCGGGCCAGCAGGGGTTCCAGGTCGCGGGCGGCGGTGGTGGCGACCACCGGATGGCCTTGGGCGGCAAGCCAATCGCGCACCGTCGCCAGGTCGGCGACGTCGGCACGGTCGACGGCGACCACCAGGGATTCTCGGGCGGTGATGATGTTCTCGGGCAGGCCGTCGCGGTAGCTGCCGGGACCCTGGGCGCGCCACAGCGCCAGCGATTCCAGGCCGATGCGCAGCAGTTCCTCTTCGCCGGGCCAGCCCTCGCTGTGCGGGGCGAGCATGCCGCCGGCCACCCAGGAGGCGCCGGGTTCGGTGCCGCGGTGCACGGTCACGGTCCAGCCGTCGCGGGCCGCGCGGCGGGCCACCGACAGGCCGATCACCCCGCCGCCGAGTACGGCCAGCGTCCCGCCCATCCGCGCCGTCTCCCTTCACCTGCCACCTGCCCGTCCAGCCTACTGCCCGCCGACCGGCGACTACGCTCGGTCCGTGCCCCACACCGAACCCGCGCCGACCGCCACGCACCGTGACCTGGGGCGGTTGTACCTGTGCACCGACGCGCGCCGGGAACGCGGCGATCTGGCCGAATTCGCCGATGCCGCCCTGGCCGGCGGGGTGGACATCATCCAGTTGCGCGACAAGGACTCGGCCGGCGAAGCGCGCTTCGGGCCGCTGGAGGCGCGTCAGGAACTCGAGGCCCTGGCGATACTGGCCGACGCCGCCCGCCGGCACGGCCGCCTGGTGGCGGTCAACGACCGCGCCGACATCGCCCGCGCCGCCGGGGCCGACGTCCTGCACCTGGGCCAGGATGACCTGCCGCTGGCCGTCGCCCGAGACATTGTCGGGCCCGCGGTGATCATCGGGCGTTCCTGCCACGACGAGGCGCAGGTGGATATGGCGCTACTGGAACCAGTGGATTACTTCTGCGTGGGCCCGTGCTGGCCGACCCCGACCAAACCCGGGCGCCCGGCACCCGGACTGGACCTGGTACGCCACGCCGCGGCCAGTGGCACCGACAAGCCCTGGTTCGCCATCGGCGGCATCGACGCCGAGCGACTGGACGAGGTGCTGGCGGCCGGGGCCACCCGGATCGTCGTGGTCCGGGCCATCACCGCCGCCGAAGACCCGGGCGCGGCCGCCGCGGCGCTGGCCGCCGCGCTGGCCTGAGCCTCACTCCAGCGGGAGTTCGGCGATCACCGCGCGCAGCCTCGGCCAGCTGGCGGCGAACCCGGGGTGCAGCGGCAGGCCGTCGACGTCCTCCTCGGCCACCCAGCGCAGCTCGGTGCTCTCCCGGTTGGCGACGGTGTCGAGCAGCTCGGCCGCGTCGGCGATGACGGTCGTGTAGCTCCACCGGCCGCCGCCGAGCGCGACGATCTCCGCGGTGACCACGGTGGAGCGCACCCGCAGGGCGGTGTCGGCCAGTCCGGCCTCCTCGTGGGCCTCGCGCACGGCGGCCTGCTCGGGGCTTTCGTGGCTGTCCAGGGCGCCGCCGGGCAGTCCCCAGGTGCCACCCTGGTGGCTCCACGGCGCGCGGTGCTGCAGCAGCACCGCGGCCCCGCCGTCCGGGCGTGGCGCGCGCAGCAGCAGGCCGGCCGCGCCGTGGCGCCCCCAATGATGGGTTCCCGCATCGGAAATCACCCAGCCGTCGCCGTCACCACGCACGCGTCCAGGATAAGCAGAAAGCGCCGCTCACAGACACGCCGGTACTCGACACTCGCGCCAGTCCTGGCGAACCGGCCCCAACTGTCACACAATGTTCTTAGAATTTGCTTACCCAAGAGGTGAGTTGTCCGGCAAGGCTTCGGGAAGGCAGGCCACGACAGGTGACGGTTGAGCTGGCGCACCCGTCCACCGAGCCCCTGGCCTCCCGCTCCCGGCCCGGCCAGGCGCTGCCGCGCTGGTGGTTCCTGTGGACGACGCCCGGCCGGATCCTGGCCATCGGCCTGACCCTGGCCACTCTCGGCGTGCTCACCGCATTCGCCACCTCGACGGCGATCAACTCCCGCCAGCAGGCGCTGACCACCGTCCTCAACCACACCGAACCGCTGTCGTTCGCGGCCGGGCAGCTCTACACCAAACTGTCGGTGGCCGACGCCGCCGCGGCCACCGCGTTCATCGCCGGGACCGAGCCGCAGCCCGTCCGGCAGCGCTACGAGCAGGCACTCACCGATGCGTCGGTCGCCCTGACCCAGGCCTCGTCCGGACTGACCGACCCGACCATGCAGGAGCTGCTGGGCCGGATCAACGCCCGGATGGCCGTCTACACCGGGCTGATCGAGACCGCCCGCACCAACAACCGGGCCGGCAACCCGGTCGGCTCCTCGTACCTGTCGGAGGCGTCGTCGCTGATGCAGGACGGCATCCTGCCCGATGCCCAGAAGCTCTACGAGTGGGCTTCGGGCAGGGTCGACGCCGCGACCACCGCGTCCACCCGCATCCCCGCGCCGGCCATCCTGGTGGTGGCGACCACCATCGTGTTCGGGCTGTTCGCCGCGCGCTGGCTGGCCCGGCGGACCCGGCGCCGGATCAACCTCGGGCTGGTCGCCGGCGGTCTGGCGATCGCGGTGATGGTCGGCTGGGTCGGCACCGCGCTGATCATCTCGACGGCCGGCAGCCGGCAGGCCAAGAACACCTCGGCGGACTCGCTGCGGGTGATCACCAACCTGTCGATCACCGCCCAGCAAGCCCGGGCCGACGAGACCCTGTCGCTGATCCGGCGCGGCGACGAGAACGCCCGGAAGCAGTCCTACTACCACCGCATGCAGACCATGGACGAGCTGCTGACCAGCTATCTGTCCCGGCACGACAGCGTGGACAAGTCCGACCTGGCCGACGCCGACCAACTGCTCGCCCGCTGGCAGTCCGCCGACGAGCGGATCAACGCCTACATCTCGGTCGGCAACTACCAGGCCGCCACGCAGGTCGCACTGGGCACCGGGGAGGACGATTCCACCCCCGCCTTCGACAAGCTGGAGCAGGCACTGTCGTCCGGGCTCAAGGCCAGCCGCAACCAGTTGCGCAGTGACATCGTGTCGGCCCAGCGGGTGCTGTCGGGCACCACCGTCGGCGGCATCGTGCTGTCGCTGGGCGCGGCGATCGCCGTGGCGCTGGGACTCTGGCCGCGGATGAGCGAGTACCGATGATCGGCCGTCGGCTGTTGGCCGCGGCCGGTGCGGTGCTGCTGACCGGTTGCGGCGCCGTCAGCGTGCCGCCCACCCCACCGTCGCTGAGCCTCGCGCCGCCGACGCCGGCCGGGATGGCCGAACTGCCGCCCGAGCGCGCAACCGCCCCCAGTTCGCCGGATGACTGCAACGCCACCGCCAGCCTGCGGCCGTTCCCGGACAAGGCCGCCGCCGACGCCGCGGTCGCCAAGATCCGGGCCCGCGGGCGTCTCATCGTCGGGCTGGACGTCGGCAGCAACCTGTTCAGCTTCCGCGATCCGGTAACCGGCGATATCAACGGTTTCGACGTGGACCTGGCCGGTGAGGTGGCCCGGGACATCTTCGGCAGCCCCAATCAGATCGAGTACCGCATCCTCAGTTCGGCCGAACGGATCACCGCCCTGCAGAAGGAGCAGGTCGACATCGTGGTCAAGACCATGACCATCACCTGCGAACGCCGCAAGCAGGTCAACTTCTCCACCGTGTACCTCTATGCGTATCAGCGGATTCTGGCGCCGCGCAGTTCGGCGATCGCCCAGTGGTCGGATCTGTCGGGCAAGCGCGTGTGCGCGGTGCGCGGCACCACCAGCCTGGACCGGATCCAGCAGATCTACCCGGCGCCGATCATCGTGTCGGTGGTGACCTGGGCCGACTGCCTGGTGGCCCTACAGCAGCGTCAGGCCGACGCGGTGTCCACCGACGACACGATCCTGGCCGGGCTGATGTCCCAAGACCCGTACCTGCACATCGTCGGGCCCAGCATGGCCCAGGAGCCCTACGGCATCGGTATCAACCTGGCCAACACCGGGCTGGTGCGGTTCGTCAACGGCACGCTGGCCCGCGTCCGCGCCGACGGCACCTGGAATACCTTGTACCGCAAGTGGTTGACGGTTTTGGGGCCGACACCGACACCTCCGGCGGCCAGGTATGTGGATTGACATGAGCGCCGACGAGACACCGGAGGACGTCCCCGAGGCCGAGGACCCCGGCACCCAGCGGGCCGACGTGTTCGCCGATTCCGCATCCACGCTGCGGCCGATGGCCACCCAGGCGGTGTACCGCCCGGACTTCGACGACGACGATGATGACGACGACCTGTCCTCCGGCCGTTCCGACACCACCCGGACCTCCGAGCCGGTGCGGATGGTCGCGCCGGTCCGCCGGGTCGGCGGTGGGCTGGTCGAGATGCATCCGGCGCCCGAGCTCGACCCGCTGACCGCGCTGATGACCAATCCCGTTGTCGGGGAGAAGAAACGCTTCTGCTGGAGCTGCAACCGCCCGGTCGGCCGATCCGGCCCCGACGGCCCGGGCGCGATCTCCGGCAACTGCCCGCACTGCGGCGCCGAGTATTCGTTCGTGCCGCAGCTCAAGCCCGGCGACATGGTGGCCGACCAGTACGAGATCAAGGGCTGCATCGCCCACGGCGGTCTGGGCTGGATCTATCTGGCCGTCGACCACAATGTCAACGAACGCCCCGTCGTACTCAAGGGCCTGGTGCATTCCGGCGACGCCGAGGCACAGGCCATCGCGATGGCCGAGCGGCGATTCCTGGCCGAGGTGGCGCACCCGTCGATCGTCAAGATCTACAACTTCGTCGAGCACCCGGACAGTCGCGGCGAACCGGTCGGCTACATCGTGATGGAGTACGTCGGCGGCCTGTCGCTCAAACAGCATGGCACACTGCGGCTTCCGGTGCCACAGGCGATCGGATATATGCTGGAGATCCTGCCGGCGCTGGGCTATCTGCACTCGATCGGGTTGTGCTACAACGACCTCAAGCCGGAGAACATCATGCTGACCGGCGACCAGCTCAAGTTGATCGACCTGGGCGCGGTGTCGCGCATCAACTCGTTCGGTTTCCTCTACGGAACCCCGGGCTATCAGGCGCCGGAGATCGTCCGCACCGGCCCGACGGTGGCCAGCGACATCTACACCGTCGGGCGCACCCTGGCGGCGCTGACCCTGGTGATGCCGGTGAAGAAGGGCCGCTATCTCGACGGGCTGCCCGAGGACGATCCGGTGCTGGCCAAGTACGACAGCTTCGCCCGGTTGTTGCGCCGCGCCGCCGATCCGGATCCGCGCCGGCGGTTCGGCAGTGCCGAGGAGATGGCCGGTCAACTACTCGGTGTGCTGCGCGAAGTCGTCGCCCAGGATACCGGGCTGCCCCGCCCCGGCCTGTCCACCATGTTCAGCCCGTCACGGTCCACGTTCGGGGTGAAACTGCTGGTGGCCCACACCGACGTCTACCTCGACGGGCAACCGCACTCGGAGAAGCTGACCGCCACCGAGATCGTCACCGCGCTGCCCGTCCCGCTGGTCGACCCGACCGACCCGGGGGCCGCAGTGCTCTCGGCGACGGTGCTGTCCCAGCCGGTGCAGACCCTGGATTCGCTGCGCGCGGCCCGGCACGGCGCGCTGGATGCCGAGGGCATCGACTTGAGCACCTCCGTCGAGGTCCCACTGATGGAGGTCCGCGCGCTGCTGGATCTGGGCGACGTCGCCAAGGCGGCCAGCAAGCTCGACGACCTGGCCAACAAGGTGGGCCGACCCTGGCGGCTCATCTGGTTCCGCGCGGTATCCGAGTTGCTGTCGACCGACTATGAGGGCGCCACAAGGCATTTCACCGAAGTGCTCGACGCGCTTCCGGGTGAGCTGGCGCCGAAGCTGGCGCTGGCGGCCACCGCGGAACTGTCCGGCGGCGCCGACGAGGAAAGCTTCTACGAGACGGTGTGGCGCACCGACAACGGGGTTATCGCCGCCGGGTTCGGGCTGGCCCGGGCGCAGGCCGTGCGCGGCGACCGCGAGGCCTCGGTGCAGACGCTGGACGCGGTCCCCTCGACGTCGCGGCATTTCACCACCGCGCGGCTGACCAGCGCCGTGACCATGCTGTCCGCCCGGTCGATCAGCGAGGTCACCGAGGAACAGATCCGGGAGGCCGCCCGCCGCGTGGACACGCTGCCGGAGACCGAGCCGCGGGTCCCGCAGATCCGGGCGCTGGTGCTGGGCACCGCGCTGGACTGGATCATCGACAACACCGCCGACCCGCATCACATCCTCGGTTTCCCGTTCACCGAATCCGGGTTGCGCCTGGGCGTGGAGGCGTCGCTGCGCACACTGGCGCGACTGTCCCCCAGCCAGACGCACCGCTACACGCTCATCGACATGGCCAATACCGTACGGCCGATGACGACGTTTTGACGGGCTGACCTCAGCGCCCGAACCGGGCCCGCAGCTGCGGATCCGACAGCCACCAGGGAGCTCCGGGCGGTTCCGGCCCGGGGGCATCACCGTCGGCCACCGACAGGTCGGCGGCATCGAGTTCGGCGTCGACCTGCTCGGCCCTCCGGGCTTCGTGCAGCCGCAGCGCGCGCATCAGCACCAGCAGGAAGCCGAGGCTGAGCACGTCGGCGACCAGCCACAGGATGCCCGCGCCGATGGACTGGTCCACCCGCGGGCTGGGTCCCCAGGTTCGGTGCAGACCCGCGTAGTAGTCGACGGCGACCAACGGACCCAGCCACAGCACGACGCCGAGCAGCCCGTCGCCGATCGACTCGGCGACGCTGATGCAGATGGAGATCATCGGTGAATAGCGGTGCGGCACCGGGTCGGCCTGGATGCGGCTGTAGAAGTAGCCGAACCCGATGAGCACCAGCAACACCCGCGTCGCCGACGCGATCGGACCCGTCATCGAGGCCACGTACCACGGTGTCAGGTACAGCAGCCAGGGCGTGCCGAGCATCACCAGCGCGGTCGGCGCCGGAGAGATCAGCATCCGGGCCGGCGTCGAGGCGAGCGCGTCGTCCAGGCGCCGCCGGGCCCCGCCGCCGAGGCCCGCCCGGACGGTGGCCACCGGGCGGCCACACGCCAACAGCAGGGGCACCGCGAACATCAGCACGAGCACCTGCAGCGCCCGCATCCAGAACAGCACCGGGGCGTAGACGGCGATCGCGCTGCAACCGGTCAGCAGCCACAGCACCAGGCCCGCACCGAAACACCACGCAGCCGCGCTTGTGTTCCCGTCGGGACCACCACGGTCGGTCGCGGGAGCGCTGCGCCATGCTCGCCAATAGCCCAGTGCCGCAAGCCCGACGAGCACCACGGTCACCGGGTCGAAAAGCCACACCGACACCGCCACGGCCGGTGTCAGCGGAACCGCCACCGGGTCGGACACGGAGCCCGAGCCTACGCCCGGAAACCACGCCTCCCCACCGGGCACAGCAAACCCCCAGCCGGTTTGGGGAATCCCCGAGGGTTCCCGGCTAGCCTCGGCGCCCATGGATCTGCCGCTGCTGGGCCCGGTGACGCTGACCGGGTTCGCCCACCCGTGGTTCTTCCTGTTCGCCCTCGTCGCCGCGGCCGCCGTCGCCGGCTACCTGCTGATGCTGCGGCGCCGGCACCGCCACGTGCTGCGGTTCGCCAACACCGAACTGCTCGACACCGTCGCCCCGCCGAGTCCCAACCCCCGGCTGCGGCACCTGGCCGCGGCGCTGACCGCCCTGGGCCTGGTGCTGCTCACCGTCGCACTCGCCGGCCCCACCCACGATGTGCGGATTCCGCGCAACCGGGCCATCGTCATGCTGGTCATCGACGTCAGCGAATCCATGGTCGCCCGCGACGTCGCCCCCAGCCGGTTGGAGGCCGCGAAGGCGGCGGGCAAGCGGTTCGCCGATACGCTACCGGCCGGCATCAACCTTGGTCTGGTCGAATTCGCCGGAACCGCAACGGTGTTGATGCCACCGACCACCAACCGGCACGCCATGGACGCCGCCATCGACAAGCTGCAGGCCCAGGAGCGCACCGCCACCGGCGAGGGTATTCTCACCGCGCTCGCCCAGATCGCCGCGGTGTCCGGGTCAATCGGCGGCGGCGAGGGCCCGCCGCCGATGTCCATCGTGCTGGAATCCGACGGTAAGGAGACCGTCCCGGCCGACCCGAACGCCACCCGTGGCGGGTTCACCGCCGCGCGCTCGGCCAAGGAGCAGGGCGTCAAGATCTCGGCGATCTCCTTCGGCACCCCGAACGGCACCGTCGAGATCCAGGGGCAGCAGATCCCGGTACCCGTGGACGACGCGACGCTGCGACGGATCACCGAGATCGCCGACGGGCGGCTGTTCCACGCCGAGAACCTCGACGAACTCGACCGCGCCTATACCGACCTGCGCAACCAGCTCGGCTACCAGATCGTGCCGGGCGACGCCAGCCACGCCTGGGTGGTGCTGGCCACTGTCGCCCTGGCCGCCGCGACCGGCGTCGGGCTGGGTGTCAACCGGCGGCTTCCGGGCTGATCAGGTCCACCACGGCCACCACGTCGCGGGCGATGGCCAGTTCCTCGTTGGTGGGCACCACCAGCACGGTGACCGGGGAATCGTCGGCCGAGATCCGGCGGATCCCGCTGTCGGGCGCACGGTTTCGGGTCTCGTCGATGTGAATCCCCAACCGCTGCAACCCCGCCAGGGAATCCGCGCGCACCGCCGCGTCGTTCTCCCCGACCCCCGCGGTGAACGAGATGACGTCCGCGCCACCGAGGACGGCCAAGTAGGCGCCGATATACTTGCGCAGCCGGTGGATGTAGATGTCGTAGGCCAGCCGGGCATCGGCATCACGAGCGTCGATGCGCCGGTGCAGTTCCCGGAAGTCGATGGCACCACCGACACCGAACACCCCGGAACGGCGGTTGAGCATGCTCTCGATCTCGGCCGAGGACATGCCCGCCTCGCGGGCCAGGTAGAAGATGATCCCCGGGTCCAGGTCGCCGCTGCGGGTGCCCATCACCAGGCCCTCCAGCGGCGTCATTCCCATCGAGGTGTCCACCGCCCGGCCGCCGGCGATCGCCGACGCCGACGCACCGTTACCCAAGTGCAGCACAATCTGATTCAGCTCGGTAGTCGGCCTGCCGAGGAACTGCGCGGCCTGCTCGCTGACGTAGCGGTGCGAGGTGCCGTGGAATCCGTATCGGCGAATCTGCCAGCGTTCCGCGATCTCCCGGTCGATGGCGTAGCGGGCGGCGGCATCGGGCAGGTCGTGGAAGAAGGCGGTGTCGAACACCCCGACGTGCGGCACGTCGGTCAGCAGCCGGCGGGCCACCTCGATGCCGTGCAGTCCCGGCGGATTGTGCAGCGGCGCAAGCGGGGACAGCTCGGTGATGACGGCCACCGCCTCGTCGTCGAGCCGTGTCGGCGCGTACATCCGCCGCCCGCCGTGCACCATCCGGTGTCCGACGGCGACCAGCCCGACGGTGTCCAGGTCGCCGCCGGCCTCGGTGAGCATCTCGAAGGCCAGCCGCAGGGCGGCGTCGTGATCGGCGACGTGGCAGGACCGGGACACCGTGCGCTCGCCGAACCGCACCCGCGCCGACGACGGGTCGTCGCCGATCCGCTCGACGATGCCGTCGGCGATCTCCAGGCCGGAATCGGGCTGTACCAGTGAGAATTTCAGTGACGATGATCCAGAGTTGATCACCAGGACCGTGCGGTTCACCGCAATTCCCCCTGCGCCTGGACGGCCGTGATGGCCACGGTGTTGACGATGTCGGTCACCAGTGCCCCGCGGGACAGGTCGTTCACCGGCTTGTTCAGCCCCTGCAGCACCGGCCCGATGGCGACCGCGCCCGCGCTGCGCTGCACGGCCTTGTAGGTGTTGTTGCCGGTGTTGAGGTCCGGGAAGATCAGCACGGTGGCCCGCCCGGCGACCGGGGAATCGGGCATCTTGGTCAGCGCGACGGTGGGCTCCACCGCGGCGTCGTACTGGATCGGGCCTTCCACCAGGATTTCCGGTGCCCGATCGCGGACCAGTTGGGTTGCCACAGCGACCTTTTCCACATCCGCACCGGCACCGGAGGATCCCGTAGAGTAGGACAGCATGGCGACCCGCGGGTCGATGCCGAACTGCGCGGCGGTGAGCGCCGAGCTGATGGCGATGTCGGCGAGCTGCTCGCTGGTGGGGTCGGGCACGATGGCGCAGTCACCGTAGGCCAGCACCCGGTCGGCCAGGCACATCAGGAAGATCGACGACACGGTGTTGATGCCGGGCGCGGTGCGGATGATCTCCAGCGCCGGGCGCACGGTGTGGGCGGTGGTGTGCCGGGCGCCGGAGACCATCCCGTCGACCATCCCGTTGTGCACCAGCATGGTGCCGAAATAGGAGACGTCACGCATGATTTCGCGCGCCTGGTCGTGGGTGACCCCCTTCTTGCGGCGCAGTTCGGCGTACTGCGCGGCGAACCCATCGCGCAGCGGCGAGCTCACCGGGTCGATGACGTCGGCCGCCGAGATGTCCAGGCCCAGTTCGGTGGCGCGCGCCCGGACCACCGATGCCTCACCGAGGATGGTGAGGTCGGCGACGCCGCGGCGCAGCAGCCGGCCGGCGGCCTGCAGGATCCGGTCGTCATCGCCCTCGGGCAGCACGATCCGGCGGCGGTCCGAGCGGGCGCGCTCGAACAGCTCGTGTTCGAACATCTGCGGGGTGGTGACCGTCGGGATCGGCAGCGACAGCGCGGCGACCAGTTCGCAGACGTCCACGTGGCGTTCCATCAGCTCCAGCGAGGTGTCGATCTTGCGCTGGGACCGCAGGGTCATCCGGCCGCGGGTGCCGGCAACGGTTTTCGCGGTTTCGAAGGTGCCCAGATCGGTGGTGATGACCGGCAGCCGCAGCCGCAGGCCGTCGACCAGCGCAGCGATCGACGGGTGCAGGTCCAGACCGCCGTTGAGGATCACCGTGGACAGCGACGGGAACCCCTCGGCGGCATGGGCACCCATCACCGAGAGCACCACGTCGGAGCGGTCCCCCGGGGTGATGACGGCCATGCCCTCGGAAAGCCGTTCCAGCACATGCTCTGCCGTCATCCCGGCCACCAGCACGCCCAGCACCTCCCGGCCCAGCAATGCCTCGTCGCCCTTGATCATGGTGCCGTCCACGGCCTCCAGCAGTTCGGCGACCGACGGGGCGGTGAGCATCGGTTCCTCGGGCAGCACGTAGGAGTTCTTCGCGAGTGGTGCGAGCGCGGCGGCGACGTCCGCCAGCTGTTCGGGGTTGCAGCGGTTGGCCACCACCGCCGCGGTGTGCGCATGCTGGGCGGCGATCTCGGCCAGGCACACCTCGACGGACTGGGCGATCTGCGCGGGGGTGCGGCCCTGCCCGCCCACCGCCAGCACCACCGGGGCGCCGAGGTTGGCCGCGATCCGGGCGTTCACCGAGAGTTCACTGGGTGTTGCGACGTCGGTGTAGTCGCTGCCGACGATCAGCACGGCGTCGCAGCGGTCGGCCATCGCATGGAACCGGTCGACGATGGTGGCGATCGCGGTGTCGGTGTCGGTGTGCAGCTGCTGGTAACCGACGCCGACGCATTCGTCGTAGTCCAGTCCGGCGGTGCTCTGCGCGAGCAGCAGTTCCAGGATGTAGTCCCGGCCCTCGCCGACGCGGGTGATCGGCCGGAACACCCCGACCCGCGGCGCGATGGCACGCAGCCGATTCAGGATGCCGAGCGCGATGGTCGATTTTCCGGTGTCACCCTCGGGTGCGGCGATGTAGATCGCGGTGGTGCGGCTGGCGGTGTCGGACACGACCTACAGTGTGTCAGCCGGGCCGACCGGACGGGGATTCAGGCAGACCTCGGTCACGCCAACTTGCGCAGGCGTGGCGCCAGATCCGTCTCGAAGAGGTTCAGGAACCTGCGCTGGTCGTGCCCCGGGGCGTGGAACACCAGGTGGTTGAGACCCCAGGAGACGTACTGGCCGACCTTCTCGACGGCCTCGTCGGGATCCGAGGCCACGATCCAGCGCTTGGCGACCTGCTCAATGGGCAGGGCGTCGGCCGCGCGCTCCATCTCGATTGGGTCGTCGATGTCGTGCTTTTGCTCGGCGGTCAGCGACAGCGGCGCCCAGAATCGGGTGTTCTCCAGTGCCAGTTCAGGATTCGGGTCATAGGAGATTTTGATCTCAATCATCTTGTCGATGTCCTCGACACTGCGGCCGGCGGCTGCGGCACCCTCGGCAACGGCGGGCATCAGCTTCTCGGCGTAGAGCTCCGCGCCCTTGCCGGAGGTGCAGATGAAGCCGTCACCGGCCCGCCCGGCGTACTTGGCGACGACGGGTCCGCCGGCCGCGATGTAGACCGGCACCCCGTCCGCGGGCACGTCGTAAATGGAGGCGCCCTTGAGGTGGTAGTAGTCGCCGTCGAAATCGACGCGGCCCCCGCGCCACAGTTCCCGCATCAGCCGCACCGACTCGCGCAGCCGGGCAAACCGCTCCTTGAAATCGGGCCATTCGCCGGTGAAGCCGGTGGCGATCTCGTTGAGTGCCTCGCCGGTGCCCACACCCAGGAACACCCGATCCGGGTACAGGCAGGCCATGGTCGCGAAAGCCTGCGCGATCACCGCCGGGTTGTAGCGGAACGTCGGGGTCAGCACCGAGGTGCCCAGCTGGATGCGCGAGGTCCGTTCCCCGACCGCGGTCATCCAGGCCAGCGAGAACGGAGCGTGGCCGCCCTCGTGTCGCCACGGCTGGAAGTGGTCGCTGACCGACGCGCTGTCCATGCCGTGCGCCTCGGCCAGCACCGCCAGCTCCACGAGTTCCCGAGGCGCGAACTGCTCCGCCGATGCCTTGTATCCGAGTTTGAGTTCAGCCACGTCCTTGTTTCTACTCCAACCGGCGGCCACGCATCAGGGCGCCCTGGGTCCCGTCGTCCATCGGCCCGCGGGCCCGCGACGCTCTAGGCTCGACGCCATGGCAACAGTGGCCGGCAACAGCCTCGTCCGGGTCACCGACACGGTCTACGCCGCGCACACCCCGCACGTGAACTGGACGCTGGTGACCGGCGACAACGCGGTGCTGCTGATCGACGCCGGATTTCCCGGTGACCGCTCCGCCGTGCTGGCGTCGCTGGCCGAGCTCGGCTACCGGCCCGCCGACGTCGCCGCGGTGCTGCTGACCCACGCCCACGTGGACCATTTCGGCACCGCGATCTGGCTGGCAGGCGAACACCACGTGCCGGTGTACTGCCACGCCGACGAGGTGGGCCACGCCCGCCGCGACTATCTGGAACAGGCGTCCCCCACCCAGATAGCCCGGCAGGCCTGGCGGCCCCGGTGGCTGCGCTGGTCGCTGGAGATCGCCCGGCTCGGCGCGCTGACCCCGGCCGGCATACCGACCGCCGCCGCACTGACCCCGGAGTTGGCCGCCGCGTTGCCGGGCGCGCCGCGGGCGGTGCCGACCCCCGGCCACACCGGCGGGCACTGCTCGTACCTGGTGGGTTCGGTGCTGGTCAGTGGCGATGCGCTGGTCACCGGCCATCCGGTCAGCGGCCGGGTCGGGCCGCAGCTGCTGCCGTCGGTGTTCAACCACGACGAGGCGCGGTGTCGCGCCAGCCTGACGGCGCTGGCCGACGTCGACGCCGAGATCCTGGTGCCCGGCCACGGCGAGGTGTGGCACGCACCGATCCGCGAGCTGGCCGCCCAGGCCCACTGCTGAACTATTGACAGGTGTCAATTATCAGCGGGTAGGGTCACGCCATGAACAACATCGCGGGCCGCACCGTCGTCATCACCGGAGCCGCCCGCGGCATCGGCTACGCCACCGCCGAGGCGCTGCTGGACCGCGGGGCACGCGTCGTCATCGGTGACCGCGACCGCCCGGCCCTGGACGCCGCCGTCGCGCAGCTGTCCGCCCGCGGCACGGTCACCGGACATCCCGTCGACGTCACCGCGCCGGAGTCGTTCGCCGCGTTCCTCGATGCAGCCCGAGGCGACGGCGGCCGCATCGACGTGCTGATCAACAACGCGGGGGTTATGCCGGTCGGCCCGTTCCTGGAACAGTCCGACCAGGCCATTCGCACCGCGGTCGAGGTGAATCTGTACGGCGTGCTGACCGGCTGCCGGCTGGTGCTGCCGGAGATGGCGGCGCGGCGCTCGGGGCACGTCGTCAACATCGCGTCGGTCGCCGGCCTCATCCCGGTACCCGGGCAGGCCGTCTACGCCGGCACCAAGTTCGCCGTCGTCGGCCTCAGCGCCGCGCTGTCCGACGAGTTCGCGCCCCAGGGCGTGCACGTCAGCACCATCATGCCGACCTTCACCAACACCGAACTCATCGCGGGGACACACACCACGGCCGCCCAGCAGACCGTCGAACCGGCCGACGTCGCCGCGGCGGTGGTCAAGGTCCTGGACAGGCCCACGACGGCGACCTCGGTGCCCGGGATGATGCGTTACCTCGCCGCCGCCTCCTCGGTGCTACCCACCGGCGCCCGCCGCTGGCTCAGCCACCGGCTCGGCAACGACCGGGTGTTCCTCGACTTCGACCGCACGACCCGCGCCGGCTACGAACAGCGTGCCGAGGGGTCGACGGGCATCGACTGAGCCCAACCACCCGGCCGAGTGCGTGTCCCCGGTCGACATGCCGCTCTCTCCCGTTGACTCAGAACCCACGCCGTATTTCCAGCACCGGATTCCAGCCTCTGTTCCGGATGAACGTGGCCACACCGCCGAACGTGGACCTCCCGCAACCTGGCGGTTGGCTAAGGCTCACGGTCGAGGGGAAGGGGGCCTCGCAGGCTCAGCCCAGCGCTTGGCCCAGGCGCCGGTTGAAACGACCTGTCTCCTGCGCCCTGGGCCTCGCAGGCTCAGCCCAGCGCTTGGCCCAGGCGCCGGTTGAAACGACCTGTCTCCTGCGCCCTGGGCCTCGCAGGCTCAGCCCAGCGCTTGGCCCAGGCGCCGGTTGAAACGACCTGTCTCCTGCGCCCTGGGCCTCGCAGGCTCAGCCCAGCGCTTGGCCCAGGCGCCGGTTGAAACGACCTGTCTCCTGCGCCCTGGGCCTCGCAGGCTCAGCCCAGCGCTTGGCCCAGGTCGGTGATCAAATCCTCGGTGCCCTCCAGGCCCACCGAGATGCGCACCACGCCGTCGCCCAGGCCGATCGCGGCGCGGCCCTCGGGGCCCATCGCCCGGTGCGTGGTGGTCGCCGGGTGGGTGATCAGCGTCTTGGAGTCGCCCAGGTTGTTGGAGATGTCGATCAGCTTCAGCTTGTCGAGCACCTCGAACGCCCGCGCCTTGCCGCCGTCAACGGGCGCCACGAGTTCGAAGGTGATGACCGTGCCGCCGCCGGACATCTGCCGTCGGGCCAGCTCGTACTGCGGGTGCGACGCCAGGAATGGGTATTTCACCCAGCTCACCGCGGGGTGGCCCTCCAGGAACTCCGCGATGCGCAGCGCCGAGGCGTTGGCGTAGTCGACCCGCAGCGGCATGGTCTCCAGGCCCTTGAGCAGCGTCCACGCGTTGAACGGACTCAGCGCGGGCCCGGTGTGGCGCATCAGCGTCTGCACCGGCCCGTCGATGTACTCGCGAGTCCCCAGGATCGCGCCGCCGAGCACTCGGCCCTGGCCGTCAATGTGCTTGGTGCCCGAATACACCACGACGTCTGCGCCCAGCGGTAGGCCCTGCTGGAGCAGCGGGGTGGCAAAGACGTTGTCCAGCACCACCTTTGCGCCCGCGGCGTGGGACAGCTCGGCGACCGCGGCGATGTCCACCAGCGACTGCATCGGGTTCGACGGCGTCTCGAAGAACACCGCCTGGGTCGGCACCGACAGTGCCTGCTCCCACTGGTCGAGGTCCTCGCCGTCGACGAACACCGTCTCCACACCCCAGCGCGGCAGGATCTCGTTGCACACCACGAAACACGAGCCGAACAGGCTGCGGGCGGCCACCAGGCGGTCCCCGGCACCCAGCAGCGCCCCGAGCGAGGTGAACACCGCGGCCATACCGCTGGCCGTCGCGAACGCCGCCTCGGCACCCTCCATCAGCCGCAGTCGTTCCTCGAACATCTGGACCGTCGGGTTGCCGTAGCGGGAGTAGACGAACCGGTCGATCTCACCGGTGAACGCCTTCTCCGCGTCGGCGGCGGTGGCGTAGGTGTAACCGGAGTTCAGGAAAAGCGCCTCGGAGGTCTCCTCGAACCCCGAGCGCATCAGCCCGCCGCGCACCCCGATGGTGGCCTGACTGACGCCCTCGGGCAGCGACTTGGGAATGCGAACCGACGGGACGGACGCGACGGAATCAGCCTGATCGGAACCAGAGCTCACGACTGCACCCACGGCAGCCCGACGGACTTCCAGCCGCCGCGGCCGCGGTGCCGCTGCTCGTCGAGCTGCCCCTCGAACCCGTCGAGCATGTTGTACGACGGGGCGATGCCGGCCGCGGTGGCCACCTCGGCCGCCGGGATGGACCGGTTGCCCGAGCGGCACAGGAACACCACCGGCCGATCACCCGGTGTCACACCGGCGGCGATCAGATCGGCCACAAAGTCCTCATTGTGCGTGCCATCGGTGCGGTTCCACGGCACGAAGACGACCTCGCGGCCCAGATCCGTCAGGTCCGGCGCGCCGACGAACGCCCATTCGGCGGGGGTGCGGACGTCCACCAGCACGGCGTCGGGGTGCTCGGACAGCAGGGTCCAGGACTGTTCGGGGGTGATGTCTCCGGCGTAGTTCACCCGGTCAGTTTATGCCCGGATGACCCGCGGTCACGATGCGGTGCACACCTGCCAGTGGCCATCGTGCCGCTCGAAGGTGGTTGCGGTGTCGACCTTCTTCGACCGGTCGTCGCCGAAGAAGTAGACGACGGTCGCCGTCGCCCGGTCACCGTCGACGACGATGTTGTTCACCCCGTCGACGTACCGGTCGCCGTGGGCGGCCACCGACGCCTTCTGCCGCGCGGCGAGCTGATCGGCGGTCCCGACCAGCGACGGGCAGGTGAACCCGGCGTACGCGTTGTAGTCGACCCGCTGCAGGGCGTCGTTCTGGCCGATCGCGGCGCGGATCACCTGGTCCTGATCGGTCTGCTCGTCGGAGTTCAGCAGCGCGTTGAGGCCGATCCCGATCAGCACCAGCACCACCACGCCGAGAGCGACCATGAAGGGCAGCGGGCTGCCGCCGGTGCGTTCGTCGTCGTCGCGGTCAGTGCCGTCGCGGTCAGCGCTCTCGCTCATCCGGTTTCCCACTCCTGCCTCCGGCGTTCGCCCGCAGCGCGGACGACGCCCGTCGTACCCGGTCCCGGGCCTCGGCGACCTCCGGGGCGGTCGCCAGTGTCAGCTCGAGGCGCCGCTGCGCAGCGCGGCCGGACCCGGTGAACACTCGCACATCGGTCTCGGGCACCTGCAGGGCCATGGCCAGCGCGTCGATGCCCGGGCGCGCGGCGTCGGCGCCACCGTAGGTGAGTTCGGCGGCCGACGGGCTGACCATGATGGTGTCCAGCGGCAGCCCCAGCACCGCGCGGGCGTGCAGGTCGAACACGTTGAGCCGCTGCGACACCAGGGTCAGCAGACCCGCCTCGGTCGGCCAGCCGGTGACGTCGGAGAAATACACCTCGTCGCCGCTGACCAGCAGTTCCACCCCGAACAGGCCGCGGCCGCCCAACGCGTTGACGATCCGGGCCGCGATCGAGCGGGCCGATTCCAGCGCCACCTGACTCATCGGCTGGGGCTGCCAGGACTCGGTGACGGCCGAGCCGGCGAAGCCGTCGAGCTGGCGGTGCCCGATCGGTTCGCAGAACGACATGGTCGCGTCGGCGCCACGCACGGTCAGCAGGGTCAGCTCGTAGTCGATCTCGACGACGGCCTCGGCCAGCACCCGCTGGTGGGTGATCCGGCCGGCCACCGACACCGCACGCTGCCAGGCCGGTTCGACGTCGGCGGGCCGCAGCAGCACCGACTGGCCCTCACCCGGCAGCGCGACCAGCGGCTTGACCACCATCGGGAAGCCGGCGTGCTCGGCGATCGCCGCCAGTTCGGTCGCCGACGCGGCGAACCAGAACGGCACGGTGGGCAGTCCGAGCTCGTCGGCGGCCAACCGGCGCAGCCCCTCGCGGTCCAGGGCCAGCCGAACGTTGCGGGCACTGGGCGCCACGGTCGCGCCGTCGTCCTCGAACGCTGCCAGCGCACCGGCGGCCACCGCGTCGGTGGCGCTGACGACATAGCCCGGCGCGACGCGGCGCAGCAACGCCGTCAGCGCCTCCGGATCGGTCAGCGTTACCACCTCGGCGGCGTCGGCGATGCGGGCGGCCGCACCGCCGGGGCGGCTGTCCACCGCGACGACCTCGACCCCCAGCCGGGTGAACGCGGCGACCTGCTCGGCGCCAAGTTCACCGGATCCCAACAGTGCGACGCGCGGCCGGTGATCGGGCATGCTGACAGAATTCACCGTGCCGTCCCGACCGCGGGAGTCCGGGCGCGCGGAACCCGGGCGCGCAAAGTCGGGGCGGGGCGGGAGCACACCCGTCCCAGGATAGGTGCAGGAATCCTGAACGGAGGCAACATTTTGCCCGCAGAGGTGCTGGCGGCAGTGGTCGCCGCGGTCCTGCTGGCCGCGATCGCCCGGCGATTCGGGTTGTCCTCGCCGCTGATGCTCGTGGTCGCCGGGCTGGCCATGACGCTCATCCCCGGCCTGCCCACGCTGGTTCTCGATCCCGAGTTCGTGCTGTACGTGATCCTGCCGCCGCTGCTGTGGACCGCCGGGCTGGAGAGCTCGTACATGGATCTGCGCAAGAACGCAGCCACCGTCGGCCTGCTGGCGGTGGGGCTGCCGCTGGCCACCACTGCGGTGGTCGGGTTTGTCGCCTACCAGACCGTGCCGGCGCTTCCGCTGGCCGCGGCGCTGGTGCTGGGCGCGATCGTGGCTCCCCCGGATGCGGTGTCGGCGACCGCCATCGGCCGCCGGCTCGGGTTGCCGCGCCGGTTGATGAGTCTGCTCGGCGGCGAGAGCCTGCTCAACGACGCGACGTCGCTGACCGCCTACAAGCTGGCGCTGGCTGCCGCGATCGGGATGGCCGAGAGCTGGGGGCATGCGGTCGGCGTGTTCGTCTGGGCGGTGGCGGGCGGGGTGCTGGTCGGCGTGGTCATGGGCAAGCTGATCCTGTTCGTCCGGGCCCGGCTCAACGACCCGGTGGCCGAGAGTGCGATCGGCTTGGTCGCGCCGTTCGTCTGCTATCTGATCGGTGAGCAGGTGCAGGCATCCGGTGTGCTGGCGGTGGTGACCGCGTCGCTGATGCTGGGCCAGCGGGCCACCGACGCCGGCTACGCCACCCGGTTGCAGGACCAGGCCGTCTGGCGCTCCGTACAGCTGATCCTGGAGTCCGTCGCGTTCCTGCTGATCGGGCTGCAGCTGCCGGCTGTGGTCCGGGACCTGACCGGGATCCCGGCGACCGTGCTGCTCGGTTCGGCGGTCGCGGTGTTCGCCGCGGTGCTCGTCGTACGCATCCTGTGGGTGTTCGCCTTCGCGTATCTGACGCCGTCGTGGCTGGTTCCCGGCGGCAACCGCCCGCCGCCGAGCGCCCTGTTCGTGGTCGCCTGGGCGGGGATGCGCGGGGTGGTGTCGCTGGCGGCGGCGTTCGCGGTGCCGATGACGACGCTGTCCGGCGACGAGTTCCCCGGCCGGCCCTACATCGTGTTCCTGACCTTCGTCGTGGTGATCGGCACGCTGTTGTTGCACGGGCTGACGCTGCCGTGGCTGGTGCGCACGCTCGGGGTGCGCGGCGACGACGCCCGGGCGGACGCGCTGGCGATCGTCGCCGCGCGCACCCGGGCCGCCGAAAGCGCCGACCGTCGGCTCAACGAGTTGCTGGCCGACGCCCGCGAGGAGGGCAAGCCGATGGCGGCGTACGAGGCCGCCGCCCGGCTGCTGCGGGAGTGGAACAACCGCCGTCGCTCGGATGCCTGGAAGCAACCGATGGAGAGCGACGAGGGACAGGGACCCGCGCCCGCGGCGGCCTACCGGCGGCTACGGCTGGAAATGATTGCCGCCGAACGGGAGTCGTTCATCGCCGAGCGCGATGCCAACCGCATCGACGACGAGGTGCTGCGCACGCTGATGCACGACCTCGATCTGCTGGAGGCCTCGCTCAACGGGTGATCGTGTGTCGCGCTGGGTGGTGATGTCGTTTCAGGTCGTGGTGGTGTCGCGTCAGGCCGTGGTGTCGCGTAGGGTCGCCGCGAACTGCATGGCACGGTAGGGCCAGCCGTCGTTGGTATTCCATTGCGACACAACCAGACCGACGCCACCGGCCACGCCGAGTCGCGATCCGGGCAGCAGGTAGCCGCCATAGAGCTGGGCGACACGCCCGTGCGCGTGGTCCTCGTCGGACCAGCTGGAGCCGACCACCGGCTTCTGCACCGGCGCCAGATAAAGATTGGCCGTCGGCGAGGTGACGGTGCGGTAGCCCAGCGCCGCCGCGGACGCCAGAAAGCCGCCGAGCACCCACTTTCCGGGTGCCAGCCGGCGCAGGCACAGCTCGCCCCACCGCTCCCCCGGCGGCGTGATGGGGGTCGGCTCGTTGCCCCAGGCCCACACCGAGTTGGCAAATCCCCAGCCCACGTATGCATCTCGGTTGCCGATGTCGGCTGGTCGGACCCGGCGCAGGATGATGCCCGTGTCGCGGGTGTTGCCGGTGGACACGACGTACACCCAGCCGTCGTCGGGGTTGTAGTCCCAGGCCCACAACTGCGCGCGCCCGCCGTGCAGGTCGGCGGCGAACTTGGCCTGCTCCCCCATGTGCGTCCAGCTCACCCCGCTGTCGGCCGAGGTCCAGATCTCGGTCCAGATGACGTTCGGATAATCCCGATTGACCATGACGTGCATGTACATTCGGTCCCCGACCCGCAGCAGGTCCGACGGGATGACGGTGGAGAACCCGCCGCGGCGCCAGCCGGTGGCGGCGCTGTCGTGCACGTAGAACCAGGGCTGCTCGGCGCGGTTGGGGTTCGGCCCGCCGGCCCGGTTCCAGCGCAGCGGGGTCGCGGCGTCACCGGAGCCGATCAGCAGCACCGGCGCCCGCCAGTCCCCGGAACCCGGCTTCGGGCCGGAGAAGGTGTCGCCGAACGCCGAGACTATCGCGCCGTTGGGCGCGACCACCGAGACACCGAGGTCGGTGCCGCCGACGCCGAGCGCGTCGGTGATGCCCGGGCCGGTCAGGTCGGCGATCTTGCGCGCCGACGGCAGCAGCACGGTCTGGGAATCGGTGACGGTGCCTCGTGGCGGGGGAACGGCGGCGGGTCGGTCGGTCACGCCCACCAGCATGGCCCGCCGTCGCGCCGCGCGCAGGGGTTACGGCTGTCCGGGGAGCAGCCGGATCATCAGGCCGTTGGCCCCGGCGAGCACATTCCCGTCGGGATCACGCAGGTCGGCGGCGACAAACGCCTTGCGGCCCTCGGCCTCGGTGATCCAGCCCCGCGCGGTCAGACCGACATTGATCGGGGTGACCTTGCGGTAGTCCACGTGCAGGTAGGCGGTGCGGCTGATCGGCCGGCCGGTGGCGTGGATGACCATGCCGAACACCGAGTCGAACAGCAGCGGCAGCACCCCGCCGTGCACGGCGTTGTTGCCGCCGACGTGGTACCGGCTGAAGGTGACGATCAGCTCGACGCCGTCGGAATCGAACCGGGTGACCTTCCACTCCGGCATCAGCAGGTTGCCGGCGCCGGGCAATTTCGGGGTGCGCCCGGCGGGCCCGACGCCCTCGCCGCAGCGGTACGGCTCCAACAGCTGCACCAGCGCGTTGACCTGCTTCGCCGCCGCATCCCAGGTGTCGTCGTCGGGGTCGGTCGAGACGGCCAGGTCCTGCAGCCGGCGCATGCCGGTCAGGAACTCGCCGAAGCCGGGCCCGGGCGTGGCGGCCTCGAAAACCGGGAAGCCACCGAACTGCGCGTGATCCTCGTCGTCTTTGTGGCCTGCGCTGGTCACCGGGCCGTTTTCGGTCACCGGGCCGCCAGCACGTCGCGGCGCACGATGGTCTGATCGCGGCCCGGACCGACGCCGATGCACGACATCGGCGCCCCGGCCAGCTCTTCGAGCCGAAGCACGTAGTCGCGGGCCCTGGCGGGCAGGTCGTCGAACTCCCGAGCGTCGGAGATGTCCTCCCACCACCCCGGCATCTCTTCATACACCGGCTCGGCGCGGGCGAATTCGGACTGGGTCATCGGCATCTCGTCGGTGCGCCGGCCATCGACGCTGTAGCCGACGCAGATCGGCACGGTCTCCAGGCTGGACAGCACGTCGAGCTTGGTCAGGAAGTAGTCGGTGATGCCGTTGACCCGGGTGGCGTAGCGGGCGATGACGGCGTCGAACCAACCACAGCGCCGCGCCCGGCCGGTGGTCACCCCGACCTCCCCGCCGGTCTTGGCCAGGTAGGCGCCGTGCTCGTCGAACAGCTCGGTGGGGAACGGGCCCGAGCCGACCCGGGTGGTGTAGGCCTTCAGGATGCCCAGCACGGTGGTGATCCGGGTGGGGCCGATGCCGGAGCCGACGGCCGCACCGCCCGAAGTCGGGTTGCTCGATGTCACGAACGGGTAGGTGCCGTGGTCGACGTCGAGCAGGGTGCCCTGAGAGCCCTCCAGCAACACCGTCTGACCTTCGGCCAGCGCCTCGGCCAGCAGCAGCCGGGTGTCGGCGATGCGGTGCTTGAAGCCTTCGGCTTGTTCCAGGAGGGTGGTCAGCACCTCGTCGGGGTCCAGCGCCTTGCGGTTGTAGATCTTGACCAGCACCTGGTTCTTGAACTCCAGGGCCGCCTCGATCTTCTGCGCCAGCGCGGCCTCGTCGAGGACGTCGGCGGCGCGGATGCCGATGCGGGCGATCTTGTCCTGGTAGCAGGGCCCGATGCCGCGGCCGGTGGTGCCGATCTTCTTGGAGCCCATGTAGCGCTCGGTGACCTTGTCGATGGCCACGTGATAGGGCATGAGCAGGTGGGCGTCGGCCGACAGCAGCAGCCGGGCGGTGTCGACGCCGCGGTCCTGGAGGCCCTTGAGCTCGTCGAGCAGCACGCCCGGGTCGACGACGACGCCGTTGCCGATGACGTTGGTGACGCCGGGGGTGAGGATGCCGGACGGGATGAGGTGCAGGGCGAAGTTCTCGCCGGTCGGCAGGACCACGGTGTGCCCGGCGTTGTTGCCGCCCTGGTAGCGCACCACCCACTGGACTCGCCCACCGAGCAAATCGGTGGCCTTACCCTTTCCCTCGTCACCCCATTGGGCTCCGATCAGGACAATTGCCGGCATGGCCTACTCTCCCGCCTGTCACTAGGAATCTGCCTCCCAGCCGGTGAGCTACCTTATCCGACCAAGCGCCCCGTCAACCGGTTAGGAGCCAAGTGAGCATGCCCCCGGCTGTGCTGCTGCGGTTCGGCGACCGGTCCGTGCCGGCCGCGCTGTCGGATCTGCCGGCCCACGACATGGCCTCAGCCACCGACATCGACTCTGTGCTGCCGGACGAGGGGCGGCTTCTGGTGGCCGGTGGTGATGCCGAGCTGTCGGTTGTGCTGACCCGCCTGCTGCGGCTGGAGCGGCTCGACCTGGCCGTGGCACCGCTGCGGCGCGCCCGGCTTGCCGGGCGCGCGCGCAGCGGGGCGGCCAGGGCCGTGCCGCTGATCCGCGACGAGACGGCAACGGTGCTGGTCGGCAAGGGTTTGTGGTTGCCGCCGCCGGGGTCCGGGCAGATCGTCGGCGAGGGCATCGTCGATGACACCGTGCTGTTCGACGGCGTGGTCACCGCGCTGCGGATCGAGCCTCTGGACACCGCACCGGGGTTGCGGGCCGCAGTCGACCGCGGGCGGTGGCGCCGGCATCGCTGGGTGGCCGGCCGGGCCGCGCAGCTGGGCACCACCGGCGCCCGGGTGGTCCGCGACGGCGTGGAGATCCCCCGCCCGGTGCGCCGCTCCACGTTCTACCGCCACACCGTGGACTGGTTGCGGGTCGGCTGAGCAGCGCAGTACTCGCCGCGGCGTATCGGAAGAACACCTGGGGCGGGCGATAGGTGGATTATCCAAATATCGGTCTGGGTAGGTGCTGTGCCGATACAGCTCTTCCGCTGGGCAGTACCAAACCGTGACGAATGCGGGCCTTCGCGTGGATTATCCAGTTATCGGCTGCCACCGGTAAACATTCGGTACTCGTGACGGGGCCCGCGGTACCCGTGGCTCGCCTGCTGTAGTCGTGGCACGCCCGTCGCTACTCGATCCACCGCCGAACGTGGGTCTTACCCACCGCGCGGGTTGGTTTCGGCCCACGCTCGGCCATGATGGTGGGGTGACCGTGCATCCCATCCGGCCTGCTGTCCGACCCAGCCCGGTGTTTCTGGCCGTCCTCGGGGTGGCCGCGCTCGGCGGGGTCGGCGCCTGGTTCGCCGGGGAAGCCTCGCTACCGATCCCGGTGATGGCCTACGCCTCGGTGTTCGTGCTGGTCATCGCGGGCTGGGTGGTGTCGCTGTGCCTGCACGAGTTCGGCCACGCCGTCACGGCCTGGCGCTTCGGCGATCACGATGTCGCGGTCCGCGGCTACCTGACGCT
This sequence comes from Mycolicibacterium insubricum, assembly GCF_010731615.1. NCBI lineage: Bacteria > Bacillati > Actinomycetota > Actinomycetes > Mycobacteriales > Mycobacteriaceae > Mycobacterium > Mycolicibacterium insubricum. Next base: position 1,059,280 of record NZ_AP022618.1, on the reverse strand, counting down.
CAACCCGCTGAAATACGCGAACCCGGTGATGTCGCTGCTGTTGCCGATCCTGTTCATCCTCATGGGCGGCATCGCCCTGCCGGGCGGAGCGGTGTGGGTGCGCATCAACTTCATGACCAAGCGCCAGCGCAGCCTGGTCTCGCTGGCCGGGCCGTCGGCCAACCTGATCCTGGCGGTGCTGCTGCTCGCAGCGACCCGGGTCGGCCACACCCCGGAACACAGCGTGTTCTGGGCCGGGATCTCATTCCTGGCACTGCTGCAGGTGATGGCCCTGGTGCTGAACCTGCTGCCGATCCCCGGTCTGGACGGCTACGGCGCACTGGAGCCGCACCTGAGCCCGCAGACCCGCCAGGCCCTGGAACCCATGCGGCAGTGGGGTTTCCTGATCCTGATCGTGCTGCTCATGGTGCCGCCGCTGAACGGCTGGTTCTTCGACCTGGTGCTGCGCATCTACGGCTTGCTCGGCGGCATCGAGCCCCTGGCCGGCCTCGGCTACGGACTCACCCTGTTCTGGCAGCACTGATCCACCACGCCTTTTGGTGCCGATCGACGCTGCCGTCACCGGTTGGTCTCTGAAACGGCTTTGCGTGGCAGGAGGAGCGTTCGTGGAGGGCACACCGTTCGGGCGCTACCGGCTGCTCGACCTGCTCGGCCGCGGCGGCATGGGCGAGGTCTGGCGCGCTCCCGACAGCGGCACCGACCGGATCGTCGCCGTGAAGCTGCTGCCGGCGAACTTCGCCCAGGACCCCACATTCGAGCAGCGGTTCCGCCGCGGGGCGCACTCCGCGGCTCGACTGCACAACGCCCACATCGTGCCCATCCACGACTACGGCGAAATTGACGGGCGCCTCTACATCGACATGGCGCTCATCGACGGCTACGTCGCCGACAATGGACCTACGCAGGTGCTCAAGCTCCCGGTCGCGTAGCCAAGCGCTACTTGACGCCCAGCTCCACCCTCGCCACCGGATCGCAGTCGTCGAGCAGGTCCAGGCAGCGCTGGTACTCCGGGGTCTCGCCGATCTCGTCGGCGGCGCGGGCCAGTGCGGCGACGCAGCGCAGGAATCCCTGGTTCGGTTCGTGGGCGAACGGCACCGGGCCGAAACCCTTCCAGCCGTTGCGGCGCAACTGATCCAGGCCGCGGTGATAGCCGGTGCGGGCGTAGGCATAGGCGGTGACGACCTTGTCGTCGGCCAGCGCCTGCTCGGCCAGCGCAGCCCAGGCCACCGAGGCCGACGGGTGCCCGGCGGCCACCGACGCGGCGTTCTCGCCGGCGTCCAGCAGGTCCTCGGCCTCGGGGTCCCCGGGCAGCAGTACCGGCTCCGGGCCCAACAGATCACCCATGCGTGTCATACGGCCCATGGTGTCATGTCGGCGCCGAGCCCGACTAGGCTGAGGGGGAACCGTCGCGCAGAACGGGAGGACAACCCCCACCGATGTCGACCCCCGCCGACCACGATCCGGACACCACCCCGGCAGCCGATCCGTCGTTCGCCGAGACCGAGATGCTGCCCACCGATGCCCCGGCCGAGCCGGAGCGCCGGTTCACCGCGCCGTCGGCCTTCGACGCCGGCTCGACCCAGATCATCAGCACCCCGCCGGACCCGGCCACCGAGATCTTCGACGTGCCCGGCACCGAACCTCCGACCGACCCGGGACGCGCCGCGCAAGCCACCCCGCAGGCGATCCCGGCCCGTCCGGTTCCGCCGAAGCGTGGTAGCTGGGGCTGGGTGGTCGCGCTGGTACTGGTGATCGCGGCACTGGTCGCCGTCGTCATCCTGGTCGTCGTTCTGCTCACCCGCGGGGATTCGAACGCCGCCGGGCTGTACCAGCTCGGGTCCACGATCGCGGCGTCGGCTGCAAACAGTGGTGGCCCGGCCGCTTAGCGACCGGGCCACGCACTCAAACCGTTAAGCTGCAGCCTTCGCAGCCTGACCTCTTCCTCGCGGAACCGGAACTTCCACAGCCGATCCCGTCCTCGGCTCGTTCCTCGCCTCGTCGAATCGGCTGGCCGCTCGTCGAATCAGGCTGACACACTCTTCCCCGAGCTGTGCAGGTCATTGCACGCCTCGATGACGCGCTCGGTCATCGACGCTTCGGCCTTCTTCAGGTAGCTGCGCGGGTCATAGACCTTCTTGTTGCCGACCTCGCCGTCGATCTTCAGCACACCGTCGTAGTTGGCGAACATGTGGCCGGCGACCGGACGGGTGAAGGCGTATTGGGTGTCGGTGTCGACGTTCATCTTCACCACGCCGTAGCGCAGCGAGTCCTCGATCTCCGACTTCAGCGAGCCCGAACCGCCGTGGAAGACGAAGTCGAAGGGCTTGGCGTCGGCGCCCAGGCCGAGCTTGGCGGCGGCGACGCGCTGCCCCTCGGCCAGCACCTCGGGCTTGAGCACGACGTTGCCCGGCTTGTACACGCCGTGCACGTTGCCGAAGGTCGCGGCCAGCAGGTAGTGGCCCTTTTCGCCGGCGCCGAGGGCGTCGATGGTCTTCTCGAAGTCCTCCGAGCTGGTGTACAGCTTGTCGTTGATCTCGGCCTCGACGCCGTCCTCCTCGCCGCCGACGACGCCGATCTCCACCTCGAGGATGATCTTGGCGGCCACGGCCTGGGCCAGCAGCTCCTGCGCGATGGTGAGGTTCTCGCCGATCGGCACCGCCGAGCCGTCCCACATGTGCGACTGGAACAGCGGGTTACCGCCCTTGGCGACGCGCTCGGCGGAGATCGCCAGCAGCGGCCGGACGTAGGTGTCCAGCTTGTCCTTGGGACAGTGGTCGGTGTGCAGGGCGATGGTGATGTCGTAGTGCGCGGCGATGCTGTGCGCGAACTCGGCCAGCGCCACCGCGCCGGCGACCATGTTCTTCACACCCAGGCCGGAACCGAATTCCGCGCCACCGGTGGAGAACTGGATGATGCCGTCGCTGCCGGCGTCGGCGAAGCCCTTGATCGCGGCGTTGATGGTTTCCGAGGACGTGCAGTTGATGGCCGGGAAGGCGAACGAGTTCGCCTTGGCGCGGGCCAGCATCTCGGCGTATACCTCGGGCGTGGCGATGGGCATGGAATTTCCTCCTGGCTGACGGCTGAACCTGCCTGAGCGCGGATAAAGTCCCCGCCAGTATCGCAGGAGTGCGCCGGTCACGAGACATGAGCCCGCGTTACCGACGGGTACCCTGACCGTCGTGATCACGACCGCTGCCCCAGAGGCCACCACCTACCTGGCGCTGATGCCGGACTTCATGGATCCGGTGCACCTGCTGAACTACTTCGGCACCTGGGCGCTGGCCGGGCTGCTGCTGGTGATTTTCGTCGAGTCCGGGGTGTTGTTCCCAGTACTGCCGGGCGACTCGCTGCTGTTCGTGGCGGGCATGCTGGCTGCCAGCGGTGCGGCGACGGCGGCGGCCGACGGAGTACCGCAGGCGAGTTTCCAGCTTTGGCAGCTGCTGGTCTTCATCCCCATCGCCGCCATCCTGGGCGGCCAGGTCGGTTACTTCATCGGCCGGTTCATCGGCCTGGAGATGTTCAAGCCCGACGCCCGGTTCCTCAAGCAACGCTATCTCGACGAGGCGCACGCGTTCTTCGAGCAGCGCGGCCCAATCGCCATTGTGATCGCCCGGTTCGTGCCGATCGTGCGGACGCTGGCCCCGCTGACCGCGGGTGCCGCGAAGATGAACTATGCGGTGTTCTCCCTCTACAACGCCGTCGGCGCGGCGGTGTGGGGCATCGGCCTGACGCTGCTGGGTTATTGGCTCGGTGGGTTCCCGATCATCCAGAAGCTGCTGGAGCCGATCTTCCTGCTGATCGTGCTGGCCTCGATCGCGCCGATGGTCTACGAGTGGTGGCGCCGCCGGAAGGCCGCCAAAGCAGCGGGGACCACCGACGGGGACGAGACCCCCGAACCGGCCGCCGAGCGGGGATAGCGCTCAGAGCAGGTAGATCCCGAAGACCGAGCCGAGCAGCAGCACCAGCCAGACGTCGGTCCCGGTCCGCAGCCAGCGCGGGGCGCTGCGCATTTCCATGAAGTAGCGCAAAATCACCCGGGCCTTGACGAAGGTCAGCGCCAGTACCAGGGCGGTGACCCCGACGCTGGGCACCACGGTGTCGGTGAAATGCGCGGGCGCCAGTCGCCAGAAGGCGATAGTGATGGCCACCAGCGCGATCCACGCCCAGTTCAGGGCGCGGACGCTGGTGTGGGGAACCGTGTCGCTCATGTCACCTCATCACGTAGAACAGGCCGAAGATGATGACCCACAGCAGATCGACCATGTGCCAGTAGGTGGCGCCGGCTTCGACCATCCAGGTCCGCCGTCGCGCGGGGTTGCGCAGTTCCCGGATCACCACGCCCAGGGTGATCAGGCCGATCAGCATGTGCACCAGGTGCACGCCGGTGATCACGTAGTAGAACGAGAAGAACATCTCCGAATTGGTGTGCCCGGCAGTGACTTTAACCGCCCACTCGTAGCTCTTGAGCACCATGAACAGGACCCCGCAAGCGCCGGCGGAGTACACCATCCGGGTGGCTCGGACGTGGTCACCGGCGCGTGCGGCCAGCACCGCCCGGGCGATGAACCACGAGCTGGTCAGCAGCACGACGGTGTTGACCGAGCCGATGTTGATGTCCAGGTGCTGCTGGGAGGCCAGGAATCCCGTCGGGTCCATGTGCCGGTAGATGGCGTAGATGATGAAGTACGCGGAGAAGATGATGAGGTCGCCCAGCACCATCACCCACATGTTGATGTCTCCGGGCAGCCGCGGTCCGTCGTCGGTTGCCGACGGCGCGGGGTCGGTTACGACGGAATCCTGTTGCTTCATCGGGTAGCTCCCACCAATGCAGCGCCGACGGGCGGTTCGGCCGCGGCGGCCTTGCGCAGGATGACGATCAGCGCGCCGAGCCACACGGAGAATTCGGCGACCGCGACCCAGAACGAGATCGAGCCGTTCCAGGCGAACGGTCCGGACGGGAACAGGAACATCTGGGTGGCGACGACCTCGGTGATGATCTGCCAGATCGAGATGTAGGCAAACCATTTCGGGAAGATGTTGTTCTTGTCGTAGAGCACCGCGATCGCCAGCACCAGGTACGCCGCGGTGAAGCAGCCCAGCGATCCGTTGTAGGACAGCATCCCCAGGTCGTAGAGCAGCCCGATGAGCTCTGGGTCGCGGTCGGGGCGAAACGCCGCGGTCAGGAAGCAGACCGAGACGAGCAGGAACCCGGGCAGCGCGCCCACGCCCATGCCGCCGATGTAGCCGTAGGCCAGCACCGGGCCGGTCGACATCCGCTTCATCTGGTAGCCGACCAGGCCGTTGGTCATCGCCGCCCCGCCCAGCAGGATGAGCAGCCCAACGAATCCCCACTGGATGGTGGTGTGGTGCTGGACGAAGAAGGCGACCTTGTCGGCCGTCGTCACATCGGGGCGCGGCGGGGGGGTGACCCGGGCCAGCAGGCAGATGATGATGCCGAAAAGCCCGTACCAGAGCGGGAAGAACCACGTCATCAGGACGACGTCGCGATTGCCGGCGGGCTTGCCGTCAGGGGTGGTGACGTAGCCCGACGGGCTGAGCACGCTCACGCGGCGACCACGCCGTCGGTCACCGCCTGGCGCACCAGGGTACGGCGCAGGACGAAGAACATCACCACCACGAACGCCGCCAGCGCACCGTTACGCAGCCAGAACGAGATCAGTCCGTCCCAGGCCAGCGGGCCGGTGCGGCAGACCGCCGCGGCGGCCGACGGGACGATGGCCGCGGCGGTGGCCAGCGAATACCAGCCCACCCAGCGCGGGAAGATCGGATCGGGCCCGTCGTCGAACCGGACGGCCAGTGCCAGCAGGACGAACTGGCTGACCAGCATCCCGATCGGCGCTATGAACACGATCCAGGCCAGGTCGTTGAGCAGCTGGATCAAGTCGGGGTTGCGGTCCGGGCGAAACGCCGCGACCAGGAAGAAGATGTTGGACAGCGCGAAGAAGGTGCCGCCGCTGATCACCGCGGTGAGGTAGCAGAAGGCGAACACGTCGGTTTGGCCGGCCATCCGCTTCATCTGCGCCACGATCACCATGAAGAACGGCACGACCAGGATGCCGCACAGGTTGAAGGTGACCTGGGAGAACCGGATGCCGGCGGTGTGCGCGGAGTAGAAGGCCGCGACCGCGTCGGCGGACATCTCGGGCGACATCGGCGGGTGGAATCCGGGGAACGCGACGGCCGCGATGAGCAGCACGAGCGCCACCGCGGGGCCCGACCACAGGCAGACCCACTGCGCCCTGATGTTGCCCGCCTTCGGCAGGTCCTGAACCTCGGCGAGAATCTGCACCGCGCCTCCTTTGTGACTTTAGTCAGATCTTCCCCGGCCGTGAGGACGGGAATAATCCCAGGTGCACGCTAGCGCTCGCGCGCCCATAAGAAAAGCGTTTTCTGAGTTTAGTCAGTTATTTTTGCCCTAGACTGGCCCGGTGACCAAGCCGACCGACACCGCCACGCGGGGCCGAAAGGGCCAGCAGACCCGGGAGCGACTGCTGGGCGCGGCGATCGCCGAGTTCCGGCGCGCCGGCATGGCCGCCGCCGACACCGGCGCCATCGTCGCCGCCGCCGGCGTCGCGCACGCCACCTTCTACTTCCACTTCCCCACCAAGGAACACGTGCTCATCGAACTGGAGCGCCGCGAGGAGGAGCGGATGGCCGCCGAGCTCACCCGGCGCTTCGCCGCACCGCACGACGTGCGCGCGACGCTGACCGAGGCGATCGCCGTGCTGGAGCAGCTCAAGGTGCGCCTGGGCCGGTATCTGTTCAAAGACTTTGTCGGACTGCATTTTTCATCGACCGCGCCGCCCACCGACGAGTGGGCGACGCACCCGTTCATCGTCGCCGTCGTCGACGATCTGACGCGGGCCCGCGACGACGGTCAGATCCCGGCCGACGTCGACGTGATGCACAACGGCATCTCGTTCCTGGTCGGGCTCTACGCGCTGCTCATCGCGATCCCCGAGCCGATCCGGGAGCCGTTCCTCGACGAGTACCTGAGGACCTACCTCTACGGCCTTCGTGCCGTATCCGGCCCCTGAGTGCCGGTCCTCGGCAGGCAAGAACAGCTAAGGAACCGAAAGAAATCCGTCCTGGTAGACCCAGCCCGCCCCGCTCTGGACCTCGGGAATCGTCAGATGACACCAGTTGTCGCTGCACGGCGCGATCAGATCGTATTTGCTTCCCTGGTGTAGGAATATGCCGTTGATCTTCTTACCCGTTCCGTTGGGCGCATCGTAGACATCGACATCGGAGGTAACCGTCACCTGAGGCGCCGTGCCCCCCGTTGACGACGGGCGCTTGCCCAGGGTGATTTCCTTCTTCGGCTTCTCCGGGGTCGCGTCCGGTGCCGGGGTCGGCTTGCCGAACACCACCGTGACGTAGTCGGTTTCGCCCAGACGGTAGAAGCCCACTCCGTACTCGGTGAAGCCGCAATCCTGAACCTGTTGACGTACACCGGACGTCAACAATTCCAATGCCTTGGCCTTGGGGTCCGCGATGCCGATGTTCTGCCGAATCTCGCCGTCGTATCCACTCACGGACGCCTTGGATGGGAAGTTGCGGGCGTAATACTGCGCGTCGCGCTCCAGTGCCGTGTTGTAGTTGAGCGGCGCGCACTTGGACGATAGCTGTTGACTGACGACCAAGTCTTTGATTCCCTGCAGCGGGTCGTCGGCGACGGCAGTCCCGGCCGACACCAGCCAACCCCCGATCAGCGCACCGCCGACCGTGATAATCATTGTTGCCGAGCGTAATCCAGCCATGTAACTGCCCCTCCGATACCGAGAAAGCCGGTTTCGGATCAGTGAAGCCCGCGTCGGTGCACGCCGCCAGCACCGGTCCCACTCACCGGAACCCGGTTGCCCCCAGCCCGAGCTCGGCGGCCAGCTCACGCAGCGCCGGGCGCGGGTCGATGCCCGGGCGCTCACCGAGCACCTGGATGACGACGTGATCGGCCCCGGCGTCCAGATGCGCGGTCACCGAGGCCGCGGCGTCGGCCAGTGAACCCATGCCCACCAGCGCGCGGGCCAGCCGGTCGGAGCCGCCGCGCACCAGGTCGGATTCGTCAAAACCCTGACGCAGCCAGGAGTTCCGGTAGTTGGGCAGCATGGAGTACATGTCCAGGTGCTGATGCGCGTAGGCCAGCTGCTGGGCGTCGTCACCGCCGACGACGACGGCCTGCTCGGAGACCACCCATTTGTCCGGCCCGAGGATGTCCCGGGTGACGCGGGTGTGCTCCGGGGTGACCAGGTACGGGTGCGCGCCGTCGGCGTGGGTGCCGGAGAGCTCGATCATCTTCGGACCGAGTGCCGCCAGCAGCCGGGACGGCCGGCCGATGCCCGGTTCGATCCGGTCCGAGACCGCGGCCATGCCGTCGAGGTAGTTGCGCATGGTGGCCAGCGGCTTGGTGTAGGTCCCGCCCATCGCATCGACCAGCGGGCCGTGGCTGACCCCGAGTCCCAGCACGAAGCGTCCGGGGTGCAGCGCGGTGAGGGTGCGGGCGCCGGCTTCGGCGGCCGCGGGCACCCGGACGTGGATGTTGGCAATGCCGGTGCCGATCACCAGCGATTCGGTGGCCGCCAGGAAGGCCGCCGACTGGGTCAGGCACTCCTTGCCGAACGCCTCGGGCAGGAACAGCGACCCGAAACCGAGCGCCTCGATCTCGCGGGCCACCTGCTGCGCCTCGGGCATGGCCCAGCTGTCACTGGCCCACCACACGCCGATCCGGGAGCCGAAGTCGATGCGGGTGCGTTCAGAAGTGGTCACCTCAGCGATGGTAGGCCGAGGCCGGTGGCCGCGAGGGCCCAGGGCAGGAGAGCGCAGGGTGGGGTGCATCGAGCCCAACTGACCATACAGTTCATATATCTTGTGTATGGTCATGGTCGTTGCGCCGCGTCCCCGACCGCGGCCGGAGAAAGGACCCGATGACCTCCACCGCGCGCTGTCCATTTCGCCCCCGGCCCGACGGCATCGACTTCGTCGACCCCGATGTGCTAGCCGAGGGCATCCCGCTGCGCGAGTTCGCCGAACTCCGCAAAAACGCGCCGGTGTGGTGGAACGCGCAGGAGCCCGGCACCGGGGGCTTCACCGACGGCGGGTTCTGGGTGGTCAGCCGGCACGCCGACATCAAGGCCATCTCGCGCGACCCGGACACCTTCTCCGCCAACCGCAAGGGCGTGGTGATCAGCTTCTTCGAGGGGATGGACGAGGAGAAGATCGAGCTCACCAAGGCCCTGCTGATCAACCACGATCCGCCCGAACACACCCGGCTGCGGCGCATCGTGTCCCGGCTGTTCGCCCCGCGCGCGGTCGCCGAGCTCGAGGAGAAACTGCGCACCGCGGCGAGGCGCATCGTCGAGGAGGCCGCGGCCACCGGCTCCGGTGACTTCGTCGCCGATATCGCCTCGCGGTTGCCGCTGCTGGCCATCGCCGACCTGATCGGTGTGCCCGCCGAGGACCACGAGAAGGTATTCCACTGGGCGAACTCGGTGGTCAACCTGGAGGATCCCGACGCCGGGCTGGACGACCCGGCCGTCGCCAACGCCCAACTGCTGGCCTACGCCTACGGCATGGCCGACGAGCGGCGCCGCTGCCCGGCCGATGACATCGTCACCAAGCTGGTGCACGCCGACCTCGACGGCGAGTGGATGACCGAGGAAGAGTTCGGCTTCTTCGTGGTGCTGCTGGCCGTCGCCGGCAACGAGACCACCCGCAATGCGATCACCCACGGGCTCAACGCTTTTCTCGACAATCCCGAGCAGTGGGACCTCTATCGCCGGGAGCGCCCGGTCACCGCGGCCGACGAGATTGTCCGGTGGAGCACCCCGGTGTATGCCTTCCAGCGCACCGCCACCCGCGACGTCGAACTCGGTGGCGCCGAGATCTCCGCGGGTCAGCGCGTCGGATTGTTCTACGCCTCGGCCAATTTCGACGACGACGTGTTCGAGAACCCGAGCGAGTTCAACGTGCTGCGCAACCCCAACCCGCATCTGGGGTTCGGCGGGCAGGGCACGCACTTCTGCCTGGGTGCCAACCTGGCCCGCACCGAGATCAACCTGATGTTCAACGCCATCGCCGACGTGCTGCCCGACATCACCAAGCTCGGCGAGCCCAAGCGGCTGCGCTCGGCGTGGCTCAACGGGGTGACGGGCTTCGACGTCCGCTATCGCTGAATCGGTTGGGCGGCAACCGCCGAACCCACCCAGCGGGCCAGGTAGCGACGCAGGTCCGCGCCGTCCCGCGGCGGCTGTCCCGGATCGGTGACGAACGACTGCACGGTGCGCAGCACGAACTCGACCAGCTCGTCGAGGGCGCTGTCGTCGTATCCGTAGGCGGCCCAGTCGACTTCGAAGCGGTCCAGCATGGACCGGCCGAAGTGCCGCGCCTGCTCCGAGGTGATCGCCGGCAGAAATCGGTTGGTGTGCGCGGGCATCAGCAGCAATCCCAGGTGCGGGGTGACCGGCAACGTCTCCAGCACGAAGGCCAGCCCCTCAGTGACGGCGGCCGACGGGTCGGTGATGCCGGCCAGCTGCTCCTCGATCCGGTCGAGGAAGGAACCGACCGACGCGACGGCCGCCGCGGCCATCAGCGCCTCGGCGTTGGGAAAGTACCGGTAGACGGTCTGCCGGATCACCCCGAGCGAGCGGGCCACCTCGGCGATGCCGATCTCGGCGCCGGTCTCGTCGATGGTGGCGACCGCGGCGGCGACGATCCGCGCCACCGCCTCCTCGTCGTCAGCCGGCGGGTCCCCCGCCCAGCCGTGTCTGCGTGCCATCAGCGCGTAGCTCAGCGGGTGCGCTGTGCGGTGGCGGCCGTGGTCATACCGGTGATGCTATTCGCTCGGCTGATCCGCACCCAGATCCGCCTGCGGAACCCCGCGCGGTCACCTCAGGTCTGCAGGGCCCCGGACAGCAGATGGGCCTGGTGCAGCAGCAGGTCACCGAGTTCCCTGCGCCGCTCGGGTTTGAACCGCGTCTCCACCCCGGTCAGGCTCAACGCCCAGGCCGGAGCGCCGTTGCCGTCGAACACCGCCGCGGCCATGCCCCAGCTGCCCTCGACGATCAGCCCGGGATTGATCGCGTATCCGGTCTCCCGTGTGGCGGCGATACGTGTGCGGATCTGCGGCTCGGCGTGCGCCGGCCCCCAGCCCTCCTCGGGCCGCACCCGGGCGAAGTAGCCGTCGACATCGGCGTCGGGCAGGTGCGCCAGAATCGCCAGCCCGGCGCTGGCCACGGCCAGGGGGAACCTGATCCCCACGTGCAGGACGTGCGAGCGCAGCGGGAAGCTGCCCTCCTCCGCCAGCACACACACCGTCTCGTCACCCCGGCGGGCGGAGAAGAACGCGCTCTCGCCGGTTTCCCGTGCCAGCCGCGCCACCGCCGGGCGTACCCGGCCGGTGACCTCGTAGCGGGCCGCGGCGCCCACGCTCAGCAGGTACAGCTCCGAGCCCAACGACCACAGTCCGGATCTGTCACGGGCCACCAGATCCTCGGCGGCCAGCGCGGTCAGCAGCCGGTGTGCGGTGGGCCGGGCCAGTCCCGCCGACCGCGCAAGGTCGGTGGTGGATATCCCGGTCGGCTCGGCCGCGGCCACCGCACGCAGCACCGCCGCGGCGCGCCCCACCACGTTGACGCCGGGGCCCGATCCGTCCGCCGAAGTCGTCACGGCCGCCAATCCTAGGCGTTCATTGAATGAACGTCCACGACGATATTGACCACTCACCGAACAGTTTCCCGACCCCGATCGCGTTTCCCTTGCACGTCACACGCAGGATATTGTTCAGTCGTCCAGAACGAACCCGTGTTTATCCCACCGTTTGCACAGTGAACGTTGGATACCCGGCACCCACGATCTGAAAGGGCGGACCATGGCATCCAAGGTCTACGCGTCGACGGCTGAGGCCGTCGCCGGCATCGCCGACGGCGCCACCATCGCGGTCGGCGGCTTCGGCCTGTGCGGCATCCCCGACCAACTGATCGCCGCCGTCGCCGAGTCCGGGGCACGAGACCTCGAGGTGTTCTCCAACAACTGCGGGATCGACGGCGTGGGGCTGGGCCTGCTGCTGAACCTGGGGCGGATCCGCCGCGTCACCGCCTCCTATGTCGGTGAGAACAAGGAATTCGCCCGCCAGTACCTGTCCGGGGAGCTGGAGGTCGAGCTGACCCCGCAGGGCACGCTGGCCGAACGGCTCCGCGCCGGCGGTGCGGGCATTCCCGCGTTCTACACCCCCGCCGGGGTGGGCAGCCCGGTGTCCGACGGCGGCCTGCCGTGGCGGTACGGCGCCGACGGCTCGGTCGCCGTCTCCTCCCCGCCCAAGGAGGTCCGGGAGTTCAACGGCAAGCGCTACGTGCTGGAGGAGTCGATCAACGCCGACTTCGCCCTGGTGCACGCCAAACGCGCCGACACCCTGGGGAACCTGGTGTTCAACAAGACCGCCATGAACTTCAACCCGCTGGCGGCGATGGCCGGCCGGATCACCATCGCGCAGGTCGAGGAGCTCGTGGAACCGGGCGAAATAGACCCCGGCGCAGTGCATTTGGCCGGCGTATTCGTCCAGCGCATCGTGCACACCGGACCGCAGGACAAGATGATCGAGAAGCGCACCGTGCGCGAGCCGCAGGAGGCGAACTGACATGGCCGACACCAGCGTCGCGACCGGATGGTCCCGCAACGAAATGGCTGCCCGGGCGGCCCAGGAGATGGTCGACGGCGAATACGTCAATCTCGGAATCGGCCTGCCCACCCTGATCCCCGGCTATCTCACCGGCGACGTACACGTCATCCTGCACTCGGAGAACGGCATCCTGGGCACCGGGCCCTATCCGACCGAGGACGAGGTCGACCCCGACCTGATCAACGCCGGTAAGGAGACCGTGACCGTCAATCCCGGTGCAGCGTACTTCGATTCGGCGCTGTCGTTCGGGATGATCCGCGGCGGCCACATCGACGCCGCCGTGCTGGGTGGCATGGAGGTGTCCCGCGACGGCGACCTGGCCAACTGGATGGTGCCCGGCAAGATGGTCAAGGGCATGGGTGGCGCAATGGATCTCGTGCACGGCGCGGGCCGCGTCATCGTGCTGATGGAGCACACCGACAAGGCCGGCAATCCCAAGATCGTGGACCGCTGCACGTTGCCGTTGACCGGTCAGGGTGTGGTCGACCGGATCATCACCAATCTGTGCGTGATCGACGTACCGGGTGACGGACGGCTGATCCTGCGCGAACTCGCCCCAGGCGTCGGGGTCGACGACGTGATCGCGGCCACCGGCGCTGAGCTCACTGTCGAATTGAGCTGAGCTTCAATCGGTTCTGACTTAGGCGTGGCTGAGCGTGTGCGCGGCTTCCATCAGCATCCAGCCGCCCAGCTGCACCGACAGGTCGTGCTCGGGGACCTCCGAGGGGTTGACGCCGCCGTCGATCTTGACCGCGGCGGTCTTGGGTAGCTCTGGGATCACCGCGACGCGGTCCCACACCGGTCCGAACAGCGGCAGGCCGTCCACGCTCTGCCGGTTCTCCCATGCCGCTTCGGCCGAGGCCAGCACGATCCCCGCCGCGGTGTCGCGCGTCTCGGCGTCGGCGTCGGTGTCACCGGGCAGCGAGGTGGCGACCAGCGCCAGGTAGCGGGCGGTGATCCCGTTGAACAGGCCGCCGTCGCCGCCACCGCCACCGTGGAGCACCTTGCCGTCGGTCATCTCCGTGGCTACCGCGCCCACCAGCCGTCGTACCCGGGCGAGGTGCCGCGGCTCGCCGGTCCGCATGGCCAGTTCGGTCTCCAGGCCGAGCACCACGCCCTGGCAGTAGGTGTACTGGGCGCGCACCAGGGACCCGTCCTTGATCCCGTCGAACACCAGGTGCGAGTCCGGGTCGATCAGGGTGGCGTCGATCCAGTCGGCCATCTCGGTGGCGCGGTGCACCCGGCCGTGGCGGGCCAGGAAGATGCCGGCCGGGCCGTTGGCGGGGGCGTTGAAGAACTTGTCGGACTTGCGCCACGGGATGCCGCCGCCGTCAGCCGGTGACCAGGATCCGACGAGCTGCTTGGTCAGGGTGTCGGTGGCGCGGGCGGTGTCCACGCCCAGGTAGCCGCCGGCGCGCTGCAGGGCCAGCGCGAGCCAGGCCATGTCGTCGTAGTAGCTGTTGGTCCACCCCGGGTTGCGCAGCCAGTGGCCGCGGATCTGCCGGGTGATCCGGGTCAGCCGATCGGCATTCGGGGCGCGCAGCTGGGCGTCGACCAGGCAGTCCAACAGGTGCGCCTGCCACCAGTAGTGCCACACCCCGAACAGCCGCTCGCGGCGCACCGCGGGCCAGCCGACGACACCGAGTTGGGTCCCGGGGATTCCCCACAGCCGCTGGAAATGCCGTGTCGCAATCGCCGTCTCCGCCGAACCCGCCCGGTTGGCCCACACCTGTTCCATGGGAGCCAAGTCTGCCCTACCAGGCCGCGTCGAGGTCGCCGTGGCGGCGGATCCACGCGTGCATGGCGATCCCGGCGGCCACCGAGGCGTTGATGCTGCGGGTCGAGCCGAACTGGGCGATGGACACCAGCAGGTCCGCGCCGGCACGGGCCTCGCCGCTGATACCGGGTCCCTCGGAGCCGAAGATCATCAGCGTATTGCGGGGCAGCTCAGCGGTTTCCAGCCGCACCGAGCCGGGCACGTTGTCGACGGCGACGACCTTCAGCCCCGCCGAGCGGGCATAGGCCAGCAGTTCGGCGGTGCTGTCGTGGTGGCGCAGCCGCTGGTAGCGGTCGGTGACCATGGCGCCGCGGCGGTTCCACCGTCGTCGTCCGACGATGTGCACGGTGTCGACGGCGAACGCGTTCGCCGTGCGAACCACCCCGCCGATGTTGGCGTCGTTGCCGAAGTTCTCGATGGCCACGTGCAGCGGGTGCCGACGGGTGTCGATGTCGGCGATGATCGCCTCGCGGGTCCAGTACCGGTAGGCGTCGACGACGTTGCGGGTATCCCCTTCGGCCAGCAGCGTCGGGTCGTAGCGGGGATCCTCCGGCGGCGGGCCGTCGTGCTCGTCCGCCCAGGGGCCGACACCGTGACCACCGCCCCACTCGGTGGGGCCCGGATCGGTCACGTCCGGGTCCACAGACCGGCGTGGGTGCCGATGATCGACACCGTCGGGTACAGGACGGCCTCGTTGACGTCGCCCTGGGCGCACAGCGACGCGCTCACCGCCACCGCGTCCAGCGACGACTCCGGCATGATCAGCACCGAGGACCCGTAAGCCTGGCACGCTGGGTTGAGGCCGGGAGCGGGCAGCGTCGGGGCGATCACGATCATCAGCGGCCCGCCGCGTTCGGCGGCCTCGTCGCGGTAGCGCTCGGCGACGGCTTCGGCGCGCAACCCGAGGAGCAGATAGCCCTTGCCGGTGAAGGCCACCGGATCGCCGAGCGACGCCGGGGTCAGCACGTTCCCGTCGGCGCGCCAGGCCTCGGCGCTGGTGCTGTAGAGCACGAGGCCGGAATCGCTGACCGGGGTGCGCGGCAGTCCGAGCGGGAACGCCGCCGGGTAGGCGACGGTGCTTCCGGCGATCCGGTCGCGCGGGGAGTACAGGTACACCCCGCGGACCTGCGCCTGATCTGAGACCGGGCCCAGACACACGGTTCCGCTGAACGCGTCGGCGGAGGTGCGCAGCGGGTTGACGTCGGAGCCGACGACGGCGTCGCAGCTGCCCAGGCCGGTGGCCTCGACGGGGTGGGCCAGCGCGCCGTACAGGCCGAACCGGACCTCGCGGGCATCGGCGCGCGGTGCCGACGGGTCACTGGGTGCTGCGTCGACGTCGATCAGCACCTTGTCGTCGGCGAACCGCAGGTTGGCGACGGAGATGTTCCAGCCCAGCACGGCCAGCGACTGGCCGAGAGGGACGCTCTGTGCCCCGAAAACCCGCTGGTCACCGGTGGTGCCACAGCCGGCCAGCACAGCCGTCAGGGTCAGCAGAACAGCCAGGAACGCGCGGGCCGGTTTCCTCGTCATCGCAGGTCCTACCCCAGCCGGTCAGGCCCCGGGCAGCCCCAGGTCGGCCAGGCCCAGCACGCTGCGATAGGGCAGGCCCTCGGCCTCGATGATCTCCGCAGCTCCGGTGGCCCGGTCGACGACGGTCGCCACCCCGACGACCTCGCCGCCGGCCTCGCGGACCGCGCGGACCGCCGTCAGCGGGGAAGCGCCGGTGGTGGAGGTGTCCTCGACCACTAGGACGCGTTGCCCGGCGACGTCGAAGCCTTCGATGAGTCGTTGCATGCCATGGGTTTTCGCGGATTTGCGGACGACGAACGCGTCGATCGGCCGGCCCGGGGCGTGCATGATCGCCGTCGCGACCGGGTCGGCACCCAGCGTCAGTCCGCCGGCGGCGGCGTAGTCCCAGTCCGCGGTGAGTTCGCGCAGCAGCTTCCCGATCAGCGGGGAGGCGCGGTGCTGCAGGGTGGCGCGGCGCAGGTCGACGTAGTAGTCGGATTCCCGGCCCGAGGACAGGGTGACGCGTCCGTGCACGACGGCCAACCGGCGGACCAGCTCGGCCAGCTCCGCGCGGTCGGCGGCGTCGACCTGGGGTGCGGTCACTGCCGGCCGGTGCGGGATCCGCGGCGGACCCGCACCCCGTGCGGGGCGTCGGTGCGCAGCCCGGACGGCTGGCCGCTGCGACCCGGCGGAAGTTCGGCCGGCGGGGCCGGGGCGGACGGAGCCAACGGCCGGCCGGCGTCGGGACGACGGGTGGCGCCGGGCAGCTCGGCCGAGATCGGCGGCAGTACCCGCAGCAGGTCGTTGAACTGGCGGACGGTGCGCAGGCCGTCGTCCCACTGGGAGCGACCGCTGCTGATCGGCATGGAGATCAGCGTCCAGTGCTGCTCGTTCCACATGATCTCGGCGCTGTCGGGCGCGGTGTGGGCGAAGGTGACCATCCGACGGTCGCAGGCGCGCCGGGCCGCATCGAGGTTGGTCGAGTAGACCATCCGGGGGCCGATGGCGCCGAGCAGCCAGATGTCGTTCTCGCGGGGCTCCTTGAGACCCTTGAGCCGCAGGTCGACGACCACATTCGTGCCGACCTTGCGGTGCAGCGCGATGACCGTCGCGACGTCGTCAAGGTCGAAGATGAAGACGGCTTCCCCGCGGATCTGGCCCAGCACGACGTTGCGGGCGGTGACGTCGCCGACGGTCGACATGACGCCGCGGCTCCACTTGGACAGGATCTCGGTGGATTCCGGTTCGTAGTCGAACCCGTGGGAACGCGCCCACGACTTACGCCGGCGGCCGTGTCCGCGGCGCCGGTCATAGTCGAACCACAGCAGCACCGCCGCACCCACAAAGCAGAGTGCGGACAGCGTGAACCAAAACGGGACCATCGCCAACAGCGTAGTAGAGGTATAGCAATTTTATAGAACCCGTGCAGGTCACAACCTGGTTACCTGCGGTTACCCGGCCGGCGACGAAGCGCGTTGATCCCGGTGCGGCCGGCGTAGGCGAGCCTCCCTCACCGCCGATAGCCCAGCGCCGTGACCTGCGGTTTCACCGAGCGCACTCCACAGTTCGTGTTCGTAGCTGGTCGGCCCGTCATTCAGTGCCCAGCGACCTGCGGCCGACAACCCGGTTCCGCTGGCCGGGACAAACCGGCCTCTCCAGGAAATTCGTGGGTTCCGCTGCGCCGTCGCGCTGTCACAATCGTCAGGTGGCATCGTCGTCCTCGGTTGCGCCGAGCTGGCTCGTGACTCCGTACTCGGGCATCCGCCGGATCATCTGGACGACGGTGCTGTGCGCGCTCTCGGCCATCGGGCTGCTGTGGCCGGCGATCTTCGCCCATCTCGACTCCTCCGCCGGCGATGTCGACCGCCAGTCGGTGATTACCGACTACACGGCGCACTACCGGGTCGACGCCGACGGCCGGATGTACGCCTCCGAGCAGCTCACCATCGACATGGCCGCCGGTAAGCACGGCATCTTCCGGTTCTTCCCGATCGCCGACCGCACCGATCCGCACGCCCGCACCATCCCGACGGTCACCAAGGTCACCGTCGACGGTCAACCGGGCGAGGTCGGCTACGAGTGGCGCAACAACGGTGCCTTCTACGTCGCCCGGATCGGCAATCCGAACGTGACGGTGGCGCCGGGCCCGCACGTCTACGTCATCGACTACAACATCAACGGCGGCCTGGTCCCGCCGTCGGCCGGTGAGGGGCAGTTCATCACCCGGGCCGGGACCAACGCGTCGGCGCCGGCGTCGGCGTTCTACTACGACGTCGTCGGGTTCTGGGCCCAGCCGATCGTCCACGCCACCACCACCATCGACCTGCCCGGCCCGTCGGGGCAGGTGGCCTGCGTGGCGTCGGCCTCCGGGGAGATCCCGTGCACGATCGACGGTGCCGGCACCGCACATCTGACGGTGGCCGCGGCGAACCTGCCCGCGCAGAACCCGGTGACGGTGCGCGCCGATCTGTCCGTGCCGGCGCCGCCGCGCGCCACCGTGGGGTGGACAGTGGAATTCGACTACGTCCTCGGCCACTCGGTACCGATGACGGTTCTCGTCGCCGTATTGACCCTGCTGGCCGCGGGCGCCGGGCTCTGGCTGTTCCGGATGCAACGCGAGATCCCCCCGGGCACCCCGGTGCTCTACGTCCCGCCGCAGGGCCTCGGACCGGCGCAGACCCGCTACATCGCCGACGAGACCGAGGGCGACGACGCGATGGTCGCGACGCTGCTGTCCCTGGCCGACCGCAAACTCATCCGGCTCGACCGCTCCGATTCCCGCCATTGGACGGTCACCGGCATCGGCACCCCCGAGCAGTGGGCCGCCATCGACCCGGTCGGCCGGGCGTTGGGTACCGCACTGGGCGTCACCACACCCGGTGCCGCCTTCGCCGTCGACGGCGCGGTGTCCACGGGCCAGACGCTGATCAGGGCCAGAAAGACGGTGGCAAATGCCTGCCGGTCCTGGTCCGAGGACACCGGGGTGATGCAGACCTCGTGGTCCGGGCTGATCGGCCGGGTACTGCTCCTGTTGTCCGCGGTGGCGGCGGTGATCGGGTTCGTCGGCTTTCTCGCCCCGACCATGTGGGGCGCGCCGTTCGCGGCGTTCACCATCTGCGGGTTCGGGCTGCTGGCCACCGGGGCGACCACCCGTCGCACCCCGGCCGGACGCGAATTATGGTCACGGGCAGCCGGTTTCCGACGTCTTTTGGCCACCCCGTCGAGCGAGGACCGGTTCGACTACGCCGCGCGCCAGGACCTGTACATCGCCTACATCCCGTATGCCGTCGCATTCGGGGTGGCCGACAAGTGGGCGGCGAAGTACCGGGCCGCCACCAACACCGAGCCACCGGTGCCGTGGTGGTACCCGGTGCCCGTCGGCCAGTCGGCCGGCCTGTACTCCGCCGGCAATTTCTCCGACGGCCTGGCCAGTTTCAACTCGGCCGTGTCCAGTTCGATCAGCGCCTACACCGCGTCGCAGTCGTCGTCGAGTTCGTCCTCCGGCGGCGGTGGCTGGAGCAGCGGGGGCGGCAGTTGGGGCGGCGGCGGTGGCGGCGGCGGGGGAACCTGGTGACCAAGGGGGCGCGAACGTGGCGCCGAACAGCCATAGTGGACACAAACCGACAGTGAGGAGCTAGCTCATGGGTGGAACGGGAATCGCGATCATCGTGGTCGTGGTGATCGTCGTCGCGCTGATCGCCTTCGGGATCATCGCATTCAACTCGCTGCGGCGACTCGACGTCAGCGCCCAGGAGGCGCTCGGCGGCATCGACGTGCAGCTGACCCGTCGGGCAGATCTGGTGCCCAACCTGGTCAACA
Organism: Mycolicibacterium insubricum; assembly: GCF_010731615.1. NCBI lineage: Bacteria > Bacillati > Actinomycetota > Actinomycetes > Mycobacteriales > Mycobacteriaceae > Mycobacterium > Mycolicibacterium insubricum. The sequence continues at coordinate 1,039,484 of NZ_AP022618.1, read as the reverse complement.
CCGTCAAAGGTTATGCGGCGCACGAGAAGTCGGTGTTCGAGGAAGTCACCGCCGCACGCACCGGAGTGGCGGCAGCCGCCGCGTCCGACAACGTCGATGCGAAGGCCGAGGCGCAGGCCCGGCTGGACCGGGCGATCGGCAACGTCATGGTGGTCGCCGAGAACTACCCCGATCTGAGGGCATCGGCGAACTTCCTGCAACTGCAGGAGCAGTTGGCCGACACCGAGAACCAGCTGGCATTCGCGCGGCAGTACTACAACGACGCGGTGTCGACGCTGAACCAGAAGGTCGTCACCATCCCGTGGATGTTCGTCGCCGGTCCCGCCGGGGTGAGCAAGCGGGAGTTCTACAAGGCCCCCGAGGGCCAGCAGGCCCCGCCCCAGGTGCAGTTCTAACGCGGGCCAAGATCCGCCGACCGTGGCGCTTACTCGCACGACGGGTTGGTGGACGCCCACGGTCGGTAGGGTGCGGGCACGAAATCGCCCCCGGCTCTCGAAAGAGCCGGGGGCGATTTCACTGCCGCACCAGCTACCCCAGAGTGTCGGGGCCGACTCCTCACACCTCGTTCCTCGGCGCTTCGTCGTCAGCCCAGCACCAGCCCGTCGCCGTCGGCGCTGACGTTCACCGGGACGACGTCGCCGTCGTGCACGTCGCCGGACAGCAGCAGCTTGGCCAGCTGGTCGCCGATGGCCTGCTGCACCAGCCGGCGCAGCGGGCGGGCACCGTAGAGCGGGTCGAACCCGCGCTCGGCCAGCCACTGCTTGGCGGCCAGTGAGACCTCCAGCGTCAACCGCCGCTGCGCCAGGCGCTTCTGCAGTTGTGCCAGTTGGATATCGACGATCTCCACCAGCTCGTCTTCCTTGAGGTGCTCGAACATCAGCACATCGTCGAGGCGGTTGATGAACTCCGGCTTAAAGGCCGAGCGCACCGCTGCCATCACCTGCTCCTCGGTACCACCGGCCCCCAGGTTGGAGGTCAGGATCAAGATGGTGTTGCGGAAGTCGACCGTGCGGCCTTGGCCGTCGGTCAACCGGCCCTCGTCGAGAACCTGCAGCAGCACGTCGAACACGTCCGGGTGGGCCTTCTCGACCTCGTCGAACAGCACGACGGTGTAGGGCCGCCGGCGGACCGCCTCGGTCAGCTGACCACCCTGGTCGTAGCCGACGTACCCCGGAGGGGCACCGACCAGCCTTGCGACCGAGTGCTTCTCGCCGTACTCGCTCATGTCGATCCGGGTCATGGCGCGCTCGTCGTCGAACAGGAAGTCCGCCAACGCTTTTGCCAGCTCGGTCTTACCGACACCGGTAGGCCCGAGGAACAGGAACGATCCGGTCGGCCGATTCGGGTCGGCAACGCCGGCCCGCGATCGCCGCACCGCATCCGAAACCGCTGCGACGGCGGCCTTCTGGCCGACGACACGCTTGCCGAGTTCGTCCTCCATCCGCAGCAGCTTGGCGGTCTCACCCTCCATCAGACGCCCGGCGGGGATGCCGGTCCACGCCGCCACCACGTCGGCGACGTCGTCGGGGCCGACCTGCTCCTTGAGCATGACGTCCTCGCGGGTCTGGGCCTGCGGGACGGCGGCGTCGAGCTTCTTCTCCACCTCCGGAATCCGACCGTAGCGCAGCTCGGCGGCCTTGGCCAGATCGCCGTCACGCTCGGCCCGGTCGGCCTCCCCGCGCAGGTCCTCCAGCTGCTCCTTGAGCTCGCGGACCACGTCGATGGCGCTCTTCTCGTTCTGCCACCGTGCGGTCAGCTCGGCCAAATGTTCCTTCTTGTCGGCCAATTCGGCGCGCAGCCGCTCCAGCCGCTCCTTGGAGGCGTCGTCCTCCTCCTTCTCCAGCGCCATCTCCTCGATCTCCAGGCGCCGCACGACGCGCTCGACCTCGTCGATCTCGACGGGGCGGGAGTCGATCTCCATCCGCAGCCGCGACGCGGCCTCGTCGACCAGGTCGATGGCCTTGTCCGGCAGGAAGCGGCTGGTGATGTAGCGATCGGACAGGGTCGCCGCGGCGACCAGCGCCGAGTCGGTGATCCGCACACCGTGGTGCACCTCGTAGCGGTCCTTGAGGCCGCGCAGGATGCCGACGGTGTCCTCGACCGACGGCTCCCCGACGAACACCTGCTGGAAACGGCGCTCCAGCGCGGCGTCCTTCTCGATGTACTTGCGGTACTCGTCGAGCGTGGTCGCGCCGACCAGCCGCAGCTCGCCGCGGGCCAGCATCGGCTTGATCATGTTGCCGGCGTCCATCGCGCCCTCACCGGTTCCGCCCGCACCCACGATGGTGTGCAGCTCGTCGATGAAGGTGATGATCTGCCCGGCGGAGTTCTTGATGTCGTCGAGGACGGCCTTGAGGCGCTCCTCGAACTCACCGCGGTACTTAGCGCCGGCCACCATGGACCCCAGGTCCAGTGACACAACGGTCTTGTCCCGCAACGATTCCGGCACGTCGCCCGCGACGATGCGCTGGGCCAGGCCCTCGACGATGGCGGTCTTGCCGACGCCGGGTTCGCCGATGAGCACCGGGTTGTTCTTGGTGCGACGGCTCAGTACCTGGATGACGCGACGGATCTCGGTGTCGCGGCCGATCACCGGGTCGAGCTTGCCCTCCTTGGCGCGCGCGGTCAGGTCGGTGGAGTACTTCTCCAGCGCCTGGTAGCTGCCCTCGGGGTCCGGGCTGGTCACCCGGGCGCTGCCGCGGACCTTGACGAACGCCTCACGCAGAGTGTCGGCAGTCGCCCCGTGCCGGTTCAGCAGGGTCGAGACGTCGGTGTTGCCGCCGGCCAGCCCGACCATCAGGTGCTCGGTGGAGACGTACTCGTCGTCCATCTCGGTAGCCAGGTGCTGCGCAGCGGTGATGGCCGCGATCGACTGCGGCGAGAGCTGCGGGCTGGAGCTGGCGCCCGTCGCGCTCGGCAGCGCGTCGAGCAGTCGCTGATCCTCGGCTCGGATGGTCGCGGGGTCAACGCCGACAGCCTCCAGCAGCGGCGCGGCGATCCCGTCGTTCTGGGTGAGCAGCGCCATCAACAGGTGGGCGGGTGCCACCTGCGGGTTGCCGGCAGCGGTGGCCGCCTGCAGTGCCGCCGTCAGCGCCGCCTGGGTCTTCGTGGTCGGGTTGAACGAGTCCACGACACCTCACTTTCTTCGATACGGGCACACACGTAGTCGCCCGGCAAATGCTTGTCGTAGTGGTCAACCACGTCAAGGTTGAGCCTATTCCGCTCAACTTTCCTGGGGGCTATGACCGTGGTCACAACCGGCCCGCCTCCGCCAGGCTCCCCGAGTCACCACCACCGACTGCGGTGGACGAGCGCGTCCGCGACCAACGCGACACCGACGGCCAGGAACAACAGGCGCACGCCGATCGGCCCGTACTTGGCGACGTTGCGCACCAGCCAGCGCTGCGCGCGGACGGCTCGCCGGCTTTTGAGCGTCGAGAGCCCGAGGATGAGCATGCACGGCAGCATCGCGACGATCCAGTACCCGACGATCATCAGCGGCCAGCCCCCCGGGCGGGGGTGCAGCGCCGCGATCATCGCCAAGGCCGTCAGATAGGGAACCGCGGTGGGGGCCTGCCCGAGGCCGACTGCCGCACCGAGGAATCCGAGCAGCCAGGGGCGATCGCGCATGGCTCCCAGGGCCCAGCCCGGCGTCGTGCTCTGGGCGACCAGCGGCACGAACGCCAGCCCGATCAGCAGCACACCCAGCACAAGCTCGCCCCAATACCTGACCGCCGGGGTCAGGTGGAAGTCGGTCAGATCCGCGAGCAGCCCCAATCCGAGCACCACGCACAGCCCGAAGGTGATGGTCACCGTGAGAAGTCCGGCGATATAGCTGACTCCGCCGGGCAGCACGGACTGACGGTTCAATCGGCTGCCGTAGATGACGGCCGAGATCACGCCGATGTTCAGGACGTTGAGGGAGTCGAGAAAAGCCAGACCCGTCAACGTCAGGAGAAACGCCGTCATCGTTGTTTTGTCACCCCGAGGGTCGGCGTCGGCGCCGATGTGGTCGAGGCGGACATGTCCGTCAGCGTAGGCCCTACCCGGCGATCGTGAGGACCGAGACCGACCGCTCAGCGGTAGAGGGTGCCCACCCACGGCTGCATGCAGAAATGCTCGGCGGCGGTGGCCGGGTCGAACCCGGCCGCCGTCAGTTGGGCCCGCCACGCGGCCAGTGATCCGGCGGGGTAGTCGTCCTTGTTGAGAGTGCACATGACGTTCTTGTTGCGCAGCCACACCCGCTTGTCGGTGGACTGCACGGTCCAGTCCGGAGTCTGGACATCCAGCAGCACCACCGCCACCAAGCTGTCGCCGTCCCAGCGGTAGAGCGTCACGACGCCGGCTCCGGCACCGGAGTGCGCATAGAGACCGAAGAGCCCCTCAGTGCTGCGGTAATAGTGCCGGAACCCGAAAATCTCACCGGCACGGACGAATTCGGTCTCTTCTGGGTTGAACTTCCACACCGCCATGGGCTCGCCGCCGGTACCGCCGCGGCCGTTCACCACCAACAGCGACGGGATGCCGGTGCCGTCGAGGTCGGCCAGCAGCGGCGCCACCCCGCTCTGGCCGATCTTGTCGGTGATCTCGGTGAACCGCTGGACGGTGGTGCCCGCACGCTGTAGTTCGAAGGACCACGACGGGTCGCTGGACACCGCCAGTGTCAGTCCCGCCGCCGGCTGCAGGGTGCAGCGGATGTGCTGCTCGGCCAGCGGGGGCTTGTAGTCGATGTAGACCTTGCCGCAGTCCTGAGTGGAGGTCGCCGTCGGGCTGGCGATGGCGGTGGTCGTCGTCGTGCCGGTCGCAGCAGTGGTGGCGACCGGGTCCCGCTGCCCGGGACCGCACCCGGCCAGCATCGCCACGGCGACCAGCGCACCCCCGAGCACCACCGCGCTCCGTCGCCTTGGCCTCGACACCGTCCCACAACTACCCACACCTGAACGTTAAGTCCCGGCGGCGGGCGCCCCGATCACCAATCTCGGCCGCACCGGGCGGGCGGTCAGATCAACGATCGGCGCAGGCCTGGCCTATCGTCGAGGGGTCACTACGAGAGGGGCGCTGTGACAGAACCACCCGATCCGTTCACCGAGGTGTTCGAGCCGCCGGTTTCCCGGTTCGAACCACCGACGCAGCAGGTACCCCCGTCGTATCAGCAGGCACCGGCACCCGGCCAGCCCTGGCAGTCCGGTGATGCCTTTCAACAGGCGCCGCTGCCCGGTCAGACGTGGCCATCCGGTGATGCCCAGAACGGCGGGGCCTGGTTCGCTCCCGGCCAACCCGGCCAGCCGCCGAAGCGGAACCGGAACATGTTGCGCTGGGCCATCGTTGCCGCGGTCCTGGCGGTGGTCAGCGCCGTCGGCGTGACGATCTGGCTGGTGGTCAAGCCCAGCGGGCCCACAGCCGAACAGCAGGCCGGACCGGCACCCAGCATTCCGGCCGGGTCCTCCCCCGCCGACACGCCGTCAGCGGGAGCGTCGACGCCCGTCGACGCGTCCGGCACGACGCCGCAGCCGACCCCGTCGGAAGGCGCCCCCTCCGAACCGGCCGGACCCGCGCCCTCGGAACCCTCTCCTGGCGAACCCGCACCGACCGAGCCCAATCCCTCAGAGCCGGGGCCCTCAGAACCCACGCCGACGCCGGACTCGCCGCCCGCGGTGACACCCGTACAGACCCGGCTCCCGCTGAACGTGACCCGCCGCGCCCTCACCGTCGACCGCAACGGCACCGTCTACGTCAACAACAAACCCGGCCTGCTGGTTCTGGCACCCGGAGCCGCGGCGCCGAGCACCGTGCCGCTGACCGGGGAAGCCGCGTCGCTCGTGCGGATGTCCACCGACAGTGCCGGTGGGGTCTACATGACCACCGGAGACCAGAACGGGATCTTCAAGATGCCGGCCGGATCCACCACACTGCAGAAGCTGCCGATCTCCGGCGGCAATCTCTACGCCGACGTGGCCGTCGATTCCGGCGGCACCATCTATGTCACCGATTTCACCGCCGACGACGACGGCAAGTACTGGATCCAGGCGCTCGCGCCGGGTGCGACCTCCGCGCGTCGAATTCCGTTCGGCACCACCGGCCGGCCCGTCGCGATCGCGGCGGACTCCTCGGGCGGGGTATACGTCGCCAACCTCAATGCCGGCCAGGTGGTGAAGCTGGATCCGGCGACCGGCAAGCAGCAAACCCTGCCGTTCAGCGGGATCCAGCAGGCCAACGGTGTCGGGGTGGACGCCAGCGGCACGGTCTATGCACTGGATTTCAAGAACAACCGAGTGCTGGCACTACCGGCGGGGTCGAGCACCCAGAAGGTCCTGCCGTTCCAGGGGCTCAGCAACCCCTACGACATGGCGGTGTCGCCCGACGGCACGGTGTATGTCAGCGACGACTCCGGGGTCATCAAGCTCGAACATCCGCTGAGCTAGGTTGATCCGCATGGCACAGCCTGATCGGCTGAGCGCGCTGTCGCAGCGGGTGAACGCACTGACCGGACGCACCCTGCCCCGCGACGAACTGGTGATCGTCGTCGGACGAGCGTTCGAGCACCAGATCGATCTGAACGACGACGGGCAGCTGCGCGCGCTGGTAGGCGGACTCTCCTCGACCGGGCTCAGTACGGAACCCACCGGGCCCGCGGCGCCGGCCTCCACGGGACAACAGGGTGAGCCGCCGGTGTCCCACGGACAACCCGCACACGTCGGCTACCAACCCGGCTATCCCCAGGCGTACCCGCAACCCGGCGTGCCGGCCCGAATGAATCCCGCGATGGTGCCCGGACACGCCGTGATGCCGCCTCCGCCGAACAGACTCACCCGGCACCCGGCGGCGTTCATCGTGGCCGGGATCCTGATCGTGCTGACCACAATCGTTTCGCTCGTCCACCGCTGGGCTATTGGCTACCGCTACGGCGGCACCTACTACTGGCACTACTTCGGTGGCGTCGGCCCAACATCATTCGGCGTCATCGTCGTCTGGTTGCTGTTCGCGGTGGCGTTTGCGCTGATCACCTCCAATGCGGGTGCGACGGCGACGAGAACGTCCGCTGCCGTTGGCACCGGATCGGCGTTGGCAAGTGCGGCAGTCACGCTCGCCGTCGGCTGGTTCATCGTCCTGCCGAGCGGGCTCGCGCCATTGCTGATCAACGGACTTTCCGTTGCGTTTGCTGTTTCGGTACTGGCCACGGGCGTCACGGGCCGGGCTTCCTTCGGCACCTTCGGCGTTGTCACCGGAGCCGGGTACAGCATCCTCAGCGTTCTACTGTCTCTCCTGCCGTTCTTCGGCCTCCACGCGGCGACGCTGATCCTCGCCCTGCTGTCCAGCGTGTTCCTGGTGTTGTTCGGGATCGCCGTCAGTTGCGGGCGCGTACCCGTCAAAGCCGTGGCGGCCACCCCTTAACCGCCCGCAGTCCTGCGGATCCGCTCGGCACCTGACCGCTTTGCCGCGCCGTCTAGTACCCGCGGTGCCATAGGCTGCTCTGAGCACCCCGGACGTCAGGAGTAACCGGTGACCGAGCCCGATCGGCTGAGCGCACTGTCTGAGCGCATCACCGCGCTCACCGGGCGCAACCTCACCCGCGAGGAGCTGGTGACCGTCGCCGGGCGCGCCTTCGAGCACCAGATCGACCTCGACGACGACGGCCAGCTACGGGCCCTGCTCGGCGGGCTCACCTCGGGCGGAATCGCCGGCGGACAGGTCGGCGGACCGCCGGTGTCCTACGGACAACCCGCCGCACCCAGCTATCCCTATCCGCAACCGGGCTACCCGCAGGCGTACCCACAGCCCGGCTGGCCCGGCATGAACCCCATGATGGCGCCCGGCTACCCGCTGATTGCACCACCCCTGCGCGCACCGAAGGCACCCACCCGACACCCCGCGGGATTCATCGTCGGCGGGATCCTGATCGCCCTGGGCACACCGCTCCTCGTCTTCGGGGGATACACCTACCGCGCGGGCTACCACCACGGTTTGAGCCCGTTGCTGCTGTTGAGCCGGGCCGGCTGGCTGCTGCTCGCAGTCGCGTTCGTCCTTGTCGCGGCCAATACCCGGGCGGCAACACGGGTATCGGCGATCGTCGCGGCCTCAGCCGCCGCACTGACGATCGTGATCTCCATCGTCTTCCAGGTATTGCTTCCCGGACTCGCCCACGGGCTCATCGCGCTGCTGCTTACGGCTACTGGTTTGGCGTTCGCTGTTGCACTGCTCGTCGCCGGCACTACCGGTCGGACGTACTTCGGGGCGTTCGGCCTGGTCGCGGGGGTCGCCTACGGTGTTTTCAGCACCCTGATGATTCTCAGCTCGTTCTTCGGGATCGGGTGGCCAACACGGATCCTTTCCCTGCTGGACGTGGTATCCCTGCTGCTGTTCGGCATTGCCGTCAGCTGCGGAAAGGTGCCCGTCACTGCTTCACCGGGCCCGATGTATCCGTCCTATCCGGACCTCGGACCACCCTCCGCGCCGGTGCGGCCCGGTACTCCCGACGGAACGCCCGCGGCCGACACCCCCTGACCGTCCACCGGATTGCCGCTGCCCCGCGATCCAGGGCTGCCATAGGCTTTCCCCGGAAACACCGCGGACGTCAGGAGAACAGGTGACCGAGCCCGACCGGCTGAGCGCACTGTCGGATCGCATCGTCGCCGTCACCGGTCGCACGCTGACCCGCGAACAACTCGTCAGCCTCGTCGGGCGGGCCTTTGAGCACGATCTGAACCTCGATGACGATGGCCAGTTGCGCGGACTGGTCGGCGGGATGAGCTCGGACGGACCGGCCGACGAACAGGTCGTCGGACCCCCGATGTCCTACGGTCAACCCACCGCACCCAGCTACCCCGCTCCTCAACCCGGGTACCCGCAGGCGTACCCGCAGCCCAGCTGGCCCGGCATGAACCCCGCGATGGCGCCGGGCTACCCGATGATGCCGCCACCTCGACAACCCCAAACGACCCGCCACCCGGTGGGCTTCATCGTCGGGGGAATCCTGATCGCACTGGCGGCTCTGGTCTGGGGCGTACTCACGTTTGCGGGGGACTACTTCTTGGAGGACACCCACCTCTTCGGCTACCTGACCCCCGCAATGCTGGCGAGCCGGGTCAGCTGGCTGATCGTCGCGATGGGCTTTACCGCGATCGCCGTCGGCGCTCGCGGCGCGACGCGGGTTTTTGCCATCATCGCCGCCGCGTCGGCGGCGCTGGCGGCGCTGACGGGGATCATCTTCTTCGGATTCCTCGACTACCACTCCATTCCGGAAACATCCGCGAATGCGCTGTTACTGGGCCCGACGGTGACCTTCAACATTGCAATGCTGATCACCGCAATCACCGGCTTGCGGTCCTTCGGGGTGTTCGGCCTGTTGACCGCCATCGCCGACGGTGTCCTCACCGCCGTGATCTACATCAGCGGGTTCACATCCCTCTACTCAGTCAACTTGTGGGCGTCACGGGTGGAACCGGTGGTCTTCCTGCTGTTCGGCATTGCCGTCAGCTGCGGAAAGGTGCCCGTCAGCCAAGCAACACCACTGGTCGGCGTCGAACCTCCTTCCGGGCCGGTACCCGGTACTCCCGACGGAACGCCCGCGGCCGACACGGCCCCCTGACCGTCCACCGAACTTCCGCAGCTCCGCAGCCCCCAACCGCCCTACGCTCGAGGAACACCGCCGACGTCAGGAGAACAGGTGACCGAGCCCGACCGGCTGAGCGCACTGTCGCAGCGCGTCGTCGCCGTCACCGGTCGCACGCTGACCCGCGAACAACTCGTCACCCTCGTCGGCCAGGCCTTCGAGCACGACCTGAACCTCGACGACGACGGCCAGCTGCGCGGCCTGGTCGGTGGTCTGCTGGCCGCGGACGCCACCACGGCTACTCGGGCGGGCGATGACGAGGCGCCGCCCATCTCCTACGCGCAGCCGCAACAGCCCTACGCCCAGCCACAATCGTCCTACCTCCAGCAGCAGCCCTACCCGGTCCGCTACCCGGGGCCCATGCCGACGCCCGGCCCGATGCGCTACCCGATGCCCCCGCCGCGTCCGCCGGCCCCACCGATGCGCCACCCCGCGGGATTCATCGTCGCGGGGATCCTGGTCGCCATCGCGGCCGTCGGGATCGTCCTCACCGCACCGGCCTTCGCGGTGAGAATGGCGCGCGCCTACCACGCGTCGACGCCAATGGCCGGGTTCAGCGTCGCGTGGCTGGCGATCGGCCTCGCGTTCGGGCTCATCGCCGTTGCCGCCCGTCCCGCTGGCAAGGGGCTGGTCGGCCGGGCGGTGGTGACGGCGCTGGCCACCTTGCCGCCCGCCGTCGTCCCCTGGGTGGGGCTGAACCTCACCCACACCCATGACGCGCAGGTGGTCTTCCTCCTGCTCGCCGCGGCCGCGGCGTTGACCTGGTCGATCGCGGTGATCGTGTTCGGCGCCGGCGCCCGATCGTCGTTCCGGCTGTTCGGGACCATCACCGGCACCGGCGCCGGCATCACCTCGCTGGGTCTGACGCTGCTCTACGGACTGTTTGCGGCACAAATGGTCATGGGGCTGAGCCGATCCCTGGTCCGCCACCTCAGCGCGCCACTACTCGGAGTCTGGTTGGTGTCCATGGTGCTGCTGCTGTTGCTCGGCATCGCCATCAGCGTCGGACGGGTGCCCGTCGTCGCCACCGCCACCGCGGCACCCGAGCCACCGGCCGTCGACACCGAGTCCGACTGCGCCCCCACCGACACCGCGTCCGACCCTGAGCCCGCAGCGGATCCGTAACCTCGCAGCACCACCCGAAGCCCGGGCCAGTACGGTCGACGCGGTAAGGATGCGACACCACGAGACGAGGGGACCGGTGGCCGACACCGCAGGCGGCCGACACCCATGAACACCAACCTGCTTTCCGCCTCCGCCGAGGTGCTGCCCCTGGCCCTGGTGATCGCGCTGTCGCCGTTCACCGTGGTGCTGGCGGTGCTCGTCGTGCAGGGCAACCGGCCGCGCGCGTCCGGGCTGGCATATCTGGCCGGTTGGCTGTGCGGCATCACTGTGCTGATCGCGATGTTCACCGCGCTGCCCGAGGCCATGGATCCCGACGAAAGCTACACCCCGGAATGGTCGGCGTGGACCCGCATCCTGGTCGGCGGCGCGCTGATCGCTGTCGGGATCTACCGGTGGGCAACGCGGGGAAACCGGTCACCGCAACTGCCCGGGGTCGACCGGCTGACCGGTACCAGCCCGGTGAAGGTGTTCGGTCTGCGGCTGGTGCTCACCATGGTCAACTTCAAGGTGCTGTTCATCTGCGTGGCGGCGGGACTGGTGATCAGCAACGCGCACCTGGGTCGATGGACTCCGGTCGCGGCGGCGACGTTCGTGGTGACGGCGGCTTCGACGGTCGCGATCCCGATCCTCGGCTACCTGTTCACCGGCGACCGGTTCGACGCCACCCTGACGCGGATGCGGATCCGGCTGGAGAAAAACAGTCCGGCGCTGATCGCGGTTACCCTGATCGCCATCGGCGTTCTGGTGCTACAACAGGGCGTCCTCGATGCCTGACCCGACGGCGAGGTGCAGTCGATGAGCGCGAGTCTGGGATCGGCCGCCGTCGAGGTGCTGCCGCTGGCCCTGGTGATCGCGCTGTCCCCGATCTCGATCATCCCCGCGGTTCTGGTGCTTCAGGGCGACCGTCCCCGCGAATCCGGGCTGGCGTTCCTGGCGGGCTGGGTGCTCGGGATCGCCGCGCTGACAACGCTGTTCACCGCCCTGCCCGGTCTGCTGGAGGCCGACAGCGGCCCGCCGCCGACCTGGGCGTCGTGGGTGCGCATCGTCGTCGGTGCCGCATTGATCGTGTTCGGGATCTTCCGCTGGTTCACCCGGGCCAGCCGCCCGCATCAACTGCCCGGCCTGCGTCAGCTCACCGAGGCGCGCCCCGCCAAGCTGTTCGGGCTCAGCGCGCTGCTGACGGTGGTCAACGTCAAGGTGCTGTTCATGTGCGTGGCGGCGGGCCTGGTGATCGCCAACTCCGGGCTCGGCGCGCTGACCCCGGTCGCGGCGGCGGGTTTCGTGGTGGTGTCCACCTCGTCGGTCGCGCTGCCGGTGCTGGGGTATATCGCCTCCGCCGGGCGGCTGGATCCGGCGCTGCTGCGGCTCAACGGCTGGCTGCAGCGGCACAGCGGCGCCCTGGTCGCCATCACCTTGATCGTGATCGGGATATTGGTGCTGCATCGCGGGATCGTCGGGCTGTAGGGGCTTGTCCTGGCCGGGGGTTCCGCTGCCCGCTACGGTCAAGGCGTGACGACAGGGGGGCCGGTGGCCGAGACAGCGCTGGGCCGGTACCGCCTGGTCGAACAGCTCGACCGCAACGAGTCGACGCAGGTGTTCCGCGGCCACGACACCGTCACCGACCGCGAGGTCACCGTGGTGCGGCTGGTCGACGACGCTTCTCGGCAGCGCTTTTTCGATGGCGCGCGGTTGCTGGCCTCCCTCGACGATCCGCACGTACCGGCCGTCCTGGATATCGATGACGAATACTTCGTTACGCGCCCCGTGGCCGGCCGGTCGCTCATGGCGGACGGGCTGCTGAGTCCGCAGCGCGCGGTGGCCGTCCTGGAGCAGGTCGGCGACGCGGTGGATGCCGCGCACGCCGTCGGGCTGGTGCACGGCGAGATCCGGCCGGCCAACATCACCGTCGGGAAACGCGACTTCGCGATGCTCACCGGGTTCGCTCACGGCAGCGGCCCGTCGTCGGTCGGCCGGTTCGCCTACCTGGCGCCGGAACGGTTCGAGGCCGGGGACGCCACGGTTGCCGGTGACGTCTACGCGCTGGCGTGCGTGCTGTTCGAATGCCTCACCGGGCGAACGCCGTATGCCGGGGACACCCTGGAGCAGCAGATCACCGGGCATTTGGCCAAACCGGCACCCCGCCCGTCGGACACCGGCGTTCCCGCCGCCTTCGACGCCGTCATCGCGACCGGGCTGGCCAAGGACCCGGCGGTCCGGTTCGGCTCGGCCGGTGCGTTGCTCGACGCCGCCCGGGCCGCGCTGTCCGGGATGGTCGCCCCGGAACCCGTAGCGCCGCCACCACCCGCGCCGGCTCCCACCGAGCCCGCAAGTGCCGCGTGGCTGGGCGTCGACGCCGCCAAGGTCGCCTTGGCCCGGCCCGCGGACGTGCCGGATGCCGCGGTGCCCGTCGACCAGGTCCCGCCCGACGCGCTCGTGGCGGTCGAGCCCGAGCCGCCCGTCACGTCGTTCGACCCGGCAGCCCCGGCTGCCGCGCACCACGTGATCGAACCCGACGACTCCGACGCTCCGCCGGTCAGCTACGGCTGGCCCACGTCGGTGGATGCCGCTGCCCTGCCGCCGTCGCCGCACCCCCAGTACGCCACACCGCCCGCCGCCCCGCCGCAGTACGCCGTACCGGCGGTGGCCGGCACGAAGGTCCGCTGCGCGCACCGCACGCTGCGGGTGCACGGGCTGAGCCGGCCCGAAGGAGTCGCGGTCGACGGCGCGGGCACGGTCTTCATCGCGGACTGGGGCAATGACCGGATCATCGCGGTGGCCACCGGCTCCGCCCCGACAACCCTGCGCGTGCCCGGCCTCGACGGACCCGCAGGCGTGGCGCTCGGCGACGGGACGCTGTTCATCACCGACAGCGGCAACAACCGCGTCGTCGTCCGACAGGATCGGGCCTTCCGCGCCAAGGCCCTGCCGATTGCCCTCCTCGACAATCCCCAGGGCATCGCCGCGGACCCCCACGGTTGGATCTATATCGCCGACTGGGGCAATGACCGGGTCCTGGCGGTCACCGCCGACGGCCGCGATGCCCGCACCCTGCCGTTCCCGGGTCTCGTCGGCCCGCAGGACGTCGCGGTCGACGGCTCCGGCGCCGTCTACGTCACCGACGCCGCGAACAACCGGGTGCTCCAACTGTCGCCCGGGGCATCCGCGCCGGTCGAGTTGCCGTTGACCGGGCTGAAGTCGCCCCACAGCATTGCCGTGGATCGGGCACGAACGGTCTACGTCACCGACCGCGGGAACAACCGAGTGGTGCTGATGACTGCGGACCAAACCCAGCGCACCCTGGGGCTGGACGGGCTGGCCGAGCCCAGCGGCATCGCGGTGGACGCGCGCGGCGTCATCTACATCGTCGACGACGGCAACGACCGCATCCTGCAGGCGACCCCACTCCCGTAGCAGCGCAGCCGCCACGCCCGGGTCCTCAACGTCGCAGAATGCGGTCCTGCCGCTCGGTTGAGCCGTAGGACGTGCACGTAAGTGGTTCCTCAACGGGGCGGTGAGAGTCGACGTACCACTTATGTGCACGGGGGCTTGCCGGGCCAACTGCTGACCTGGGGTTTTACCCGTGAGACGCGTCGCGGCTGTTCGTAAGTGGTATCTCAACCGCCGATGACGGTCGGCGTACCACTTACGTGCACGAGCCTCGCCGAACCGCCTGATTGATATCGCAGGCGGTCCCGGCCTCCGCTCCGTTCGGTCTGATTAGGATCGACCGCGTGGGCCTGGAAGATCGCACGTCGCTGACGCTGCTGCGTGCTGCGCTCACCGGCCGCGACTCCGACGACCTGATCGGCCGGATCTTCACCTGCTGGTTCGCGCTGGACCCCGAGGTCCGCGATCTGTTCCCGCCGGACATGACCGCCCAGCGCGAGGTGTTCGGCCGGGTGCTCGGCTGGCTGTTCGACGAGTTCGTCGCCCAGCGCGCCGAGGCACCGGTGGCCTTCCTCGCCCAGCTCGGCCGCGACCATCGTAAATACGTTGCAACACAACAGCATTACGAGACCATGTCGCACGCCATCTATGCCACCCTGGCCGCCGAGCTGGGTGATCGGTTCACCCCGGCCGTCGACGACGCCGCACGGGAGGCCATCAACCTGATCGCCGGCGTGATGAGCGGAGCGGCCGACGCCGACGCGGGCCCCGCCTGGTGGGAGGGCACCGTCGTGGAGACCGCACGGGTGTCCCGGGACCTGGCCGTCGTGCGGTTGATGCTGGATCGCCCGATGAACTACCTGTCCGGCCAGTACGTCAATGTGTCGGTGCCGCAGGTTGCCCGGCGCTGGCGCTACCTGTCGCCGGCGATTCCGGCGAATCCCGAGGGCCGCATCGAGTTTCACGTCCGTGCCGTCTCCGGCGGGATGGTCAGCAACGCCATCGTCGATGAGACACGGGCCGGGGACCGGTGGCGGCTGTCCAACCCGCACGGGTCGCTGGAGGTGGATCCCGAGGGTGGTGACGTCCTCATGGTCGCCGGCAGCACCGGGCTGGCACCGTTGCGCGCCATCATCATGGACATGTGCCGATACGGCGAAAACCCGCGCGTGCACCTGTTTTTCGGGGCTCGCTACCCGTGCGAACTCTACGACCTGCAAACGCTGTGGGAGCTGGCCGCGCAGAATCCGTGGCTGTCGGTGACGCCGGTGTCGATGTTCGCATCCGATCCGCCGTGGGCCGCCGACTATCCCGACCCGACCCCGCCGCGCGGCCTGCACGTCCGCCAGACCGGGTTGCTGCCCGAGGTGGTCACCTCCTACGGCGGTTGGGGGGATCGGCAGATCCTAATCGCCGGCAATCACGCAATGATCGCCGCCACCCGCGCAGCACTGATCGACAAGGGCGCCCCACCCCAGCAGATCCAGTGCGACCCGGTCTGATTCGACGAGCTTGCGAGGAACGAGGAAGCGAGGAAGCGAGGAAGCGATCAGACCGCATCAGTCCCGTCTGATTCGACGAGCTTGCGAGGAAGAGATCCGGCAGGAGAGCCTCATAGGCCGCCCCTCCGTCAAACGGCTCCGGCTACAGTTCGCTGACCTGGCCATCGCGGACCAGCCAGCGGCGGTCAAGTCGGACGTTCTCCAGCATCCGGCGGTCGTGGGTCACCAACAGCAGCGCGCCGTCGTAGCTGTCCAGCGCGGCCTCCAGCTGTTCGATCGCCGGCAGGTCCAGGTGGTTGGTGGGCTCGTCGAGCACCAGGACGTTGGTGCCGACAGCCTGCAGCAGCGCCATCCCGGCGCGGGTCCGCTCACCGGGGGAAAGCTCGTCGACACTGCGCTCGGCATGATCGGCGCCCAGTCCGAACTTCGCCAGCAGCGTGCGCACCTCGACGGTGGAGAAGCCGGGGACCGCCGCCTCGAAACGGTCGACCAGACGCTCCGGACCGGTGAAACCCGCTCGGGCCTGGTCGATCTCACCGATCGCGACGTTGGCGCCCAGTGCGGCGCGGCCCTCGTCGGGCGCCCACTGTCCGAGCAACAGCCGCAGCAAGGTCGACTTTCCGGACCCGTTGGGGCCGGTGATGCCGATCCGCTCGCCGGCGTCGACCTGCAGCGAAACCGGGCCGAGGGTGAAATCGCCGCGGCGCACGACCGCGTCGTTCAGCGTCGCGACCACCGAACTCGACCGCGGCGCAGCGCCGATGGTGAACTGCAGCTGCCATTCCTTGCGCGGCTCCTCGACCTCGGTCAGCCGGGCGATCCGGCTTTCCATCTGACGCACCTTCTGCGCCTGCTTCTCGCTGGACTCCGACTGGGCGCGACGGCGGATCTTGTCGTTGTCGGGTGATTTGCGCATCGCGTTGCGCACACCTTGGCTCGACCACTCACGCTGAGTGCGCGCACGTGCCACCAGATCCGCCTTCTTCGTGGCGAATTCCTCGTATTCCTGGCGTCGATGCCGGCGGGCGACCTCGCGCTCGGCCAGGTAGCTTTCGTATCCGCCGCCGTAGACGGTGGTGGTGTGCTGGGCCAGATCCAGCTCGAGCACCCGGGTAACGGTGCGCGCCAAGAATTCCCGGTCGTGGCTGACCAGCACCACGCCGGCGCGCAGATCACCGACGAAGCGTTCCAGTCGGGAAAGCCCGTCCAGGTCGAGGTCGTTGGTGGGCTCGTCGAGTAACACCACGTCGAATCGCGAAAGCAGCAGTGCCGCGAGGCCCACCCGGGCGGCCTGTCCGCCCGACAGTGCCGTCATCGGCGTCGATTCCGGTTGCAGCGCATCTGTCAGGCCCAGGTCGGCCAGCACCGCCGGGATCCGTTCGTCCAGGTCGGCGGCGCCGCTGGCCAGCCAGTGTTCGAGTGCCACCGCGTATTCGTCGGCACCGCGATCGTCGTCGAGCGCCTCCGCGGCGGCGTCCATCGCTCGGGTGGCCGCCGCGCATCCGGTGCGCCGGGCGAGGTAGCCGGCGACGGTCTCCCCCACCACCCGCTCATGCTCCTGGGGCAGCCAGCCGACGAAGGCGTCAGTGGGTGCACGCCCGACGGAGCCTGCCAGCGGGGCGAGATCACCCGCCAATATCCGCAGCAGGGTGCTCTTACCTGCCCCGTTGGCGCCGACGACGCCGATCACGTCGCCGGGGGCGACGGTCAGGTCGACGTCCTCGAACAGGGTGCGGTGGGCGAATCCGCCTGCGACGTCACGGGCCACCAGCGTTGCGGTCATGACGCCATTCTCCCGGTTGGATCGGACCGTTCCGTCACCGCCTATTGCGGCCGGCGGCCCCGCGGTTGCCAGACGACAACGGCGGTCCCCGGCCGGCGCCCGGACCGCGCGGCATCGGCCTCTTCGCCCAGTTCGCGGACCCGGGCCTGCAGCGCCGCCACCTTGTTGGTCAGCTCGATGATCCGTTTGATCCCGGCAAGGTTGACGCCTTCTTCCTGGGACAGCCGCTGCACCTCGCGCAGCAGTTCGACGTCGCGTTCCGAATAACGGCGTCCGCCACCGGAACTACGCTGCGGGGTGACCAGTCCGAGCCGGTCGTAGGTGCGCAGGGTCTGCACGTGCATGCCGGCCAACTCGGCGGCGACCGAGATCAGAAAGGTCGATCCCTCACTCCCCACTGCCTCGTTCATCGCCGATCACATCCTGTTCCCGGCCCACCCCGCGCGAGGATCGAAGCCGCTGGCCCGCTCGGCGGCCGCGTAGGCCTCCAGCGCCTCCAGTGCCTCACCCTCCAGTTTGGGCGGGACGGCCACCTTCACGGTGACCAGCAGGTCGCCGGCTCCGCCGCTGCGCTTGGGCACGCCCCGTCCGCGCACCCGCAGGATCCGACCGTCGGCCGTTCCCTTGGGCACCCGGACGCCGACCTTGCCGTCCAGCGTGGGAACCGAAAGTGTTGTGCCCAGGGCGAGTTCGGTGAAGCCGACCGGGATGGTGAGCGTCAGGTCGTCGCCGTCGCGGCTGAACACCTTGTCCGGACGGACGTGGACGGTGACGTACAGGTCACCCGAGGGCGCGCCGCGCAGGCCCGCCTCGCCCTGCCCGGCCAGCCGAATCCGCTGGCCGTCCTCGACACCCGGGGGAATCCGGACGTTGATGGTCCGGGTGCGGGTGGCGACCCCGCTGCCCCGGCACTCGTCGCACGGGTGCTCGATGATCGACCCGCTGCCGCGACATTCAGAGCAGGGTTCGGAGAACCCGAACGCACCCTGGTTGCGGTTGACGACGCCGGACCCGTTGCAGGACGCGCAGACTCGCGGGCTGGTGCCGGGCCGGGCACCGCTGCCGTGGCAGTTGGTGCACGGCGCGGGACTGGTGAGCCGCAGCGGGACCGCGACGCCCTTGGTGGCCTCCATGAAGTCCAACTCGGTCTCGGTTTCCAGGTCCTTGCCGCGTCGGGGCCGGCTGGGCCGCGGCTGCGCGCCGCGCCCGAACAGGCCGCCGAACAGGTCACCGATATTGGCGCCGCCGGTCTCACCGGCGGCGTCGAACAGGTCTCCGAGGTTGAATTCGGCTCCGTCGGAACCGTATCCGTTGAAGCCGCCGCCCCCGCCACCGCGGAACCGATTGCCGAAGCCGCCGCCGGCGAACATCCGCCGGGTCTCGTCGTACTCCTTGCGCTTGGCCGGATCCGACAGCACGTCCTTGGCCTCGGACGCGGCCTTGTACTTCTCCTCGGCCGCGGCGTTGCCCGGATTGCGGTCCGGGTGGTTCTCGGCCAGGATCTTGCGAGCGGCCTTCTTGATCTCGTCCTGGGTGGCGTCGGAGGAGACGCCCAGTTCGGAGTAGAAGTCCTTCTCAACCCATTCACGCTGGGCCATCGAGCGTCACCTCCTTGCCTGTCTTCATCTGAATGTTCGTCCTTTGCCTATGAATTCGCGGGCGCATCGGGACGCTGCCCGGTGTCGTCGTCACCGGCGATGTTCTCGACGGCATCGACGACGGCGACCATCGCATGCCGCAGCACCTGATCACCGAGCCGGTAGCCCTTGCGCATCACGGTCCCCAGCACCGGGTTCGATCCGTCGCCCTCATGCTGGACGGCCTCGTGGATCTCCGGGTCGAACGCGTCGCCCTCGTCACCGAATGCGGCCAGCCCCAGGCTTTCCAGCGTGGCGGCGAGCTTGTCGGCAACCGCCTTGAGCGGGCCGGACTCCAGGTCTCCGTGCGCGCGGGCGCGATCCAGGTCGTCGAACACCGGCAGCAGCTGCGCCACCACCGAGGCCTTGGCCCGGTCGACGGCGAACTGCTGGTCGCGCAGCGAACGCTTGCGGTAGTTCGCGAAATCGGCCTGCACACGCTGCAGGTCGGCGATCAGCTCGGCGGCCTCGTTCTGCGATTCCTCCGAGATGGTGGGCACCTCCGGTGCCGGCCCACTGGGGGCCGGCCCGGAGGTGTGCTCGCGAACTTCACCCGTCTCCGGGTCGATGCGCCGTTTGTCGGTGACAGTCACCGGCTCGTGCGAATCGTTCTCGCTCACTTGTTCTCCTGGTCATCCTCGACAACCTCGGCGTCGACAACGTCATCGGCGCCCGAACCCGAATCGGCACCACCGGCGGCCTGCTCGGCCTGCGCGGCCTCGTAGATCGCCTGGCCCAGGGCCTGGCCCTGCTCGCCCAGCTTCTCCATCGCGGACTTGATGGCGGCGATGTCGGTACCGGCGAGGGCGGTCTTCGCATCGGCGATGGCCGCTTCGACCTTGGTCAGCGTGTCCTCGGGGACCTTGGAACCGCCCTCAGCGCTGCGCTGTTCACCGACGAACTTCTCCGTCTGGTACACCAGCGACTCGGCCTGGTTGCGGACATCGGCCTCCTCCCGACGCTGCTTGTCCTCCTCGGCGTGTGCCTCGGCGTCCTTGATCATCCGGTCGATCTCTTCCTTGGACAGGCCGGAGCCTTCCTGGATCTTGATCGTGTTTTCCTTGCCGGTGCCCTTGTCCTTGGCTGTGACGTGCACGATGCCGTTGGCGTCGATGTCGAAGGTGACCTCGATCTGCGGCACGCCGCGGGGGGCCGGCGGAATCCCGGTGAGCTCGAACGAACCGAGCAGCTTGTTGTGCGCGGCGATTTCACGCTCGCCCTGGAAGACCTGGATCTGCACCGACGGCTGGTTGTCGTCGGCGGTGGTGAAGGTCTCACTCCGCTTGGTCGGGATGGTGGTGTTGCGCTCGATGAGCTTGGTCATCACCCCGCCCTTAGTTTCGATGCCCAGGCTCAGCGGCGTGACATCGAGCAGCAGAACGTCCTTGACCTCGCCCTTGAGCACACCGGCCTGCAGCGCGGCACCGACGGCCACAACCTCGTCCGGGTTGACGCCCTTGTTGGGCTCCTTGCCACCGGTGAGTTCCTTGACCAGTTCGGTCACCGCGGGCATGCGGGTGGAACCACCGACCAGCACGACGTGGTCGATGTCGCCGACGGCGATGCCGGCGTCCTTGACCACCTGCTGGAATGGCTTGCGGGTGCGATCCAGCAGATCCTGGGTGATCCGCTGGAACTCGGCGCGGGTCAGCTGCTCGTCGAGGAACAGCGGGTTCTTGTCCGCGTCGACGGTGATGTAAGGCAGGTTGATCGAGGTGCTCTGCGAAGAGCTCAGTTCGATCTTGGCCTTCTCGGCGGCTTCACGCAGCCGCTGCATGGCCATCTTGTCCTTGGTCAGGTCGATGCCCGAGGTGGACTTGAACTTCTCGACCAGCCAGTCGACGATCCGATCGTCCCAGTCGTCGCCACCGAGGTGGTTGTCACCGCTGGTGGCACGAACCTCGACCACGCCGTCGCCGATCTCCAGCAGGGACACGTCGAACGTGCCGCCGCCGAGGTCGAAGACCAGGATGGTCTGTTCCTTGCTGCCCTTGTCCAGGCCGTAGGCCAGGGCGGCCGCGGTCGGTTCGTTGACGATCCGCAGCACGTTGAGGCCGGCGATCTGGCCGGCTTCCTTGGTGGCCTGACGCTGGGCGTCGTTGAAGTACGCCGGCACGGTGATGACCGCATCGGTGATGTCTTCGCCCAGGTAGCTTTCCGCGTCACGCTTGAGCTTCATCAGCGTGCGAGCGCTGATCTCCTGAGCCGTGTAGTTCTTGCCGTCGATCTCGACGGTCCAGTCGGTGCCCATATGCCGCTTCACCGAGCGAATCGTCCGGTCGACGTTGGTCACAGCCTGGTTCTTCGCGGGCTGCCCGACGAGCACCTCGCCGTTGCGCGCGAACGCGACGACCGACGGGGTGGTGCGAGAGCCTTCGGAGTTGGTGACGACGACGGGATCGCCGCCCTCCAGAACCGCGACGCAAGAGTTGGTGGTCCCGAGGTCGATGCCGACCGCACGAGCCATAGTTGTTGCCTCCTGAAATAGCAGAATTGAAATCTGAGCGAGCTGCGCTCAAGCTTGCCTCCCGACGATAGGGTTGTCAAGGCAAAGTTGAGTCCAGTGCACTCATGTTATCGATATCCTCAACCACCCCCGGTGCCGATTCATTCCCGACCCCCGGAATTCGTGTTTTTTCGGCCCCGAACTGTGGGAATGCACATCGGGCGGAGACATCGGGTGTTCCCGGCACCGGCGCGGCACCGGGTCCGGCCACGCGGGGGCCGGTAGCGTCGTAGCCAGTTGCCGGGAGTAGTTCGAGGAGCAGCGGGTGCGCACAACGCAGGTATGGCTGGCGGTGGCCGGCGCCGCGATCGCCGCCGCAGCGCTGGCCGGCTGCAACACCGTCGTTGACGGGACCGCCACCTGCCCGGGTTGCGGCACCGGGACCGAACCGACGATCCCTACCTCCCGGCCCGAGGTACATCCGCCGACCACACCGGCGCCGTCGCCAAGTGCCGCCCCACCCCCCACGGCCACCGCCGGGCCGAAACCCGGGGCGACGACCCTGCCGGCCAACGAATCGGGCCTGGTGTTCATCGAGACCAAGTCCGGCAAGACCCGCTGCCAGCTGACCACCGCCTCCGTGGCCTGCGAGTCCGACTTCGCCAATGCCCCGATGAAAGACGGATTCAAGGCCAACGGGGTCAGCGTGAACGGCAGCGGAACCCTGACCTGGGTGGTCGGCAACCTGGGTGACATCCCGGTGGTCAAACTGGACTACCAGACCTATTCGGCCAACGGTTGGACCATCGACGCCACCTCCGACGGCACCCGATTCACCAACGACACCACCGGTCACGGCATGCAGGTCGCCACCCAGGGTGTTCAGGCGTTCTGACCGGCCCCGGCCCGCCCACTCTGGCGCCCCTCTGCTCCGCGCCGAAAATTCAGTACCAAATGCTGACCTGTGAGCGCCTTCGTGTGGATTATCCAAATGAAGCGCCCCACAGGTCAGCATTTGGTACTGCCATCGGTCTGACTAGAGCGGCCCCGGTTCCTACTTGTTGAGCAGCTCGGCCAGCACGGCCGCTTCGGAGATGTCCAGCGCCCGGCTGGCGGTCAGCAGCGTCAGACCCTGCGGACCGCGGGCCAGCTCCCTTAGATGCGCCAGCGCCTCGGCGTGCTCGGGATCGGTCAGCTCCGCCCGGTAGCGCTTGCCGAACTCGGCGAACTTGGCCGGGTCGTGGCTGTACCACTTGCGCAGCTCGGTGGACGGCGCGACCTGTTTGCACCATTCCTCCAGCTCGGCGCGCTCCTTGGAAATCCCGCGCGGCCACAGCCGGTCCACCAGCACCCGGGCTCCGTCGTCAGGAGCGGGGTCGTCGTAGATCCGTTTGATCCGCACTTTCGGGGCAACCTTTCCCATCCCCCGATTCTGCGCCCGCATTGCATCGGGTGAGCCGGAATCCCCCGGCTACCCTGGCAATCGTGGACTTCCGGGTATTCGTCGAACCGCAGCAGGGCGCCTCCTACGCCGATCAGCTGGCCGTCGCCCAAGCCGCCGAGGCGCTGGGGTATTCGGCGTTCTTCCGCTCCGATCACTACGTGGCGATGAGCGGCGACGGGCTGCCCGGCCCGACCGACTCGTGGGTGACCCTCGGCGCGCTGGCCCGCGAAACCAGTCGGATCCGGCTGGGCACCATGGTCACCTCCGCGACGTTCCGTCACCCCGGGCCGCTGGCCATATCCGTCGCCCAGGTCGACGACATGAGCGACGGCCGGGTCGATTTCGGTATCGGCGCGGGCTGGTTCGCCAAGGAGCACGAGGCCTACGCCATTCCGTTCCCGCCGCTGGGTGAGCGTTTCGACCGCCTCGAGGAGCAGCTGGAGATCCTCACCGGGTTGTGGTCGGCGACCGGAACGTTCAGCCACGCCGGCCGTCACTACACCGTCACCGACTCCCCCGCACTGCCCAAACCGGCGCAGCGCCCGCACCCGCCGATCATCATCGGCGGTCTGGGCCCCACGCGCACGCCGCGGCTGGCGGCCCGGTTCGCCGACGAGTTCAACGTCCCGTTCTGCACGGTCGAGGTGATCGCCGCGCAGTTCGACCGGGTGGCCGGTGCCGTCGCGGCGGCCGGACGGGCCGCGGACTCGATGACGTATTCGGCCTGCTTCGTGGTCGCCGCGGGCCGCGACGACGCCGAGGTCACCCGCCGCGCCGACGCGATCGGGCGTGAACTCGACGAGCTGCGCACCAACACCCCGCTGGTCGGCACGCCGAACGAGATCGTCGACCGGCTGACCCCGTTCGCCGAGGCCGGGGTGGCGCGGGTGTACCTGCAGGTGCTGGACCTGGCCGACCTCGATCACCTCGAGGTCTTCGCCGACGGGGTCATCCGCCAGCTCCGCTGAATTCTGCGAACCCGCCCCTCAGCCGCGCTGCGCTCCACGCAGAACCAGATCGGCCAATCGTTCGGGGAGATCCGCCTCGATCGGCTCCCGACTCAGCAGAATGCGGAAGTGCAGCGGCGCCACAAGCGCCTCGACGAGCAGGGATCCATCGGCATCCTGTTCGAGCTCGCCGCGAGCCTTCGCCCGGTCTATGACGCTCTCGAGTGCCACCCGGCGGGCGCGCCAGAAGGCCCGAAGACCCTCGTCATCGACGGGAGCGGACCGGGCTCCGGCGCGCTGCAGCGCCTGGCCAACCGGTGACTGAATGAAAACGCTCACCGACCGGGCGATCGCCACCAGGTCGCCGCGCAGCGATCCGGTATCCGGCGCGGGGATGTCGAGACCACTGCGCTCGAGCAACGCCTCCAGGATCAGGTTCTCGCGGGTCTGCCACCGTCGATAGACGGACGTCTCGTGGACGCCGGCGCGCCGGGAGATGTTCAGCACCGTCGCCGCATCGGCGCCGCCCGCCACAATCTCGTCGATGGCAGCGTCGAGCACTGCACGACGGAGGGCTTCCCCGCGCCGGCCGAGGCGACGCATCTCAGACACGACCGCCATACTATCGCAAGTTAACTTGCGATAAGGTCGGGGTCATGACGCCCTCCGACAACCCGCAGGCACGCGCCCTCGACTGGAGAGCGGATGCGCCGGTCATCGGCTACCACGCCTTCCACCCGGATACGAGCCTGAACTTCCAGTGCAACCGGTGGGTGCAGTGGATCGGCCCGGAGGCCATTCCCGGCGTGGCCGCCCTCGCGGCGCGCGCCGACGGCTACCCCGAATGGATCGACGGTTTCCTGGCGCTTTCCGAGCAGGCCCGGGACCAACAGCGGACCCTGGCCGCCGCGTACTTCCTGCGCGCGGCCGAATTCTTCATGGCCCCAACCGATCCGCGACGGCCCGGCTTCCGCGCCCGGTTCCTCACCGACATGCGTGGCCTGTATCAGGTGCAGCCCACCGACGTCGCCTATCAGGGAGGCGCCCTTCCCGCCTATGACCTCGGGCCGGCCGGAACCCCCGACGACACCGTCCTGATCTTCGGCGGGTTCGACAGCTACGTCGAGGAGTTCCTGCCGATGATCACCGGTCTGGCCGCCGCCGGCTACCGGGTGATCGCCTTCGACGGCCCCGGCCAGGGCGGCGCGCTGGAGGACCACGGCCTCCCGATGACGCCCGAGTGGGAACGGCCGGTGGCCGCGGTGCTGGATCACTTCGGCATCGACCACGGCGTCACCGCCATCGGCGTGTCACTCGGCGGCGGCCTGGTCGTGCGGGCTGCGGCGTTCGAACCGCGGCTGAAGCGGGTCATCGCGTTCGACATCCTCGACGACGAACTCGAGGTGGTTGCGCGCCAGATCGGCCGGGGAGCTGCTGTCGGGGTCCGGGTGTTGCTGGCCTTGCGCGCCCGGGCTCTGGTCAACGCCGCCGCACGCGTGGCCGCGGCGCACAAGCCCGTCTCGGCCTGGGGGCTCCAGCAGGGCATGCACATCACCGGAACCGCCTCGGCATACGACTTCCTGACGGCGGCGCGCGGGACGAGTACCCGCGATATTTCGGATCGAGTCACCGGCGACGTTCTTCTGCTGGCCGGCGCGGACGACCATTACGTCCCGCTGCACCAGCTGTCTCGACAGGCCGAGAACCTGGTCGGTGCCCGATCGGTGACGACGCGGGTCTTCACCGCCGACGAAGATGCCGGCAACCACTGCCAGATCGGAAACCTCGGCCTGGCCGTTCGCTTCGGCCTGGCCTGGCTCGACCGCCTCCGGTGACGACGGCTCTCCGAAACCAAGGTCGCAGACCCGTCACAGCTTGGTTGCGGCCACCGGAGGGCACAGCTGTGGCGGTTACTATCGGCTCCCGTGGCCAACGGATACCCCGACGACCCTGACAATGCGCCGACCCAGTACGGCAGCTACAGCGAGCCGACGCAGGCCGCCAGCTACGGCGATGCCACTCAGGCCGCCGACTACGGCGCCGGCGGACAGGCCTACAGCGAGTACACCGAACCCAACACGGCCGGCTACGACGCCGGCTACGACTCGGGTTATGGCGCCGACTACGGCGCTCCCACCGAGGCCAACCCAGCACCCGAGTCCCAGCCGTGGTTCCGCAAACCCGCCGCGTTGGTGGCGATCGGCGCGGTCGCCGCGTTGATCCTGGCCCTGGCGATCTACGGCATCGTGTCGCTGACCGGCTCGTCGGACAAGAAGGATCACCAGCACCCGTCGAACGCCCCGGCCACGACGTCGGCCCCGGTCAGCACCGAGGCGCCCGCGGAGTCACCGGCAAACACGGCCACCGAAGCGCCCGCCACCGAAGCACCGGCCACCGAAGCACCGGCGACCGAAGCACCCGCCACGGAGGCACCAACCACCACCGAGGCCCCGGCGCAGACCACGACGGAGGCGCCGACCACGACGACGGAACCGCCCGCCACCACCACGACGACCGAGGCCCCGTCGACGGTGACCAGCACCAGCACCGTGACCGAGACGGTCACCTCCAGCCGTCACCTCCCGACGCTGTTCCCGCGCGGGGAGCGCTAACCGCGAGCGTTGACCGCGGCCAACGCCAACCCCGCGGCCGCTAACCGCGCGCGCGGTAGTCGGCGACCAGTGCCTCGGCGCTGCGCACTGCGGCCCGGCACGCCCGGGTGGTGAACGGATCGTTGAGCGGATGCTCGGCGCGGCGGCGCCAGCGCCCGACGGCGGCCAGTGCGGCCCGCGGGCCGTCGTAGGGCACGTCGGGGGTCAGACCCAGCCGGCTGGCGGCGTCGGTGCCCGATCCGCCGATGATCCGCCGCAGCGAGGCCACCTCGTCGTCGTTCAATGTGGTTGATCGCGAACGCAACTGGGACAGCAGGCGCAGCTCCTCGAAGGCGTGGGTGTCGGCCAGCAGCGGGTCGATGTCGGCAATCACCGCGGCGGTGGCGTGAAACGGGTTGTCCGACACCAGCCGTCGCAGCGCGAGCAGCGCGGTGTGCGCCTTGAGCAGCTCGGAGCGCTGGGCGAACTGCTGGTCGATGACGTCGCGCAGCGCGACCAGTCCGCTGCGTTCCAGCAGTTCGTCGGCCAGCGCCACCGAGTCGGTGATCCCGGCGCGCAGCAGTGTGATGGCGATGCGGATACCGAACATGCCGAACCGGTCCAGTAGCGCCGCCCGCGTCTCGGGGTCCACCGGCAGTGAATCATCTTCGCGGACAAATCGATCCACGCTCAGCATGGCCTTGTTCAGCACCGTGGCCTCGACGCCGGCCAGCTTCTCCAGGGCGATGAACTCGCCCTGGCGCAGGGTCCGCGCGGTCAGCGCCAGCAGCCCGGACACCGGGACGACGGCCTGGCAGATCCCGGTCTTGTCCATCTCGGCGGTGAACCGCGCGGCGACGTCGCGGGCAGAGAGCATGGCGTCGATGCGGCCGGACCCGATCTCGTCGGCGCGTGAGGCCACCCCGATCACGCCGAGCGCACCGGCCGATCCGCCGACCAACGAACCGATCTGGGTCAGCAGCGCGATGTCGGCGGCATTCAGGGTGCGCAGCAGGAACACCACCGCGTCCACCCGGGGCACGCCGTCGTCGGGTACCAACAGAGCCAGGGTGCGCTGGGAGACGTCGGCGTTCAGCGACGAGGTGCCCGGCGTGTCGATGATGCTGGCGCCGATCAGCTCGGTGGCCGGCCATTCGACGTCCAGGACGCTGACCGCCGCGGCGTCGAGCGCACCGAAGTCGAAGCTGAGCCCGTCGGCGCGGATGATCGGCAGGTGGGTGCGGCGCCCGTCGTACCCGACGGCGGTGACCTTCGGGGTGGGCCCGTGGCGGAACCAAGTAACGATGCGGGTGGCCTCGGTCGCGTCGGTCGGCGCGATCGTCTCCCCGACCAGCGCGTTGACCAGCGTCGATTTGCCGGCCTTGAGGGTGCCGGCCAGCGCGATGCGGATGGGCTGGTTGAGCTGCCAGGACAGCCGGTCCAGTTCGGCGAACAGACCGTCACGCCCCCGGTAGGCCGGGTCGCTCCGGTAGGCACGGGTTGTCGCGGCCAGGATGGCGCGCACCTGATCGCTGGTGCTCATTGCGGTTGCGAGTTTACGGTGTCGGCCCGGCGTCGACGGCGCGTGCGAGCCTGGGTTTCGCTGTGCGCGCCGTCGGCCTCGGTCCGGTCAACTAATGTCGAGAGCCGTGGACGACGACGAGGGCCCCTGGTACCAGACCCAAACCGCGGTGTTCGCCGCCGGCGGCCTGGCGCTGATCGTCGTGGTGACGCTGTTCGCGCTGGTCGTGCGGATGTCCGACGAGTGGGACGCGCCGCCTCCCCCGCCGCAGCGGGTGATCGCATCGACGGTCTCCTCCACCACCCCGTCGCTCATCACCCCGTCGCCGGAGACCACCACTTACAGCACCAGCGTGCCGATCTCCACCAGCGAGGTCGCCGCCCCCAACGAGACGAGCACCGAATCGTCGGAGTCCGAGACCACCTCGGAGTCCGAGACCACCACCTCAACAACGTCGTCGACCACGACCACGACCACGACCACGACGACGAGCAGCTCCGAGACCACGCATCAACGGCCGCGGATCAACCTGACCCGGACCGTGACCCCGGGTGGCCTTACCGTGGCGCCCGCAGGTTGACGACGTTGTCGCTGACCTGGCCGAGGATGTTGCGCTGACGGGACAGTTCGTTGACCCGGGTGATGCGCTCGTTCTCCTCCAGCCGGGCCGCGTTCAGCGTCGCCTGCAGTGACTCGTTGAGTGAGCGGGCGGTCTCGTTGGCGATATCGCGGTAGTGGTCGCGCAGCTGGCGCTGGATGGTCTTGAGCCGGTCCCGGGACTCCTTGCCGACCACGAACGACACGTCGTCGACGAATTTGCGCAGGTTGGTCTTGGCCTCGCTGCGCACCCGCATCATCCGGTTCTCCATGTCCTCCCGGTAGGCCTTGCGGCCCAACAGCAGACCGGCGCCCAGCGACAGCGGGTTGAACATGCCCAGGCCGACCACCGAGCTCAGCATGCCGAACATCAGCACACCGCCGTAGGAGCCGCGCAAGCCGGTGACGGCCTTGTGCCCGAAGCCGATCGGTTTGGATTCCAGCCGGGTGATGGCCTTGAGCCCGGTGAATTCCGCACCCATGTCCCGTGCGTTGACCTCGGGGATGTCCACGCCGTCGAACCCGACCTCGGTGAAGGTGCGGGCGACCTCGGCGGCCAGCGCCTCGGCGCGCCGGTAGGCGAAGACGAAGTTGTCGCCGACGGCGGTGGCCACCGAATCCTGCACCTGCGCACCGATTTCGGCCCAGTGCACAGTCGGGTCGCAGCTGTCGATCACCGCTTCGGCGTCGCTGACGATCTCCCGGAACCGGGCACGCAGGTCATGGTCGACGTCGCCGGTGAGATCGGCGATGCCGTCGTTGAGCACCTGCTGCCACAGTGCGGTGTGCGCCAGCGCGTCGGAGGCGTCCTGTTGGCGTCGCTCCAGGTCCTCGGTGATCCGGCGGACACTGTCCGGGTCGTCGAGCGCGGCCAGCTCGGCATCCACCGCCAGGGTGAGATGTTCTGCCGTCGAAGCGATTTCGGCCAGTACCGCGTCGCGCACCCGGTCGGTTTCTCGGGACAGCACCCGTTCGGACAGGAACGACACGATGGCCGGGAAGTTGGATTCGGTGTTGAGTTCGGCGTCGTTGGTGGACACCGCGTGGCTGCGCAGCAGCGACGACGCGGGGATCAGCGGCACGTCGACACCGGCGCGCTGCAGGTGCGCGGTGTTGGCCGCGACGATCGCCCGCCAGTGCGGGTACAGGTCGGTCTTGGTGGCAATGACGGCGGTCACCGGGCACAGTTGCTGGCCTTGCCGCAGGAACCGCATCTCCGGTTCGGTGAACTCCTGGCTGGTGTCGCTGATCATCAGCATGGCGTCGGCGTCGGGCAGCAGCCCCAGGGTCGCCGACAGGTGCGGCTGGCCGTGCCCGCCGACGCCGGGGGTATCGATAAAGGTGAGGCCGCCGCGCAGCAGCGGGCTGGGCACGCCGACCTCCACTCGCAGTACCTCGCGGCCGCGGGCGATCGGGGCCCGGCGCAGGTCGGTACGGATGGCGTCGATGGGAATGTCGATGTACTCGGGTGCCCCGGGTTCGGGGACACCGGGTGCCGCCCCCAGGCTGGGTGCCACGACGAGTCGTGCGATCGGCTGGTCGGCGTAGCTGACGACGGTGATCAGCGCGGTGGTCTCGTCGTCGCCGACCCGGGCGACCGGCAGGTTCAGCAGTGAGTTGAGCAGCTGGCTCTTGCCCTGTTTGAGCTGCCCGGCGATGACCACCCGGATCTGCGGGTCGCTGATCCGGACCTTGGCCGCGGCCAGCCGCTCGGCTAGGTCGCGGCGGTCGTGCAGCGCGGCGATGGCGGCGGTGTGGTCGATGAGTTCGACGATCACCGCGACGGGCCGCCGGTCCTGCGGTTGGGTCACGGGACTAAACCTCTCTGTTCACGGTTCACGGTAGGCGCGACAACGGCGGGGAGCCGGGAGGCTCCCCGCCGTCGCGGGGTTTGATCGCTGGGTTTGACGCGGTCGGTCCCGGCTTCCCCTCGGCTCCGCGGGCACTCGCTACGCTCCCGACCACTCCACCGAGCATCGCCGATCCGCCCGGCGGCTACAGACCCAGACCGTGGTGCTCGCTGCCGGTCAAGCCGGCGTGCCCACCGGCGTCGGCCACCGGGGTGGCGACATGCGCACCGCCGAACACCGAGTGGCTCGACCCGCCGTCGTACACCGAGTGGCTCGGCTGCGGCTGGTAGCCGGCGTTGGCGTCGTACCCGTGGTTGGTGCCCAGCACCGGCTGAGTGCTGTGCACCGGCAGGGGGCTCGGCGCGGCGATCACCGGCTGGACCGCGTGGTTGCCCAGCACCGGCTGCACGGTGGAGTGGTCCACCGCCGGCTGACCGGCGAGGCTGCCCAGCGTCGGCTGCACCGCGTGGTTGCCGTTGTCGAACCCGGTGTTGGTGGTCGAGCTGACGGCCGTGGTGTGCGACGGGTTGTAGGAGTCGTTGACCACGGTGTTGTGCGGCTGGGACACCACGTGCGTCGGGTTGGCGGTCGAGTTGCCGACGCCGGTGACGTGTGATTGGTCGCCGCCGACGGTGTTTCCGGTGTCCTTGCTGACGAAGGTGATCCCGCCGCCGCCGGCGTTGCCGCCGTGGCTGCTGTTGCCGATCCCGACGCCCAGCAGGCCGCCGCTACCACTGCCGCCGCCCGCGGCGCCGCCGTTGCCGCCGCTGGCGTCGACGTTCTGCAGCACCGGGCCGTCGTTGCCCTTGATCATCGAGCCGCTGCCGGTGTTGGTGTCGTTGCCGACGGAGTGCAGGACGCCGTGGCCCTGGTTGACGTTGGCGCCGGCGCCGGCCCAGGTGTCGCCGTTGGTGACGGAGTTGCCGTTGCCCAGCACCGCGCCGTCGCCGCTGACGATGTCACCGCGGTTGTTGCCGTTGATCACCGCGGCGCCGTTGCTGGCGGTGGTCTTCGAGCCCAGGGTGATGTCGCCGAAGCCCAGGTTGAAGCCGCCCTGCTGAGAGTTGGCCCCGGCGTACTGGTCCGGGCTCATGAAGGAGGTGGAGTTGTGGCTGGCCAGGTCGGTCTGCGCGGCGAGGGTGTTCTGCGGCGCCCAGGTCGGCGAGGCGACGTTGGGCGCATAGGTCGGCGCGTAGCCGGCGGGCTGTGCGTAGCTGTAGCCGTTGGAGAACCCGTTGTAGCCGTAGCCGTTGTCGAAGCCGTGGTAGTTCGACACCGCGCGCTGCAGGCCGACCACCGGGTCGCTGCCGAGCATCAGCCCGGGCACCGCGGTGCTGGCGACCGAGGCCAGCTGAACCGGGGAGATACCGCCCAGACCGGCGTCGGTCATGACCTGGCCGGGGGCCATCACGAAGGCGCTGGCGGCGTTGTGGTCGCGGAACAGGTTCAGGATCCAGTCGATGACGTTCATGGGAGTTCCTTTCGGGTCTCTTGCCGGGGTTCGGCTTGTGAAATACACGTTATGACCGCGCAACCGGTGTCGAAACGGGGTTACCACCCGTCATCCCGCACCACCCATTAGGGGTGTACCACGCCCAAACGTTAGGGGATTAGGGGCATATTGGGGGCACTGCGAATCCGGCTGCACAATCCCCGAGAACGGGAGAAACCGCAGGTAAATAGAGGTATCCAGGCAGCAAAAAGAGACGGCCCGGCAGCGGTACTCCGCTGTCGGGCCGTCGTTGTGCGGGCCTATCCCCAGGCACCCCCAAGGGGAATCACTGGTGACCGAAGATGTCGAACCCGCCGTGGCCGGGATCGACCTGGCCGGCGTCGTGCGCCGGGTGCGCCCAGTCCTCGAAGACCGGGTCCGCCGGGTGCGCGTCCACCGGGTCCGGAAGCGCGGTACCGATGCCGCCCACCTGGTCGAATGAGTCGAACGACGGCAGCTGCACGCCGCCGTCGTGCAGCGCGGAGACGGGTGCCGCGAGCACGCCGGACACCGCTCCCGGGTCCTGGATGACCGGTGTGTGCAGCTGATCGGCCACCACGCCGGGCACATGCGCGTCGAACGCCTCGAAGGCGGCGTGCGCCGCGCCGGAGGACCAGACGTTGCTGTCCACCGCGTTCAACCCCCCGACCGGGACGCTGTCGAGCCCCGGCGGACCAAATCCCGGCGTCGCCATGGACACCGAATCGGACACCATGGGAATCAGGTTGTTGACATCGGCACTGGTCACCCCGGTCAGATGCGCATCGGCGATGGCCTTGGCCGGGTCGGCGTGATAGTTCGCGGCGGCGGCCGGGTCGCGGACCAGACCCATGACGAAGTCCAGCAGTTCATTTGCCATGACGGACTCCGTTCAATCGATGCACAGCGGGTTACCACCGAAATCCTAGGTCGCCGGAAGCTGCGAGGGGATCGGGTTGCGCCCCGCCGCCCCGTGGCACCCCTTAGGGGAAGTACGGTTAGGGGATTGTCCACCCTTAGGGGTACGTCTAGGGTGGACGGCAACCGCGCAACGCCAACGGATGAGGTACCCATGGATTCCCTCGGGCT
Source organism: Mycolicibacterium insubricum (assembly GCF_010731615.1). Lineage (NCBI taxonomy): Bacteria > Bacillati > Actinomycetota > Actinomycetes > Mycobacteriales > Mycobacteriaceae > Mycobacterium > Mycolicibacterium insubricum. The sequence goes on along the minus strand of NZ_AP022618.1, from coordinate 1,006,483 downwards.
GTCGATCGGCGCCACCAATATGGTCGCCGTCCGGACCGGTCGTCCCCCCGTGCGGCGGCGTTCGGTCCTCACCCTGTTCGGCCACCGGCCCGCCGAGGTGGGCCTGCCCACGGAGAACGCGAAGGTGAGCGAACCGGGCGTGGTGGTGTGGGGTTTCACCGACCGGGTCGGCGACCGGGTCCCGATGATCGCGCCCGACGGCTCGTCGCACGACGCCGCGACGCTGGCGGCCGACGCGCTGGAATCCCTGGTCCGCGACGCCGGCGGCCCCGCACCGCGAATGGTGATCGCGGTCCCGGCGCACTGGCGGCCGGCCGCGGTGTCGGCGTTGCGCGCCCAGGTACAGGCCCGGCCCGCACTGTCCGGCTCGGGGGCCCCGACCGAGATCGTGCGGGACAACGCGGCGGCGCTGACCGCACTGGGCAACGCCCCGGGCCTGCCCGGCAGCGGAGTGGTGGTGCTGGTGGACCTGGGCGGCACCGGCACCACGGTGACCCTGGCCGATGCCGCAGCCGGGATGCGCCCGATCGGCCCGGTGCTGCGCTCGTCGCTCTCCGGTGACCTGATCGATCAGGGGGTGCTCAGCGCCGTGCTGGCCGGGCAGTCCCAAGCCGCCGGTGCCGACCCGATGGGCACTGCCGCCGTCGGCGCGCTGACCCGGCTGCGCGCCGCGTGCCGGACGGCCAAGGAGCGGTTGTCGGCCGACACCGCCGCGGTCATCTCCGCCGAGGGCGCCGCCGACGTGCGGTTCACCCGCGCCGAGTTGGAAGCGCTGCTGGCCGAGCCGCTGGCGGGTCTGCTCGACGAGATCGGAGATGCGCTGCAGGACAACAGGATTCCGGCGGATCGGCTGTCGGCGGTGGCGACCGTCGGCGGCGGTGCGGCGATTCCGCTGGTCACCGAGCGGCTGTCGCAGGAGCTGCGGGCACCGATCGTGACGACTCCGGACCCGGGTTCGGCCGCCGCTGCCGGGGCCGGGTGGCTCGCCGAGCGCGGGGTGCCCCCGCAGCTGATCGACGGCGCCGGGCCGTCGATCGCCGCCGCGGGTGCGCCGACGGGGCTGTCTCCCCTGGTGGCCGAGGCGAGCGCGGAGACCGGGTTGTCGCAGGCCGTCGCCGAGGCCGGCGCGCCGACGGGTCTGGCCCCGGCCGCCGGTGAGGTGCCCACCGGGATGGCCCCGGCGAGCTGGGCGACGCATGCCGGCGGCGAGGACGCCCCGGATGCGACGTCGCGCGGTCTGGCCTGGTCCGAGGATGCCGACGGCGCCGCGGATCCGGTCCCCTATTCCGGGCCGGACTACCCCGTCGGCGCGACGGGTGCCCGCCCGCCGGTGCAGTTCGACGCCCCGCCCGAGGAGCCGGAGCCGGCGGCCGCGCCGCTGCGCTGGTACCGGCGCCCGGCGGTGTTGTTCGGGATCGCCGCGGCGGCCGCGCTGGCCTCGGCCGGGGGTCTGGCCATCACGCTGACCGGCAGCGAGATGGACAACTCTCCGGTCACCACGACGATCACGCTGCCCAACGGCTCGGTGCTCACCACGGCGCTGAAGCCGCAGGAGAGCGCGACGCTGACCTACACCGACGAGAACGGATCGGTGGCCAGCTCGGTGGTGCCGCCACCGACGACGACCGCACCGCCGTCGAGCAGCCCCGAGCCCACCACGACGGAGCCGACCACCACCACCGAATCGACCACGGAGTCGACGACGACAACGACCACGACGACAACTCAGCCCACTACGACGACCACCACGACGCAGCCGACGACCACCACCCAACCGACCACGACCCCACCCACCACGCCACCGACGACGCCGCCGACCACTCCGCCCACGACACCCCCGACCTCTGCGCCGGCGCCGACGACGGCGCAGACCACGGCGGATACCGGGGGTGCGGCTTCGGGGCCGACCAGGCGTCGTCTGTTCCCGTGATCACCGATCCGGCCGTCGGTGAGCTGCCGCCGCGGGCCGCCGACCGGGTGGCCGAGCTGCTCCGCGATCCGCAGGATCCGGCGAAGTTGCTGGTCACCGGGGGTATCGGCAGTGGGAAGAGCGCCGTGCTGGCGGCGGTGCGCGACGGCCTGCGAGCCGCGGGAGTGCCCGTCGTCACCCAGGTACGCCCCGAGGTGGGATTTGAACCGTGCGGATCGGCGCTGGTCATCGATGACGCCGACCGGCTCGACGACGGCGCCCTCGCGGCGCTGGTGACCGTCGCCGCCGATCCGTACCGAACCGTGGTGGTCGCCACCCAGCCGCTGGGCCAGCGCCCGGAGCTGCGCCGGCTCACCGACGTGCTGGAACACGAGCAGACCGCGCTGGTGTTGCCGACCCGCGGTGCACCCGACCCCGACCGGCTGCGCCGCCTCGACGAACCGCTGCTCGACGCGCTGGCGCTGCTGTCCCTCGACGACCGCCTCGGCCCGGCCGATATCGCCGCGGCGCTGGACCTGGAGCCGGCGGTGGCGCGCGAGCTCGTCGACCGCGCGCACGGCACCGGGCTGCTGCGCGCACCCGCGGCGCTGCACGAGGCGGTCAGCGGGGTGATCGGCGCGGTGCGCCACCACGCGGTGGAGAGCGCGCTGCTGGAATCCCAACTCGCGCACGGCACTCTCGGCGTGCCGCTGGCCCGCACCCTGGCCGATCACGGCCGTCGGGACCCGCGGCTGGCCGAGCGGCTGAGCACCGCCGCGTCGTCCGCCGTCACGGCCGGTCATCCCGAGCAGGCCGCCGGGTTGTACCGGGCCGCGCTGGCCGCCGGGACCAGCGATCCGACCGTCGTCTTCGCCGATTCGCTGGCCCTGACCGGCGACTGCACGGCGGCCGCCGCGGTGGCCGACGGGCTGCTGGCCGACCCGGGCACCCGCGCCGACGCCGTCCGGGTGGCCGCCGCGGTGGCCTGTCACGACGGGAACACTGCTGCGGCCGCCGAACTGTTCGACTGGCTGCGCGGGACCGAGCCGGGCACCGCGACCGACCCCGAGGTCGGCGCGGCGGCGGCCGTCGTCGCACTGGCCGCCGGGAACCTGCCCGCGCTGCGGGCCACCGCGGCACCCGCCGAGGCGACGGTGCCCACCTCGGCCGCCCGGGCCGCGCGCAACCTGGCGGCCGGGCTGCGCACCAGCGTGGAATCCGGATACGACGCCGCGCTGGCCCTGTTCGGCCAGTCGGTCGGCGCGGCGCCGACGGTGGCGCTGCCCGACGACCCGGCCGCCGTCGTCGCACTGGCCGCGCTGCACTCCGGCGATCCGGCGCGCGCCCGCGGGGTGCTGTCCCGCGACGCCGCGCCGGCCGAACTGTTCGCGCCGCGCCACGCGTTACTGACGGCCTGGACCTGGCTGGTCGACGGGAACCTCGTCGCCGCCGCGGCGCTGGCCCCGCACACCGGGCTGCACCGGCGCGATGCGCTGTGGGCGGCGGCGCTGCGGACCGGGATCGCGCGGCGCAGCGGCGACGCCGGGGCGCTGCACCGGGATTTTTCGGTCGCTGTCGACCTGCTCGCCGAGTACTCGGTGGACGTGTTCACGCTGCTGCCGCTGGGCGAGCTGTGGGTGGCCGGGGTGCGGATGCGCCAGGCCGACCGGCTGCGTCATCCGCTGCGGACGGCGTTCGGGCTGCTGGGCGCCCTCGGCGATCCCCCGGCCTGGTCGCTGCCGCTGCACTGGGCCGGGGTGCACGCGGCGATCCTGGCCAACAATCCCGACGCGATGGCCCCGCACGCCGCGGCGCTGGCCGCCGCCTCGGCCGGCAGTGACTTCGCCCGCGCCCTGGCCGCGGCCGGACGCGCCTGGCTGCGGGTGTTGGCCCGTCAGGTCGACCCGGCGGAGGTGGCCGCCGCGGCCCGGGGGCTGGCGCAGTTCGGGCTGACCTGGGATGCCACCCGGCTGACCGGCCAGGCCGCCCTGGGCACCGACGATCCGCGGGTGTCGACGGCCATGCTGGCGCTGGCCCGTGACCTCAAACAGAACACCGACGAGTTCGACGCTCCCGCCGCGGAGGACCCCGAGCCGGGTACGGTCCCGTCGGGAATCCCGGAGCCGGCGCGGCCGGCGGCCCTGTCGGATCGGGAGCGGGAGGTGGCCGAACTCTTGCTGTTGGGCATGCCGTATCGCGACATCGGGGCGCAGTTGTTCATCTCCGCGAAGACTGTCGAGCACCACGTGGCGCGGATCCGGCGGCGGCTCGGCGCGGAATCGCGCAGTGAAATGCTGTCCATGCTGCGCGCAATGCTGGGTGCCTGAGGGACCCCTGTTGCACTGAGAGGTGCGACACAGCCGCTAGCAAGTTAGGCAATCCTAGCTAGCGCTAAGAATCTCCTAAATGTCAGTATGAGCTGATAGAAGTTAAGTTACCGGCGAGTAACCATGCCTAAGTTACCCTTGAGTAACAGGCGGACGGAGGCGTTTCGTGTACCTCGCAGACGGATCGAACCTCGAACATCTCGAAGAAACCCTTCAGCACAGCCGGTTGATCATCACGGCGATTGCCGCAGTCGTCGTCGGTTACTTCGCCGTCAAGCGCGTGCTGTGGCTGACCAAGCTGATCAGCTCCGGTCAGACCGTCAAGGACGAGAAGGGCCGCAAGAACGAGTTCGTGCGGCGGATGATCAACCAGAACAAAGAGGTCTTCGCTCAGACGAAGCTGCTGAAGTGGTCGATCCCCGGCCTGGCGCATTTCTTCACCATGTGGGGCTTCTTCGTCCTGTCCACGGTGTACCTCGAGGCCTTCGGCGTGCTGATCGACCCCAAGTTCCACATCCCGTTCATCGGCCGCTCACCAATCCTGGGCTTCCTGCAGGACTTCTTCGCCGTCGCGGTGCTGGTCGGCATCATCGTGTTCGCGATCATCCGCATCCGGAAAAACCCCGAGAAGCTCGGCCGCCAGTCCCGGTTCTACGGCTCGCACAACGGCGGCGCGTGGGAGATCCTCATCATGATCTTCTTCGTCATCGCGACCTACCTCCCGTTGCGCGGCGCGTCGATGATCGTGCTCAAGGAGGACTTCCCCTACAGCCGCGGCGGCGCCTTCGCCTCGGAGTTCATGGCCAAGCTGCTGGGCAACTTCTCGGTGACCACCAATGTGTGGATCGAAACCATCGCGCTGCTGGCGCACCTGGGCGTCATGCTGGCGTTCCTGCTGATCGTGCTGCACTCCAAGCACCTGCACATCGGCCTGGCCCCGGTCAACGTCACCTTCAAGCGGCTGCCCAACGCGCTGGGCCCGCTGCTGCCGATGGAGTACAAGGGCGCACTGATCGACTTCGACGATCCCGCCGAGGATGCGGTGTTCGGTCGCGGCCGGATCGAGGACTTCACCTGGAAGGGCAACCTCGACATGGCCACCTGCACCGAGTGCGGGCGATGCCAGTCGCAGTGCCCGGCGTGGAACACCGGCAAGCCGCTGTCGCCGAAGCTGCTCATGATGAACCTGCGCGACCACCTGTTCGCCAAGGCTCCCTACATCATCGAGGGCAAGCCGATGCCGCCGGAGGGCTCGGTCGACTTCGCGCACGACGAGTTCCCGCACGGCCACGGCGTCCCCGAGGACGGCTTCATCCGGATCGCCGGATCGGGCCCCGGGCAGGCGCTGCGCCCGCTGGTCGGCACCGCCGAGCAGGGTGGCGTCATCGATCCCGACGTGCTGTGGAGCTGCACCAACTGCGGCGCGTGCGTCGAGCAGTGCCCGGTGGACATCGAGCACATCGACCACATCGTCGATATGCGCCGCTACCAGGTGATGGTCGAGTCGGAGTTCCCCTCCGAGCTGGGCGTGCTGTTCAAGAACTTGGAGACCAAGGGCAACCCCTGGGGCCAGAACGCCAAGGAGCGCACCACCTGGATCGACGAGGTCGATTTCGACGTGCCCGTCTACGGCCAGGACGTCGAGTCGTTCGAGGGCTTCGAGTACCTGTTCTGGGTGGGCTGCGCCGGCGCGTACGAGGACCGGGCCAAGAAGACCACCAAGGCGACGGCCGAGCTGCTGGCCGCCGCGGGCGTGAAGTTCCTGGTCCTGGGCACCGGCGAGACCTGTACCGGCGACTCGGCCCGGCGCTCGGGCAACGAGTTCCTGTTCCAGCAGCTCGCCGCGCAGAACGTGGAGACCATCAACGAGCTGTTCGAGGGCGTGGAGACCGTCGACCGCAAGATCGTCACCACCTGCCCGCACTGCTTCAACACCGTCGGCCGCGAGTACCGTCAGCTCGGCGCCAACTACACCGTGCTGCACCACACCCAGCTACTCAACAAGCTGGTGCGCGACAAGAAGCTGATCCCGGTCAACCCCGTCGGCCAGGACGTCACCTACCACGACCCGTGCTTCCTGGGCCGGCACAACAAGGTGTACGAGGCGCCGCGTGAGCTGCTCGACGACTCCGGCGTGAAGCTGACCGAGATGCCGCGGCACGCCGACCGCGCGCTGTGCTGTGGTGCCGGTGGTGCCCGGATGTGGATGGAAGAGCACATCGGCAAGCGCGTCAACGTCGAGCGCACCGAAGAGGCCATGGACACCGGTGCGACGACCATCGCCACCGGCTGCCCGTTCTGCCGCGTGATGATGAGCGACGGCGTCGACGACGTGGCCGCCAGCCGCGAGGTGGATAAGGTCGAGGTGCTCGACGTGGCCCAGCTGCTGCTGAGCTCGCTGGACCTGTCCAGCGTCACGCTGCCGGCCAAGGGCACCGCCGCGGAGGAGGCCGCTGCCCGCGAAGCCGCCAAGCCCAAGCCGGAACCCGAGGCCGCGCCCGAGCCCGAGGCTGCACCTGAGCCGGTCAAGGCCGAGGCCGCCGCCCCGGCTGCCGCGCCGGCCGCCGCCGCTCCGGTCAAGGGTCTGGGGATGGCCGGTGCCGCCAAGCGTCCGGGCGCCAAGAAGGCCGCCCCGGCCGCTGCAGCTCCGGCCGCCGAGGCTGCCGCGCCGGCTGCCCCGGTCAAGGGTCTGGGGATGGCCGGTGCCGCCAAGCGTCCGGGCGCCAAGAAGGCCGCCCCGGCTGCTGCAGCTCCGGCCGCCGAGGCCGCTCCTGCGGCTGAGGCCGCTGCGCCTGCCGCCCCGTCCGCGCCCGTCAAGGGCCTCGGAATGGCCGGTGGGGCCAAGCGCCCGGGTGCCAAGAAGGCTGCCCCGGCTGCCGCCGCTCCCGCTGCTGCTCCGGCTGCTCCGGAAGCTCCCGCTGCTTCGGAGGCTCCGGCCGCCGAGAAGCCGGCTGCGGACGCGGTGCCGGTCAAGGGGCTCGGCATGGCCGCCGGTGCCCGTCGTCCGGGAGCCAAGAAGCCCGCCGCTCCGGCCGCCCCCGCTGCGGCACCGGCCGAAGCTCCGGCCGAGGCACCCGCGGAGGCTCCGGCCGCTGAACCCGCCGAGGCCGCCGCTCCCGCGGCGCCGAGCGCACCCGCCGAGCCGGCCAAGCCCGTCGTCGGGCTCGGTCTGGCCCCCGGCGCCCGTCGGCCCGGCAAACGCTAACCGCAACAGCCCACAAAAGGGGCGGGACCTTACCGGTCCCGCCCTTTTTCTGGCTCTTGGTGCTCTCGCCCGCTTGGCGCCGTCGTCAACGACCACTCCCTCGCCGACCGTGGCACTTTACTCACCGGACGAACTCACCGGACGAGTTGATTCCGCTCCAAGTTCGACGAGAGGGGGCGGTTCAGGCCACCTGATGGAAGCTGAACATGGTCTGCTGGACGACGCCGCCCGGGCACTCACCGTTGGAGTCGGCCGACATCACGCCCTGCTTGGTCTGCGGGTTGACCGCGTAGTACACCGTCACCGGCGCATAGTTGCCGTTCGGGCAGATGAAGGCGTCGGGCCGGGTGTACTGGAAGCGCCAGACCCCGTGGTCGAGGGCGATCGGAGCAATCCAGCCGACGTTGCTCTGGGCGGTGCCGGAGCAGCCGTCGGGCCCGCAGGTGGTGTTCACCGTCACCTGGGACAGGTCGGCCCCGTCCATCGCGAAGACGCCGTTGATCGCGTCGTCGGCCAGCGCGATACCGGCGCCCATCACCGCGGTGATACCCGCCACAGCCAGGCAGCCGAACACACGCGGGCCGAGGGTACGCGCGCGGAAAGCAGAGGAGATGTCCACCTCGCGAAGATAGCGCCCGAAACGGGCGAAACCGCTGCTCAACGGGCCCGTCGACGATGTTGTGGCCAGGTTGTCACCGAATCGAACCCGGAACGCTGCCCACCGCAACCTCGGAAAACCCGATGGACACCCGTGGGAGAATCGAACGCGTGACCACCCATCAGCTGCCCTCGCCGCATACCCATCAGCGGCAGCGCGAGTTCATGCAGTCCACCAAGTTGCAGAACGTGCTCTATGAGATCCGCGGACCGATCCACGACCACGCTGCCCGGCTGGAGGCCGAAGGTCACCGCATCCTCAAGCTGAACATCGGCAACCCCGCGCCGTTCGGGTTCGAGGCGCCCGACGTCATCATGCGCGACATGATCCAGGCCCTCCCCTACGCCCAGGGCTACTCCGACTCCAAGGGCATCCTGAGCGCGCGCCGTGCCGTCGTCACCCGCTACGAACTGATCGACGAGTTCCCCCGCTTCGACGTCGACGACGTGTTCCTCGGCAACGGGGTGTCCGAGCTCATCACCATGACCATGCAGGCCCTGCTCAACAACGGCGACGAGGTGCTGATCCCGGCGCCGGACTACCCGCTGTGGACGGCGACGACGGCGCTGGCCGGCGGCACCCCCGTGCACTACCTGTGCGACGAGACCCAGGGCTGGCAGCCCGACATCGCCGACCTGGAGTCCAAGATCACCGACCGCACCAAGGCCGTCGTGGTGATCAACCCGAACAACCCGACCGGCGCGGTGTACACCCGCGAGGTGCTCAGCGAGATCGCCGACCTGGCGCGGCGGCACCAGCTGATGATCCTGGCCGACGAGATCTACGACAAGATCCTCTACGACGACGCCCAGCACGTCTCGATGGCGAGCCTCGCCCACGACGTGCTGACGCTGACCTTCAACGGTCTGTCCAAGGCCTATCGGGTGGCCGGTTACCGGTCGGGCTGGCTGGCCATCACCGGGCCCAAGGAGCACGCGTCGAGCTTCATCGAAGGCCTGAGCCTGCTGGCCAATATGCGCCTGTGCCCGAATGTGCCTGCGCAGCATGCCATTCAGGTTGCCCTCGGCGGGCATCAGAGCATCGACGACCTGGTGCTACCCGGCGGACGGCTGCTGGAACAGCGCGACGTCGCGACCGCGGCGCTCAACGCGATTCCGGGTGTTTCCTGCGTCGCGCCGCGCGGTGCGCTGTACGCCTTCCCGCGCCTGGACCCCGAGGTGTATGAGATCCAGAGCGACGAGCAGCTGGTGCTGGATCTGCTGCTGCAGGAGAAGATCCTGGTCACCCAGGGCACCGGTTTCAACTGGCCGGCCACCGACCACCTGCGGATCGTGACGCTGCCCTGGGCACGGGACCTGTCGGCGGCGATCGAGCGGCTGGGCAACTTCCTTGTGAACTACCAGCAGTAACCACCGCTACCCTGTTGCCCGTGAGCCACCACTCCCACTCCCACTCGTTGGACGGGCCGTCGCCGCTGGGGCCGCTGGCCGCGCGGATCGTGGTGGGGCTGTTGGCGGCGATCGGGCTGGCCGTGGTGATCGGGGCCGTCGTGCTGTGGCCCACCGGCGCCAAGGTCGACATCCCGCTGCCGTTCCAGAACGGTTCCGGCGGCGCGGTGAGCACCGAGGCCGCGACGGTGTCGTCGACGCGCATGGCCGATTGCGGCAGTCCGTCTGGCGGGCGGGTGATCACCGGCACGCCGCGGCCCGGGCAGCCCGGCAGCGGGCAGTGCGTGCAGGCCGTCGTGTCGCTGACCTCGGGCCCGAACCAGGGCGCGGAGACCATGCTGGAATTCACCCCGGGCCCGGGCCAGCCAAATCTTGCTGCCGGGGAACATATTCGGGTTATCCGGGCCGTTGACGACGGGGGCGCGACCAGCTACGGCTTCTACGACTACGAGCGCGGGTTGCCGCTGGCGCTGCTGGCCCTGGTGTTCGCGGTGGTGATCGTCGCGGTGGCCCGCTGGCGCGGATTCCGTGCGCTGGTCGGCATATTGGTGGCGTTCGCGGTGCTGGTGGTGTTTCTGCTGCCTGCCCTGCGCGACGGGGCGCCGGCGATTCCGGTGGCGCTGGTGGCGTCGGCGGCGATCCTGTTCGCCGTCATCTACCTGGCGCACGGGGTGAGCCTGCGCACCAGCGCGGCGTTGTTGGGAACGTTGACAGCACTGTTGCTGTCGGCCGGGTTGTCCTGGGCCGCTATCAAATTCGTGCATCTGACCGGATTGTCGGAGGATCAGAACAACGAGGTCGCCCAGTACATGGGGCACGTATCGATCACCGGACTGCTGCTGGCCGGTTTCATCATCGGCTCCCTCGGTGTGCTCAACGACGTGACGATCACCCAGGCGTCGGCGGTGTTCGAGTTGGCCGCCGTCGGCGGAGACCGTTCGCGGCGGACGATTTTCGGCTCCGCCATGCGCGTCGGCAGCGACCACATCGCCTCGACGGTCTACACGCTGGTGCTGGCCTATGCCGGTAGCGCGCTGCCTTTGTTGCTGTTGTTCAGCGTGGCCGGGCGGTCACTGTCGGATGTGCTGACCTCGGAGTCGGTGGCGATCGAGATCACCCGATCTGCGGTGGGCGGGATTGCGCTGGCATTGTCGGTGCCGTTGACGACCGCCATCGCCGCCGTCCTGGCCACCCCACGGCACGCCCACCCCTGATCGCCCCCAGCCGCCGTCGTCCGCGGGCCCACCCTGTCCGCCGCGGGCCCGCCCCGCATCGAGACAGAATCTACGCAGGCGATCCGGCATGCTGCCCCAGTACAGATTCTGGATCAACGAGTCCGCGGGGGCGACGCGGAGTCGCTAGCCGGCCGCCCGATAGAACTGCCGGGCCCAGCTGCGGTACTTGCCGATGGGACCGTCGGAGCGGGTCAGCTTGGGATGCTCCAGATAGGTCTTCTCGTCCCAGATCACCTGATCGCGCTGCACCTCGTAGGACACGACGGCCAGAACGATCCGCGCCATGATCTTCTCGATCGGCGCCATCAGTAATCTGCCGAGGCGGCTCTTGGCGCGGCGACGGGCGCTGATCCCGATGTAGATGTCGGTCTCGCGTGGCCCGACAGGTGTCGGCAACACCATCTGGCGCACCGTCCACCCGCCCTGAATCGCGATCTCCACCAGCGAGAATCCCAGGCCGATCAGCACCGAGGTGAAGTCGAACCGGACCCCGTGCACCAGGGGAAGGGGCCGGGTGCCGCCGTAGGCCGTGTGGATCCGCGGCCCTTCGATCCGCATCGGCTCGCCAATGGTGAAGTCGGTGAACTTGTGCACCGTCTGGAAGTGGCCGTAGTCCAAGCCGTTCTCGTTGACGTCCTGCGGATGTGCCCGGAAGTGCAGCCGGTTGGTCTGGATGCGGTGCCAGTCGGGGTCGCTGTCCGGCAGGTCGAGCTCGAACGCGGGCGGCTCGTCCGCGGGACCGTAATAGACCATCACCATGCCCAGCACGTTGCGCACCGGAAGCATGTTGAGTTCAAGGTTCGGCGCCGGCGCATCGTACGGCGTATCCACGCACCGGCCGGTGGTGTCGAACCGGAATTCGTGAAACGGGCACTCGATGCAATCGCCGACTACCCGGCTGCGTTTGCCGAGGTGCGCACCCAGATGCGGGCAGTAGGGTCCCACTGCGGCGATCCGGCCCGAGTCGCCGCGGAACACCACGATCTCACTGTCGACGAAGTTTCGGGTGAGCACCGTTCCGGGGCGGAGCTCCGATTCGAAGGCCACCGCGTACCAGCTGTACGGGATGGGCGGAAAGTCGTCGCCGATCACGTCGAGGTTGGTTTTCTGCTGCGTCGCCACCTGAGTCCACATCCCTGATCGTCGTTACAAATCCTGACCCATCTGAGATGATGACACACGTTCTAATTTTGAACTGCAGAACCGCATTCGGACCATCTAAACCCGATGGACCTGTGCTTTGCCGGCGAGTTCACCGAACTAGAGGTTCAATTGGATGAAGTCCGATAGATTCCCAGCGATGTCGAACCTGGGTCCGCGCGCCGAACGAATCAGCGGCATGGATGCCTGGCAGCTGTACCAGGAAACCGACCTGCAGGTGGGCAACGGGGTCTGCTTGATGGTGTTGGATCGCAGCTCGGTGGACGGCGACGTGTGCGAGCACCTGATCCGCGAGGTCGGCGATCGGCTGCACCTGCTCCCGGTCTACACCAAGGTGTTGTTCGACCCCTGGTACAACATCGACCGCTCCATGCTGGTGCCCACCACGGACGTGGATCTACGCCGGCATATCACCCGCCTGGCCATGCCCGATCCCGGCGGGCTGGCCGGTGCGGCCAAGGCCTTCGCCGATATCCGCGGCAGACACCTGGACCGATCCGAACCGCTGTGGCACACCTACGTCATCGAGGAAGCGGGCTCGAATCTCTGCTATCTGGTGTCGCTGGTGCATCACCTCCTGGTCGACGGCGATGCCGCCATGGACGTGGTGGGTGCGCTGTTCATCCCCGGCGACGTCTCGGGGACACCGGCTCGACCCGTCGATCCGGACAGCACGTTCGAACCGCGACTCCGTTCCGTCGTCGCCGACGGGTTCCGACGCAAAGCCACCCGGCTGCGTCGACTCCCCAGCCTGCTCCGAACGACGCTGCGAACCCGACGCATCGACCGCGCGCACCGGCGCCACAGTCCGACGACCCCACGAACCGCGTTGAACTGCACGCTGTCCGGGGAGTCGACGGTCGCACTGACGGTGCTGCCCTTCGACAGCATGGTCGAAGTCGCCCATGCCCAGGACGTCACCGTCAACCACGTGCTGCTGTCCTGTGTGGGCCGTGCCCTGCGCATGACTCTGCAGGAGGACGGTCGGTCCGTGGACCGGCCGTTGGTGGCGGCGGTGCCGTTCGCCATGCGCGACGCCGACCAATCCGACTACATCACCGAAGGTGTCGGCAGTACCACGATTCTGCGGATCGGCATGTGCGACGACATCGCCGATCCAGTCGAGCGTCTCACCGCCATAGCGGTACAAGCCCGGAAGGCCAAGGAGGCTCAGGAACGCCGCGGAGTCAACCTGTTCCGGCAGTGGAACGAGTACATACCCGGCAAGGCGGTCAGCACTTTGTTCCGGATGATCGAACGCTTCGGGCTGGCCGAGAACATCGATTGGCCCTGCAACGCAATCGTTTCCAATGCCAGCGGTATGACACTCGACGGCGTGGTATACGCGAATCTCCCCGCACGGCAATGCTTTGGCGCCGGTCCGCTGTACCACGGCATGGGCCCCAGCATCTTCGCACTCAACTGGAACGGCGAGTTCTGCATTGCCGTGACCGCGGACCGCAAACACGTCCGGCACGCCGATCTGATCACCGAACGGATCGACCAGCAGTTCACCGAACTGCTTACCGCCACCCGGGAACTACAGATACGGGAGCGCGGTGCTTGACGCCGTCGCGCACTGGGCGTTGGCCGGCCCGAAGCGCGTCCTGCTGATCGCCGGGTTGCTGATGGCGCTGTGCGGCGCACTCGGCGCACCGGCGGCCACCATGCTCTCCAGTGGCGGCTACACCGATCCGAACGCCGAATCCAACGTATCCGCGCGAACCCTGGTCGAGAGCTTCGGTCAAGGCGCCGTGCCGTTGTACCTGCTGGTCCGATCGGATTCCGCCCTCACCGGACCGAGCGGGAAAGCTGCCGTCGCGCAACTGGTCACCACACTTGGAGAAAACCCCGACGTGGCACAGGTGCGCTCGCCGTGGGACCTCCCGGACCCCGTCGCTGCCGGGGCCCTGAGCCGGGACGGACACGCCGCTTTGGTCACCGCCGCCGTCGGCCGCGATGAGGACTCGGGCCTGGCGAGATCCGCCGAACTCCTGGCGAAACTTGCGACACTGCCCCTCCCCGAGGGCATCACCGTGTCCGCAGGCGGTCCGGGACCGATCGCCGAGCAGATCAACGAGCAGAGCCGGCGAGATCTCGCGGTCAGCGAGGCCATTGCTCTGCCCCTGACATTCCTCGCGCTGATCTGGGTTTTCGGCGGCGTCGTCGCGGCGCTGATCCCGCTGGCCGTCGGCGGTTTCGCAGTTATGGGCACCATGGCGGTGCTGCGGGGTTTGGCCGAGATCACCGACGTCTCGATCTTCGCGCTGAACCTCGCCACCGCCCTGGGTTTCGCCCTGGCGATCGACTATTCGCTGCTGCTGGTGAACCGGTACCGCGAGGAGGTCGCCGACGGTACCGAGCGTGGCCTCGCGATCCGACGCATGCTGCACACCGCCGGGCGCACCGTGGTGTTCTCCGCGGTCACCGTCGCCCTGAGCCTGGCCACCATGGCCGTCTTCCCGATGTACCTGTTGCGGTCATTCGCCTACGGTGGCGTACCCGTCGTCCTGCTTGCCGCCGTAGCGTCGCTGATCCTGGTACCGGCGGCCATTCTGGTGACCGGAGATCGGGTGGGAATGTCGAAACCTCGACCTCCGATCACCGAAACCCGTTGGTACCGTTGGTCACAGCTCGTCATGCGCCGGCCCGTCCTGGCCGCGGTGGCCGCACTGGTGCCCTTGCTGATCGCCGGACTCCCCTTCGCGCACGTGAAGTTCGGTTTCCCCGACGACCGGATCCTGCCGGCGTCTGCACCCGCGCGGCAGGTCGGTGACGCCATGCGGACCGACTTCACGCAGGATGCCGGATCGGCGGTCAACGTGGTGATTACCGGTGTCGCGCAGGACAACCCGGCTCTCTACGCCTACGCCCGCGCGCTCAGCGACGTCGACGGGGTGCTCGCGGTCTCGACCCCGAGCGCGACGATCCTGTCGGGACATCCGGCGGCACCGCCGAGCGGAGCCGCGGGAGTGAGTCAAGACAGCGCCGATGCGGTGTTCTTCACGGTGGCCACCGCGGAGGAGCCCTACAGCCCAGGATCCGGGGCGCTACTCGATCGGCTGCACCAAGTTCCGGCTCCGGCTGCCGCCGACGTCGCGTTCGGCGGTGCCGAGCAGGCCAATCGTGACGGCGTCACGGCAATCGCGACCCGACTGCCGGTCCTGCTGATGCTGATCGCCGTCGTGATGATGACGCTGTTGTTCCTGCTGACCGGCAGCGTGGTGATTCCCATCAAGGCCTTGGTGCTGAATGTCCTTTCACTGTCGGCGACATTCGGCGCGATGGTGTGGATATTCCAGGACGGCCACCTCGGCGGCCTGGGTACCACCGAAATGGGCACGCTGGTGGCCAGCCTGCCGGTGCTGATGTTCTGCATCGCCTTCGGGTTGTCGATGGATTACGAGGTGTTCCTCATCTCCCGTATCCGGGAGTTCTGGCAGGACTCCGACGGCACCGCGGCCGCCAACACCCGGGCGGTAGCGCTGGGCCTGGCGACGACGGGTCGGATCGTCACGGCCGCCGCGCTGATCATGATCATCGTGTTCGCCGGGCTGGCCGCCTCCCAAGTGGCGTTCATGCGGATGTTCGGCGTCGGCCTGATCATCGCGATCGTGGTCGACGTGACGCTGATCCGGATGGTGCTGCTGCCGGCGGCGATGGCGCTGATGGGCCGGTGGAACTGGTGGGCACCGGCGCCGCTGGCCCGGCTGCACACCCGACTCACTGGCGTAGCAGGTCCAGCAGATAGGTACCGTAGCCGGACTTGTTGAGGGCGGAGCCGCGGGCGGCGAGCTGGTCGTCGTCGATGAAGCCCATCCGCCAGGCGACTTCCTCGGGGATGGAGATCTTCAGCCCCTGGCGGCGTTCGATGGTGCGGACGAAATCGCTGGCGTCCAGCAGGGAATCGAAGGTGCCGGTGTCCAACCAAGCGGTACCGCGGTCGAGCACCTCGACGGTGAGCCGGCCGGCGTCCAGGTAGGTCTGGTTGATCTCGGTGATCTCGTACTCGCCGCGGGCCGACGGTTTCAAACCCTTCGCAATGTCAACGACGTCGGGGCTGTAGAAGTACAGGCCGGGCACCGCGTAGTGCGACTTCGGTTGCGCCGGTTTCTCTTCCACCGACAGCGCTTTGCCGTGGGCGTCGAACTCCACCACCCCGTAGGCCGACGGGTCGGCGACCCGGTAGGCGAAAATCGCTCCCCCGTCGACGTTTTCGAAACGCCGCAGGCTGGTGCCCAGGCCGGGTCCGTAGAAGATGTTGTCGCCCAGGGCAAGGGCCACCGGCTGGTTGCCGATGTGCTCGGCGCCGATCACGAAGGCTTTGGCCAGGCCGTCGGGTACGTCCTGGACGGCGTAGGTCAGTGAGATGCCGAGTTGGCTGCCGTCGCCGAGGAGTCGCTCGAAGGCGGGCCGATCGAAGCTGGTGGTGATCACCAGGATGTCGCGGATGCCGGCCATCATCAGGGTGGACAGCGGGTAGTAGATCAGCGGCTTGTCGTACACCGGCAGCAGCTGCTTGCCCGCGCCCATGGTGATCGGGTACAGCCTCGTCCCCGAGCCACCGGCCAGGATGATCCCGCGCATACCCCAGAGCCTACTGAGTCGGTGTCATCCGAACGACGGGCGCGCCCGGGGATTCCCGGCTGATACTCTCCGGCCAGCGATGGGAGGGACTCCGTGACGGTGGCCAGGGCCAAGGGCGCGCTGTAACCAGTCGGCGGCTCCATACGCGGACGTCTACGCCGCGGCACCCGGAGCCCGGGCGTGATCCACTCGCCACCGAGAGCAGCGGCAGGCAGCGCTTTACCGCTCAGGCGTCGAGGTCTTCCTCGCACAGGCCGGTGGCGGCCAGGGCCTCGGCGAGGCTCGCGTGGCGGAACACCGAAGTGACGTGGTCGTGCACCACGCGGAAGGCACTGGCCCGAACGATGCCGTCGTCGGAGGTCTCCTCGAACACCACCGACCCGTCGCGCACGTACATGTCACCGGTGGTCACCGTGCCGGTGAAGCCGGCGGCCCACTCCCGCAGCGCGGCCTCGCCCTGAGCGGCCCCGTCGGCGTCGGCGATCTCGATGTCGTCGCTGGACAGCTTCACCAGGGTGTCGATGTCGCGGTCGTTGAGCGCATCGTGCCAGGCCAGCACCGTCGCGATCTCTGATGTGCTCATTGGTTCGCTCCTCCTCGGGACTCGCTAGCGCTCGCCCCGCATCGTCGACTCACCGGCGTACTCATGCTCATCAACCTATCCGGTCAGAACTTCATGCCGTCGAGCCACGTCGCCAACAGCTCCTCGTCGCCGGACACGTCGACCCCGGCCTCCGCCGACGTGCACCGCCTCGTCGTCACCAACAGCAGGTCGCGCACGGTCCCGGTCAACGTCACGTCGGCCACCCCGGAACTACGGGTCCAGGTGCCGCCGCCGATCGTCCAGTCACCCCGGCCACCGAGTTCCTCGTCGGTCGCCAGCAGTGCCACCCGGCCGGCGAAGTCCGAGTTCACCGCGACCGCCAGCTCCAGCCACTCGTCGATGCAGTCGGCGGCCAGCTCGGGCCGCACGTCGAAGGTGAAACCGCCGGCGATCGCGGCGTCGGCGCGGTGCACCAGCACCTCGTGCAGTCGCCGCCGAATCCACCACGGCGCCGGACGAGGCCCCAGGAAGGTCCACACGCTGCAGTCCGCACCCTCGGCATGAGCCTGGGTGACCGCGGCGTCGACGGCATCGACGAGCAGCCGGGCCCCGTCGTCGAGCCAGGCCCGGGAGCCGTCGAGGTCCGCCGGGGGACGGCCGTCGGGCACCGACGCCGGGTCGGCCGGCTCGGTGGCGTGCTCGGCGACCATCTGGGCGGCCCACCGGTTGCCACGCCCGACGTGGCGGAACAACTGCTTGGCCGTCCACCCCGGGCAGGTCGGCACCGGGGTGTCCGGGTCCACGGACAAGACGGTGTCGCCGAAGGCCCGGTTCTGTGCAAGAAACTCTGCGCCGAAATCCACGGATTCAGCGTACGAGCCGACCCAGCCCGTACACACGCCAACCGGCAGACTGCCAGCGAGCGACATCGAGGCAGTTGCGGCCGTCGACCACGACCTTGGCCCGCACCAGATCGGCCAGATCGTCGGGATCCAGGTCGATGAACTCCTGCCACTCGGTCGCCACCAGCACCGCGTCGGCGTTCTCGACGGCCTCGCTGACGCTGGTGGCGTAGTTCAGAGTCGGGAAGACCCGGCGGGAGTTCTCCGCGGCCTTGGGGTCATAGACCGCGACGGCGGCACCGTTGAGCTGCAGCAGACCCGCCACGTTCAGCGCCGGGGAGTCGCGCACGTCGTCAGACTCCGGTTTGAACGCCGCGCCGAGCACCGCGATGTTGGCGCCCAGCAGCGACCCGCCGCACGCCTGAGTCGTCAGTTCCACCATCCTGGTACGGCGGCGCATGTTGATGCTGTCCACCTCGCGCAGGAAGCCCAGCGCGCTGGCGGCCCCGAGCTCACCGGCGCGGGCCATGAAGGCGCGGATATCCTTGGGCAGGCAGCCACCGCCAAATCCCAAGCCGGCGTTAAGAAATCGCCGGCCGATGCGCGGGTCATACCCCAGCGCATCGGCCAGCACCGTCACGTCTGCGTCCGCGGCCTCGCATATCTCGGAGATCGCGTTGATGAAGGAAATCTTGGTCGCCAGAAAGGCGTTCGCCGACACTTTGACCAGTTCGGCGGTCTGCAGGTCAGTCACCAGGAACGGGATCTGCGCTTCCAGCATCGGGGCGTACAGTTCCCGGACCGCTTTTTCTGCACGGGTTGAATCCGGCTGCACGCCAAGCACGATGCGGTCCGGGCGCAGGGTGTCCTCGATGGCGAAACCCTCCCGGAGAAACTCCGGGTTCCAGGCCACCTCGACGTCGACGTCGGCCATGGCACGGACCCGTCGTCCGAGTTCGGCGGCGGTACCCACCGGGACGGTCGACTTGCCGACGATCACCGCCGGGCGCGTCAGCCGCGGCACCAGCTCGTCGATGACGGCGTGCACATGGCGCAGATCCGCGCCGAGCTCACCGCGTTTCTGCGGGGTGCCGACGCCCAGGAAGTGCACGTCGGCGTGGTCGGCGGCCAGCTGGTAGTCGGTGGTGAACCGCAGCCGCCCCGCAGACAGGTTGTCCCGCACCATCTTTGCCAGACCGGGCTCGTAGAACGGGATCTCGCCGGAGGCCAGCTTGGCGACCTTGCCCTCGTCGATGTCGACGCCGATGACTTCGTGGCCGAGCTCGGCCATCCCGGCCGCATGGGTCGCCCCCAGGTAGCCGGTTCCGAATACCGCGCATCGCATGACGCCTTTGTATGCGCCCGGTGTGTTGGGGCGGCGACATCCGCGCAAGCGGGGAACGAACGTCAGGTGACCGGCGAGGTGTTTCGGCCGCTATCGGCGCGTGTGACCAGCGGCAATATCAGCGCGGTGACATCGGTCACCGGCCGTTGAACGGCCACGGCAGCGGGATCAACGGAATGACACTGCCATGCCCGCGTTTGGACTCGCTGCCGCGCCCACGCCCGTTGTCCGGGTAGTACTGCTGCGGCGGGTCCCACGACGGGTAGCTGCGCTGCGACGGGTACTGCTGGGACGGATATCGCTGCGAGGGATAGGACGGGTACTGCTGCTGCGGGTACTGGCGGCCGTAATCGCTGTTACCGGGGTAGAAGCCGGGTTGCGGAACCGACGACGGGGCCGCGGGGGTTTCGGCGACCGGGACCGGGGCGGCCGCCGGAGCCGGGGTGGCTGCGGGCGCCGGGGTGGTGACGGCTTCGGGGACCGGCGCGACAACCGGGGCCACCACGGGTGCCACGACCTCCTTGGTCGGCGCGGCCTCCTGGGTCGGAACCGCGACCGGGGCGGGGGTGTGTACCGGTGCCTGGACGACCGGGGTCTGTGCCTGGGCGGCGACGGTGCGCGGCGCCTGCGGGACCGGTGTCTGGACTTGTGCGACGGGGGCCGGGGCCGGGGTGGCGGCCGGGGCCGGATCGGCGGCGCGCTCGGGGACGGCGGGCGCCTCGGCCGGCACCGTCTGGGCCGGGGCCGCTGCCTGTGGCGGCTCTGCGTCCTGTTTGGCGGTGGGGCTGATCGCAACCACCAGCGACACCGCGAGCGCGGCGATGCCGATGACGAACACCGAGGTCAGCGCGCTGCCGACCAGCAGGAACGGCTTGCGTTCGGCCTCGGTGGCTTCCTCGCCGTCGAGTTCGGGCTCGTCGAGTTCGCCGAGGTCTTCGACGGCCGCGCGCAACGCGGCGTCGAACGCCTCGTCGTCGGCATCGTCAACCGCGCTGTAGGCGAGCTGCTGCACGTCAGCGGGCCCAACCTTGGTGACCGCGTCGGCGGACACCCCGGCCGCGGCGATGGCGCCCGCGTCGGCGGCGGCCAGTGCCGCCACATAGGCGCGGCCCGCCGTCGTACCTTCCTCGGCCAGCGCGTAGGCCAGACCGGCGGTCGAGGCCTCGAACGCCGGCGCCTGGGTGCTGGCCAGTGCGGCGCCGCGGGCGAGTGCGAGCTCGGGTTCGCCCGGGGTGTTGACCGTCAGGGTCGTCGCCGACTCCAGATTGAGCTTGATGGCCGCCAGGTTCACCCCGGAACCGACCACGAACACCCCGTCCGGGGCGACGTCGAGGTCTTGCAGCCCGGCGAGCATGTCGCACAGCTCGGCGACGGCGTCGGCGGTGTGCAACTGCGCGCGCTGCACCTTGATGATCGAACCGTCGGCGTTGTCGACGACCGAGACGGTGGCGGTGTCGCGCTCGAGGAACATCAGGGCGGTGCGCTGGTAGTCCATGGCCGCACCGGCAGCCACCGCCAGCGCGCCGGCGGCGTGCAGCTCCGAGACCAGCATGACGTCGTCGATGCCGTGCCGGCGCAGGGCGGCGCTGAGGTCGGCGGCGGCATCGTGGTCACGCCAAGTCACACCGATGCTGACCAGGCTGTGCCCGCCGTCCACTGCGGCGTCGCGGGTGGCCTCGATCGCGGCGATGACCTGCTCGGCCGGGCCGACCGGATTTGCCATATCCTCGTCGGCGAGGATCGCGATGACATCATGATCGAGGGTGACGCCGTCGGCATTTTCACCTTCGACCAGGACCATTCGGACCGTCGTCGGCGTCAGCGACACACCGAGTACGATGTCCACTACCCCTCCAAGATCCTTAGCTGCGTCATTCGTTTCGTATTCCGGGTCGGCTGCGCGCGACTACCGGATTGATCGGCCCGGACCGCCGCGGCGTTACCGCCCGCGTTTGAGATACGGACCACGTTACGCCCCCGCGAGCCGGTGTCGAGCCTAGCTAAGGAGGCTGTGTGCGGGCTATGCGGCGAGGCTCAGGAGTGGCGGAAGTTCAGGTACGACTTGGACGGGGTCGGGCCGCGCTGACCCTGGTATTTCGAGCCCGTGCTGGCGCTGCCGTAGGGGTGTTCGGCGGGGCTGGTCAGCCGCAGCAGGCAAAGCTGGCCGATCTTCATGCCCGGCCACAGCGTGATGGGCAGATTGGCAACATTGGACAGCTCCAGGGTGATGTGTCCGGAGAAGCCCGGATCGATGAACCCCGCCGTGGAGTGGGTCAGCAGGCCCAGGCGGCCCAGGGAGGATTTGCCCTCCAGACGGCCGGCCAGGTCATCGGGCAGGCTGCAGCGTTCCAGGGTGGCCCCGAGCACGAATTCGCCCGGGTGCAGCACGAACGGCTCGCCTTCCTTGGGTTCGACCAGCGTGGTCAAGTCGTCCTGGCGGATCGCCGGGTCGATGTGGGTGTAGCGGGTGTTGTTGAACACCCGGAACAGGCTGTCGAGGCGGACGTCGACACTCGACGGCTGGACCAGAGTGTCGTCGAACGGGTCGATGCCCAGGCGGCCGGAAGCGATCTCGGCGCGGATGTCGCGGTCGGAGAGCAGCACCCCAGGAGCGTATCGGGCCGTTGGGGCTCACCGGGCGGATGCATGCCGGTTTCCGGGTCCACCTGGCGCTCATTTTGGCCGCCGCGGCGTAGATACCCCGCCGATGAGTACTGAATGTTGACAGTGGAGAGCCTGCGCCCGGACTATCCGGATGAAGCGTCTACATCGTCAACTTTCGGTACTCCACACGCGTGGAGACGCCTGTGGATCGCCGACTGAGGCCGCCGCGGCACCTGTTCGACACTCAACCCATGGAAGATCCGGGCGTACATCCGTGGGCGGAGTGGCAGCGGAGGGGCGTGACTCGCAGTGCCCTGCGCCAGGGCCTGCGCAACGGCCGGTTTACCCAGGTCAACCACGGTTGGTACGCCGTAGGCGGCGCGGAGCCTGACGCGGTCGAGGCGGTGAGAAGAGGAGGCGCACTCAGCTGTCTGCCGGCCCTCGCTCGCCACAACGTTTGGATCCCGCCCCACCACCAGAAGCTGCACGTCCGAGGTGGTCATCGGGCCCACGCTGCCCGCCCCGGCCGCTTCTGCCGACAGTTCAGCAGGCCCGAGCCGGTGTTGGCGGCCATCGACGATCCGCTGACCGCCTTGCGGCATGCGCTGCGCTGCCTGGACCCCGAGGGCATCACCGTGGTGTGCGACTCGCTACTGAACACCTCACTCCGCGCGATGTCCGGGGAGCCGATCGCCGAGATCCTGACCCCGACCGAGGTCGAGTCGGCTTTCCAGGGCGCACCCGGATACATCCGCCGCGCCCTGGACCTCTGCGATGCTCGCGCGGCCTCGGGCACCGAGACGATGGTCCGGCTGCGACTGCGCAGCAAGCGCGTCAAGGTGGATCTGCAGGTGGAGATCCCCGAGGTGGGTCATGTCGATCTGCTGGCCGGCGATCGGCTGATCATCGAGGCCGACAGCCTCACCTATCACCTGGGACCTGCCGAGTTCCGCACCGACCGCCACCGAGACCAGCAGGCGGCCCGCCAGGGTCTGCTGCACATGCGACTGACCTACGAGGACGTGGTCTATGACTGGCAGCGAACCGAGGAGATCATCCTGTCGGCCATCCGCAGCGGCCACCACCGCGGGCCGCGCCGACGCAAGGTCGTTTGATAGCCTGTGTCCCGCACCACGCCGATGTAGTTCAATGGCAGAACATCAGCTTCCCAAGCTGAATACGCGGGTTCGATTCCCGTCATCGGCTCCACAAAACCGCCGGTAAGCGGCTTGTATCGAGATCTCAACCACCCCATCAGGTCGATCTTGACCGTCGTTTGACCGTGGGTCGGCGGAACCATCCGCCGGAGAACGTTTGCTGCGTTGTCACAGGTAGATGCGACGATGGTTGGCAATGACGAACGCGGGGCACCCGCCCACTTCGGACGCGCTCGCCACAAGGTTGATACCGCGCCGACGCCAAGCTTGTGATGGCATAATCCGCCCAAGCCGTAGAGGGAAGGGGGCAAGTCCAATGGCGACATATCGGGTTGACGTCGAGCCAGCCCTTCTGGACTGGGCTATTGAACGGTCCAGACTTGACCGCGAGAAGATCTATGCGCAGCGCGCGTTCCGCGATCTACCATTGTGGGAAACACGAGAGAAAAAACCCACGTACAACGAATTGCAGAAATTCGCCAATTACACCCATGCGCCTCTGGGGATGCTGCTACTGGCAGAGCCCCCTGTAGAAACGGTGCCGATACCCGATTTCCGTACAATTGGTGACACGGCGATCGCGAACCCTAGTCCCGACCTTCTCGAAACTATCTACCTCTGCGAGCAACGCCAAGAGTGGTACCAACACTATGCACGAATCCAGGACTACGACGAACTGGACTTTGTTGGCAGTGTAACCACCGACGACTCCATAGCGACCACGGCCGATAAAATCCGTCGCCGCCTACAATTTACGACAGAAGACCGTGCCCGCGACCGTTCTTGGTCTGAGGCTCTGCGCCGCTTAATCGATACTACCGAAGACACCGGTATCCTCGTGATGGTTAGCGGAATCGTCGGGAACAACACACATCGCGTCCTTGATCCTGAAGAATTTCGTGGATTTGCACTGGCCGATCCATTGGCACCGCTGATTTTCGTCAATGGTGCCGATACGAAAGCGGCCCAAATATTCACGCTGATTCATGAAGTTGCCCACATCTGGCTTGGACAAACCGCACTCACAAACAGCACGCTCGATAGCCCGGCGAATGATGAAATTGAACGGTGGTGCAATAGCGTCGCCGCTGAGGTGCTAATTCCTCTGGCAAGTTTCCGACCACGACCGCCATTTGACGCCGAAGAACTCGACCGGTTGGCGCGTGCATATAAGGTCAGCACACTGGTGGCCCTTAGACGAATCTTCGATGCGGGCCTAATCGAATGGGACAACTTTCGCAGTCGCTATATCGCTGAACGCGACCGGATTTTGGCGATTTTGGCAAGCCGACAAGGCGATGGCGGTGGAAATTTTTACAATACACAGCCACTCCGCGTAAGCCAACGGTTCGCCCATGCCGTCATCAGTGATGCCTTAGCGGGAAACACACTGTTCCGCGATGCATACCGATTGGTGGGCACACGCAAGCATGAAACATTCGTTCAGCTCGGCGAGCACGTGGGGGCAATGTAGCCATGTACGTAATCGATGCCAACGTATTCATTGATGCCAAAAATCGGCACTACGGACTAGACTTCGCTCCAGGCTTCTGGGATTGGCTCGTTGAACAGAACAACGATGGTTCGCTATGCAGTATCGCCGATGTGAAAAAAGAGCTAGACGCCGGCAAGGATGAGCTGTCCAAGTGGGCAACAACGAACAGCGGCTTATTTGTAGCGCTTGACCCGCCAGTGCAGGCGAGCATGCAGACGCTTAGTACCTGGGCGAATTCAGGAACGTTTACCGGTGCGGCTGTCAACACTTTCTTAGCCGGTGCGGACTACCCGCTTGTGGCCTTTGCACACGCCCATTCGCACACGGTTGTCACGCACGAGCGATCACAGCCGAATGCAAAGAAGCGCATTCTGATACCCGATGCTTGCACTGCGATTGGCGTCAATTGTGTTGACCCATTCACGATGCTGCGGTCAGAGGGCGCAAAGTTCGTCTGTGCCAACTAACCCCGCCGCCGCAGCGGTGTGACGTTCGGCGCATCGGTCGGGCGGCTCATCGCTTCCAGCGCGGCAATCGTCTCGGCGTGATGGTCATCGAACAGGTGCGTGTAGATCGCCAGAGTCGTCGTCACCTTCGCGTGTCCCATGAAGCGCGAAGCTGCAACGGCGGGATTCCGGCCGCAAACGCACAAACTGGCGTAGGTGTGCCGCAGCGCGTGGAGCTTGTGCGCTGGCGGCAGCACCGGCGACGATTTGGCCGATTCCGACGAATCCCCGCCAAGGCGGTTCGCACGGGCCACGGCGGGCCGGAACACGGCCTTATAGAACGTCTGGTGACGGACCGGCTACCGGCACACCTCGAGTTTGCTGGGATCGACCGTCATTCGGCCGTCACCAGCGGGTTTGCAGCGGGTCGCACCGCGCGTCCGATGGTTCGCAACGGTGACCCGATACCGCGCCCTATCAGCGATTTGATTGTCCCTGTAGCTAACTATTATTATCTATCTGAACAGTATTGATTTATCTACAGCAAATTCCCATGCTGAATACGCGGGTTCGATTCCCGTCATTGGCTCCACAGACCCCAGCCGCGACATCCCCGAGAAGGAGTCGCGGCTCTTGTCATTGGCGGCTCAGTTGCCGGAGCCGCCGCCGAAGATGCCACCACCGCGGCCGTATCCGCCGCTACCGCTACCGCCGCCGAAGATCCCGCCACCGGAGGATTCCGTCGTGGGCAGAGAGACGGAGGGGCTGCGGCCCGAGCGGCTGGGGGCTTCGGCCGGGGCTTCCTGAACCGACTGCTGAACCGGGGCCTGCTGTTGCTGCTGCACCGGAGCCTGCTGGACCGGCGAATGCACCACCGGCGCCTGCTCGACTGAGGCCGGCGCCTGCTCCACCGGGGAGGCGGCCGCCGGAGACTGCACGGCCGGCGACTGCACCGCGGGAGACTCGGCGGGGGACTCCACGGCCGGGCTCTCGTGGACCGGAGACTGGACCGGTGACTGCACCGGCGATTCCGCCGGGGACTGCTCCGCGCTCCGGCTCGCACTACTGGGCACCGACTCCGACGCCTTGGGCGTGCTGTTCGCGGTGGATTCCGGCTCCGACTGCTTCGTCGAGGACTCGCTCGCCCTCGTCGACGGCGTCGTCTCGCTCTCGGAGGCGCGGGTGCTCGGGGTCGGGGACGCCTCCGACGACGCCGAGGGCGAGGCCGGTGAGCTCTCCGGCGACTCCCCCGGGCTAGACGGCGAACTCACGCTGGACTCCGGCTTGTTCTCCGGCGACGACACCCCCGGCGTCGATGCTCCCGAGGACCCGGACGGGTCGACGTTGAACTGGTCACCGGGCTTGGGCTTCGTGTTCCACCCGGGCGGCGTGTTGTAGTTGTTCGGGTTCATCGGGCCTAGCTGCACAGCCTCGCGCAGCACATTGCCGATGATCAGCGAGGTCAGTAGCGGCGCCTGGGGCACGATCACCCCGGGAACCGCGCCGATGGCACCGACACCGACATTGGTGCCGGGGGTGGGGACCGCCGGGGTCACCGCGGGCACCGGTGCCCCGCCGACGGTCATCGCGCCGTCGGGATAGACCCGAACGGTCTGCGCCGCGGTCTGGGCTGCGGTCTGCGTGCTGGGTCCCAGCGCCAGCGGCTGGAAGGTCCGCACCGCGGGGGTGCCGACCGCGGCGCCGGTCGCGGGGGCCTCCTCGATCATCGTCCAGGCGTTGCCGTCGGGCTGCACGCCCTGACCGGGGGCGACCGGGAAGTACTTGCCGGGTACCGCGTCGTCCTGCAGCCGCAGCGCCTGTGAAGACGACGTCGGTTTGATGCTGACGGCGACGCTGACGGCCAGGGTGGCGAAGCCGACGATCATGAACGCGGCCACGGTGCTGCCGATCAGCAGCGGTCGGCGGTCGCGCTGTTCGGGCTCTTCCTCGTAGCCATCCTCGTAGCCGTAGTCGTCGTAGTCGCCGTAGCCGGTGTCCACGTACCCGGCTTCGGCGGCAGCGGCCGGTCCGTAGGCGGTCGCCTCGCCGGCGGGTTCCAGGTCGGGATCCAGCGA
This sequence comes from Mycolicibacterium insubricum, assembly GCF_010731615.1. Classification (NCBI taxonomy): domain Bacteria; kingdom Bacillati; phylum Actinomycetota; class Actinomycetes; order Mycobacteriales; family Mycobacteriaceae; genus Mycobacterium; species Mycolicibacterium insubricum. Next base: position 979,484 of record NZ_AP022618.1, on the reverse strand, counting down.
GTAGGCCAGCTGCTGGCGTTCGGTGTTGAGCAGCGGGTCGGTGCCGGCCGGGACGACCATCGTCTCGTCCCCGGTCGCGGGTGCCATCGAGGTCGCGTCCGAATCCATGGCCGGCGCCATCGATGTCGCGCCGGAGTCGACCACCGGGGCCACTCCGGTCGCCATCACGTCGACGGCCGGCGCCATGCCGGTCGCGGCGGACGCTTCGGCGGACAGCAGAGACTCCGACGCCCCGGTGAGGGCGACCTCCTGTGCCAGCGATCCGGTGCCCAGCGACAGCGCCGCGGTCTCGCCGTGCACGGGCATCGCCCCGCTGACGGCTTCGCTCGCCGACACCGCGGCGACGTTGGCCAGCCCGGCGGTGGTCAGCCCGCCGCTGATCGCGGCGGCCACGTCGGGATCCTCGCAGCACACGCGGGTGGAAACCAGCCGGTGGCCGTCGTCGCCGAGGCTGCGGTCGGTGGCGACCAGCCGCGCGATCAGCTCGTCGACGGACTGCTCACCGAGCAGCACAACGGCCTCGTCGATGACGGCATGGCCGGGTCCCGCGTCGAGCATTGCGATCTGCCCACGGTCACCGTCGACCGCCACCCCCAGCATCACATCCATGCGCTACGCCCCTGAACATCCCAACGGCAGCACGGCGACAACACCGGCTGCATTTCCCTTTAGGTTCGGTTCCAGTCAAACACGTTCCTGTCTACCGGTGCCATCGCCGCTGGAAGCCGACTCGTTACCGCCACCGAAGCTAAGGTGAGGCGACCGACACGGAGGGCCAATGGTTGGGCGGCGGGACACCGCACCGCGGTGGTGCGAACAGTGCGGGGCGCAGCTGGCGCTCGACGCCCTGTTCTGCCCGATCTGCGGCGTCGAGGCCGGCACCCGGCGCTTCATCGGGGCGCCCGGGGCCGGGGATGTGCCCGCCGGGCGAACCGTGCGGGCGGCGGCGTTCATGATGGACCTGGCGGCCATCGCCGCGCCGATCTTCCCGCTGGCCATCGCCGGCGCCGTGCTCGACGTCGCGGCGGTGCTCACCGTGGTGACGCCGCTGGCGTGTGCCGCGGTGTGGCTGTGGATGCAACTGTGGCTGGCGCTGATGGGCCGCTCACTGGGCAAGACGATGCTGGGCCTGCGGCTGGTCAGCGACGACGACCGGCTGCCCGGGCTGCCCCGGACGGTCGCCCGCAGCCTGATCTTCGCGGTCACCCTCGGCGCCGCGGCACTGCCGATGATGACCAGCTCGACCCCGCGCGACGGGCTGCACGACCGGCTGACCGGCCTGCGGGTGCTCGACGTCGTCGCCGGTGACAACCCGCTGGACACCCACACCCGCGCGGCGTTCCGGCGGTCGACGTGAACGACGACCCGACCACCCGGATCAACGACGATCGAACGACCCGGATCGACGCGCCGGTGTCTGTCGTCAACCCGCGGGCCACGGTGATCCTGGCGCTGGCGGCACTGGGCCTGACCATCGCCGTGCTGACCGCGCTGGTCGCCGTCGTACTCGGTTCCGCTGAGCGGGACGACACCCCGGCGGCTCCGCCCGCGCCGCCGGTGACGCTGATCGGCGCGCAGGCCGCCGTCGCGCACCCGTTCACGCCGTCGATCGCGGCCGACCCGGTGCCCATCTCCGAGGCCACCGCCGTCCGGGCCGCCGCCGTGCAACAACCGATCGCGCCGTCTGCGCACCGCGGCATCCGCCCGGTGTCGGGCCGGCTGGCCGACCTGTACGGCACCGCCGGCGACACCCGTGCCTGCGACGAGGTCAAGCTGGCCAACTATCTCGACGCGCACCCGGACGTCGCGGCGCCGTGGGGCCTGGCGCTGGGCCTGACCACCGAACAGCTGCCCTACTACCTCAACACGCTGACCCCGGTGGTGCTGCTGGGCGACACTTGGGTGAGCCTGCACTCGCACAACGACCAGACGACGACGGCCGCACAGGCCGTGCTGGCCGCCGGCACCGCGGTCATGGTCGACGGGCTGGGGGTGCCGCGAGTGCGCTGCGAATCGGGCAATCCGCTGAGCCCGCCGGCCAACACCGACCTGCGTCACTACCGCAGCGTCGGCCCAGGGTTCGATCCCGCGCGGGTGCTGGCGGTGCGCTACGCGGCCGACGATCCGGGCCCGCCGCTGCGGGAGTTCACCCTGCTCGACCTGACCGACGCCCACCAGGTCACCCGGGCCGCCCACGGCATCATCGACCTGGGTGGGCGGACCGTGCCGCTGCCCGATCCCGTCGTGATGAACGTTGCGGCCGCGTCCTGAGCACGCTCGAGATGGCGATAGCGATCCGCTAGCGTTCAGAACGCCCTAGCACCGATCCGGGGGGAGCCAACCGTGCCCGATTCACACCCAGCGACGCGCCCGTCCGCCGCGCCGGATGCGCGACGCGACGGACTCGGCGCCGTGCTGGCGCTGCTGGCCCTGGCACTGCCGTGGAACCTGCACACCGGTCTCGGCATCGGCGGGCGCGGCTGGCTGTTCGCCCTGTTGATCGTGGCCGCGCTGGGCACCGTGATGTCGGCGGTGCTCAGCCACGTCGGGCACCGCGCGGTCACCGCGCCCGATGTCGCACCGGAGAGCCTCTCGGGCATGCGGCTGGGCCTCAACGTCCCGAACCTGGTGGCCGTGGCCGGTTTCGCCGGTTACGCGGTCTACGACGCGTTCCGCGAGGCGGGTACCGGTACGCCGCCGGCCGGCGTCGGTCCGGCGGTGTGGTTCGCGGTGGCCGGTGCCCTGCTGTGCGCGCAGCCGGTGCTGGGCGGGGCCACCGACTCCGGGCTCTGGTCGGCCGCGGCCCGGGTGATCACCGACGTGACGACGGTCCTGGCCGTGCTAGGCGCTGGGCTGACGCTGTATTACCGTGCGCGACGGTCGTTTCCGGCGATCTGGGGTGGCGACGCCGCGGGACAGAACCTGACGGTGGTGGCGGTCGCGGTGCTCTACGCGGTGGTGGCGCTGGTGCCGGTGGTGCTGGCCGCACGCTGGCTGCGCACCCGCGACGAGGCGAACCGGCTGACCGGCGCCGGTCTCGGGGTGGCGGTGCTGATCGGCGGCGCGGTGGTCTGGTGGCTGCCGGCCGGCCGGCTGATCGACGCCTTCCACGGCGTCGCGCAGAGCACCGGCACCAACGGGGTCGGTTTCGAGGCCTACCTGGCGTGGGCCGCGGTCGCGGCGATCGCCGGGCCGGTGGCGCTGGTGCGGGCGGACTCCCGGGCCCCGGCGGCGGCCGCGGCCTGGCGCTCGGCGGTCGGCAAGGGGCTGCTGCTGGTCGCGGTGTGGGCCGTCGGGTCGGCGGTGCTGCGGATCGCCACGCTGATCCTCAACGCCGTGCTGAACGTGCCGAGCCTGCCCTACACGCAGACCGCACTGATGGCGTTCGACCTGCTCACCGCGGTCCTGGCGGGCTGGTTGGTGGTCAACGGGTTGACCAGGCTGCCGAAGCTGGCGGCCCGCAGCCTGCTGCTGGGTGTGCTGACCCTGACGGTGTGCCGGGTGGTGCTCGGCGTGGCGCTGGTGCCGCGGGTGGAGGCTTTCGTGCCCACCGACCCGAACGCGTTCTACGGCTCGGACCTGGCCCAGCAGATCACCACCATGTTCGACGTGGTGCTGTGTGTGCTGGCCGCGCTGGCACTGGCCGTCGAACTGACCGTCATCGAGCGGTCCCGACGACAGGCCTCCCCCGCCAAGACCCCGGGCAAGGCTCCCGCTGGTGCGGCGGCGCCCAAGATTGCCGCAGCGGAACCTGCGGCACCCAGAATCGCAACCGGCGCGACGCCCAGGATTGCGACGGGTGCGCCGAAAATCGCAGCACCCGAGATTGCCGCGTCCGGCCCGACCCCCGCCGCGCCCAAGATCGCCGACGCCGGGCCCGGTACAGCACCTCAAGCTGCAGAAACACCGGACGACGACCCCCCGGGGACGCTCGGCTCACCGGCCGGTGACACGTCCGGCTGAGCGGGCTGGAACGGCGATTTCGTCGCAACGCTACGGTTTTGTTGCACTGCTACGGTTTATATGCAATGCTGTGCGCATCGCTACGAAAGACGTAGCACCGTAGTCGCTCAGGAGTCGCCATGAACACCGCGTCCACCAGCAGCACGACCGCCACCACCAAGACCGTCGGCACCAACGCCAAGACCGGCCAGCCGATGTTCCAGATCGCCCTCGTCCAGCACTCGGGACTGGTGCTGACCTGGTTCACCGCCGAGTACACCGTCACCGGCAGCTACCGCGACTGCCTGGCCGCACTCGACGTGGCGCAGCGGCACAACCGCCTTGCCGGCTGGTGGAGCCCCGCCTCGCTGCTGCGGCTCAACCGTGCCGCGATGGCCGCCAACACCGCCGCCGGCAAGACCCTGGCCCGCGAGGCCGCCCGCGCGTTCGGGCACCCGTCGGCACGCCCGGTGGGCGCCGAGACCAAAGAGCCCGTCGCAGCCTGACCCGCAAAACCCCTCAGGCCGGGGGGTTCCCCAGCGCCAACACCTCGTCGAAGCCCTCGACCAAGCAGGCATGGAACACCTCCGGATCGGGGATCGCCGCGGTGTCGACGTCCACGCCGAATGCGCAGGTGTCGACGTAGCTGAGCAGGGTCACGTTGACTGCCGACCCGATCGTCGGGCCGAAGGCGTACTGCTCGGTGACCGCGGCGCCGCCCAGATAGACCGGGACCGGCACCCCGGGCACATCGCTGGCCAGCACGTCCACGTGCAGCAGCACCTCGCCGAGCACGAAGCGCGGCAACAGATTCAGCGCACCGGCGATCAGCTGGGTCAACGGCAGTGAGCGTTCGGCGCGCACCTGCGCCACCCGCCGATGGATCTCGGTCATCCGCAGCGCCGGATCGGCCTCACCCACCGGAATATCGAAACGCTGCAGGGTGATTCGGTTACCGCCCGGCCTGTCGTCGTCGGTGCGCAGACTGATCGGCATGGTCAGGTGCAGCTCGTCGACACTCACCCCGTGCCGCTCGTGATAGCGACGCAGCCCACCGGCCACCCCGGCGACGAAGGCGTCGTTGAGCGCGACGTCCACCGCGTGCGCGGCCGAGCGCAGCCGCGGCAGCGACACCGTGTGTGTCGACACGGCGCGAACCAGTGACCGCTCGGTCATCAACTCCGACCCGGTCTTCGTCACCGGGCGCACGGTGCGGTACACCGAGGCTCCGGTAGCCGCCGCCTCCCGCACCGCACTCACCGGATTGCGCACCAGCGCGCCGAACGCGCGGGGCGCGGTGCGCACCGCGCCGGTGGCCAGCCGTCGCGCCAGCTTGCTGTTGTAGCGCACGCCGTCGCGCAGATCGTCCCAGCGAGTCGGCTGGCGCAACGACGGGACATCCGGCAGCTCCGGCCGGTGGCCCTCGGGGGCCAGTTCGAACAGCGTCATCGCCAGTTGCACGCCGCCGATCCCGTCGGTCAGGGCGTGGTGCAGCTTGACGATCATCGCCGCCGCGCCACCGGGCAGCCCGTCGATCATGTCCACCTGCCACAGCGGCCGGGCCAGGTCGAAGGACTCCATGGCGGCCACCCGGCACATCTGGAGCACCCCGGCCATGCCGTCGGGCCCGGCCGAGAGCCGGCGGACGTGGAAGTTCAGGTCGAAGTCGGGGTCGGTCTCCCACCGCGGCGGCGCCGGCGGCGGGGATTCGAGCACCCGCCAGCGGAACGACGGCACCGTCCGGGTCAACAGGTCGAAGCGGTGCACGACGGCATCCCAGTCCGGCGACTGCTCGGTCACCACCAGGGTGACGATGGTCGACCGCAGCCGCGGGTCGGCTTCCATCGCCCAAGTGAACGCATCCGAACTGCGCATGAACCTGCGCTTGCCGTCAATCTCGGCCATTGACACCCCTACCCCGTCGTGTGGCACCAATCTATGGCCTCGGTCGCCTCGGATCCGCAGAATGCCCCGCCGCGGGCCCTGCTGCCCGGGAGCTCGGGACTCAAGTCCCGGCTCAGTTGATCGCCTGCGGCAGCGGCACCTGACCGGGCTGCAGCGGCGGCTGGTGCACCGGCGCCTGGATCGGAATCGGGACCGGGACGAACGGGATGTTGAGGTAGGTCGTCGTCATCGGCACCGTCGTCGTGGTCGTGGTGGTGGTCGTCGTTGTCGTCGTGGTGGTGGTCGTCGTGGTTGTGGTGGTGGTCGACGGCGTGGTGGTGGTCGTGGTCGTCGTCGGCACCGTGGTCGTGGTGGTGACCGGGGGCGGCGGGGTCGTGGTCGGCGTCCACTCGACGGTCGTGGTGGTGGCCACCGGCGGTACCTCGATGACGGGTGCAGGCTCAGGCGGCGGTGGCGGTGGCGGGACCTCGGAGGTCAGCGATGCGGTCAGCACCGGCTGGGTCGGCTTCGGGGTGGTGCTCTGTTCGATCGGCTTGGCGTCGTTGGCCAGGCCGTAGATCAGCGAGCCGAAGGCGAACGTCCCGATCAGAGCGGCAGCGCCAATTGCCAACTGTGGAAACCGGAATCTCCTGCGCGGCAGAACAATCGGGCCGCTGTCGACGTCGTAGTCTATCCGCGGGCGCGGCCCGTCGGGCCGGTACGGGTTGTCCGAACCGCCGGCACCGGGAAAGTCGGCGTCGGGTTGGTAGGGCAGCGGCTCGCTGATCGCATCGTCGTCCATCGACCAGGCCAGCGCACCGACGGCGGCCGGGTCTTCGATCCCGGCCTGCGCGGTGTCGTCGTCGCCCATACCGGGCGCCAGTCCGGTGGCATCGTCGTCCAGCGCCGGCGCCAGACCGGTGGCAATGTCGTTCAGACCGGCTGCCGCCCAGGAGATTCCGGTCGGCGCATCGGGGTCGTCGCCGCGGGCGGCGAGCAGTGCGGCACCGATGGTGGCGTTCAGCTCGGCGCGCGGCGTGGTGACCACCGGGGCCGATGAGAGCTCCGAAAGTCGTTGCGTGACAATCGGCATCGCCGCCCCGCCGCCGACGGTGGCGACCGCGGAAAGCCGGGACAGCAGAACACCGTGTCGCGACGCGAAATCCACCAGCGCGTCACACACGCCGTCCAGCTCCGGGGCGACCAGGGCGTCGAGTTCGGCCCGGGTGAACCGCACCTCGCTGTGGTGCCCGGGCAGCGCGGCGACGAGGCTGACGGCGGGCTCGGCGGAGAGCCGTTCCTTGGCCACCCGGCACTCGTGGCGCAGCCGCACCAGCGAGCCGACGGCCGCCGTCGCCGCGGGATCGACGTCGCCGTGGCGTTCCAGGTCCGTCAGCACCGCGCGCAGGACGGCGGCGTCGACCTCGTCACCGGAGAACGGCAGCCGCTGGGTCTCGCCGATCGGGGTGAATCCGGTCGCGGCGTCGACCAGGGTGAGTCCGGTGCCGCTGGCGCCGAAATCCAGCAGCGCGATCACGCCGGTGTCCGGCAGTCCGGGGTCGGCGTGCAGCGCGGTCAGGGTGGCCAGCGTGTCGGGAACCAGGGTGGGGCGGATCGCGGCCAGCCGCGGATCGGCAGCCAGTGCGGCCTGCAGTGCGGTGCGCGCGGTCCGGCTCCAGTGCGCGGGCGCGGCGATCGTGACGGCGTCCCCGGCGCCGGCGCCACCGACCAGGTCCAGCAGCGCGGACAGGGCGGTGGCCAGCAGCGTCTCGCCGCGGTAGCTCGCGCCGTCGCCGACCACCAGCGGGACGGGGTCGCCGACCCGTTCGACGAACCCGCGCACCACCATGCCGTCGGGATCGGGCAGGTGGCCGTTCTCCTCCGGGGTGCCGACTTCGGCGGGCAGGTGACCGAACAGGGTCAGCACCGCCCGGCGGCTGACCGGCGCGCGGCCGACCCGGACGGCGACCAGGTTGGAGGTGCCTATCGACACGCCAATCGGGTCGCCCACCCGGCCACCATAGCCGCCACCCGCGGCGTGCCGACCGATCGACACCCGCGCTCAGCGGGCTTTCAGAAACTCCCGGCTACACCACAGTCAGCGGCAGTGAGCGGCGCGGCTGGAAAACGAAATCGGAGCCGCCGCTGAACTTGGTCACCGCGACCTCACCGGATTCGGTGTGCGGGTGTTCGGCGGGTGCCAGCGTCATGGTCCAGTCGGCGTCGTTGCCGGTGACGACGGCGGTCAGCCCCGGGTCGACGGCGGTGGTGATGGCCTGCAGCGCCTCGGTGCGCCCGGGCCCGCACAGGTCGATCCAGGTGCCGTCGTCGTGGGCGGCGCTGCGGCGCACCCGCATTGCGCCGCTGGAGAACTCGGCGTCGACGTAGCCCGTCGGGTTGACCAGCGGGTGCAGTTCCAAGGTGGCCCACACCCCGTCGGCCCCGCCGGGCAGGTCCAGCGCCCGGCGGATCCGTTCGGCGCCCAGGCCGGCCACCCCGGTCAGCTGCTTGGTGCAGATGTCGGCAACCTGGGCGGCATCGGTCGCCCGGTTCTTGACCGCCAGCACGAACGACAGGTTCAGCAGCTGCATCTGCAGGCAGACCTCGTCGGCGATGCGGACCAGCGCGGACTTGGAGAAGGCGGCGAAGTCGACGTCGGACAGCAACGGGCCGGCGTAGTCTGCCGCGCCCTCGTCGTCGGGGTCGATGGGCCCGAGTTCCCAGCCGGCGGCCCGGGTCTGCTCGATGACGGCCAGTGGCGCCAGCCCGGTGACCTCCGGGTTGTCGTCGTCGATGTTGACCGTCCAGGCGCAGTGCGGGCTCCGGTCGGCGGGTTCGCGCGGGGGCCGGTGGATGGGCCGGACCTGCGCTTTGGCGTTGGTGGCGACCGCAGTGGCGTCGAAGGTCGGGTCCTCGATGTCGTGGCACATGCCGCGCACGTAGTCCTCGCCCATCGGTTCGACGTCGAGCAGGGCGCCGCAGTGGTCGAGGTAGAACTCGCCGTGCCAGCGATCGTGCACGATGTAGCGGAAGTCCATGAACTGCGGCGGGGCGCCGATGTCGAGCTGCAGGCCCTTGAAGATGGTGTAGATGTCGGTGCCCTGGTAGCGCAGCGCCTTCTGCATCCGGCGGGTGTAGATCGGGCTCGCGCCGGCCCACTCCTCGATGGCGATCTGCAGCATCTCCGGGCGGCCGAATGCGGCGATGCACCAGGCCATTCCGGAGCGGTCGATCATCTGGCCGATGAGCAGGAGTTCGGGCACCAGGACGGCGAGTTGGGCGCGGGTCAGCGAGGCATAGCGACTGGGGGCTGGAGTCACGCCCCCAACATAAAGACGACAATGTTATAAAGTCAACAATGACAAATGCCGCTCCCACCCGCAGCACCACCGCGCCGCGCCGGCGCGGGGATGAGACCCGCGCGAAGATCATCGCCGAGACCGTCCGGTGCATCGCCGAGGAGGGCTTCCCGGCGGCCACCGCCAAGCACGTCGCCGAACGCGCCGGCGTCACCTGGGGCGTCATCCAGTACCACTTCGGGGATCGCGACGGGCTGCTGATGGCCGTCGTCGACGACGGGGTGGCCCGGCTCATCGAGCGGGTGTCCACCGCCGACGTCGCCGGCCTGGAGCTGCCGGCGCGACTGTCGGCCGTCATCGACATCGCCTGGGAGTGTCACGCCAGCCCGACGTCGATGGCGGCCTTCGAGATCCTGGCCGCCACCCGCGGTCGGCTCGGCGACGGCTCCCGACAGCACCTGGTCGAGATGAACGTCGCCATCGGCGCCCTCGGCGCACTGATCAGCGACGATCCCGCGGACGCGGCCGTCGTCGAGGTGATCTGGGCGGCGTTGCGCGGCATGGTGCTGGCCCGGCAGATCATCGGCAGCCCGCTCGACTGGCCGCGTGAGCGCGCCGCCCTGGCCGAGATGGCCGCGGCGTACCTGAGGAAGGAGCAGGATGCAGGCCATGGCCGATGACCTACGGGAGATCAAGGCGGTCAAATACCGCTACCTGCGCGCGCTGGACACCAAGGACTGGGACACCTTCGCCGACACGCTGACCGACGACGTCGTCGGCAACTACGGGTCGGCGCCCGACGGCAACCCGCTGCGGTTCTACGACCGGAACTCCCTGGTGGCGTACATGCGCACCGCGCTGCCGCGGGAGGTGATCACCGAGCACCGGGTCGCGCACCCGGAACTGAGCGTCGACGGCGACGAGGCCACCGGCCGGTGGTACCTGCAGGACCGGGTGATCGTCGCGGGCGCGGACTTCATGCTGATCGGCGCGGCGTTCTACGCCGACACTTATCGGCGCACCCCGGCGGGCTGGAAGATCAGCGCCACCGGCTACGACCGCACGTACGAGGCGACGATGTCAACGGCCGGCCTCGGCTTTCACCTCACGCCGGGGCCCGCGCTGCACGAGTGATCAGGTGGCGGAGGTGATGGCGATCATCGCGCCCGGCTTGAGCCAGCCCATCAGCTTGACCAAGGTGGCGTCGTCGATCGCCACGCACCCGGCCGTCGGGCCGCCGTCGGTGCCGTGCAGGAAGAACGCACTGCCCTTGCCCGGGGTGCGCTGCGGATTGACGCCCATCACCACGGCGTGCGCGTACGGCGCGATGTTGAGGTTCTCGGTGCCCGACGGCGGGCCGGTCTGGAACGGGCACCGGCTCTTCTCGCACACCTGCATGGTGTTGTAGGTCGGGCTCGACGAGTCGCCGTCCCACCAGTGGTTCGACGACACCTGCACGTAGCGCATGCCCGAGCCCGGATTGGGTTTGGTGCCGAACGCGTAGTCCAGGGTGAAGACGCCGGTCGGGGTGCTCATCGAACCCTCGTTGCTGTCGGCCGACAGGCCGTTGGCGCCGATCTTGGCGGGGATGCCGGCGGCAACCGCTGTCCAGCCGTTGCCGGTGCGCTCCCAGGCGTCCATCTTGGCGTTGGACCCGCCGGTGCCGGTGACCGCCAGCACCTGGGTGGCGTTGCCGACGCGGTTGGCGAACCACGGCTCGAAATCGGCGCGGGCAACCGGCACAGCGGCCAGCATGAGCACGGCAGCGCAGGACAGCACCGCTCGAATAATCTGGCGGTTCAGCGAAGCTCGGCGGAGGTGGCGCGCGCCGAGCCGTTCAACGAAGCCCAGTCCACAGAGCGCGCGCCGGCGGAGCCGAGGGGAAGCCGGGGCCGCCGCAATAACTGGGGGCATCGTTCCATCGTCACGACCGGCAACGCCGAGGTCAAATCACTGTTTCATCACGGGCACCACCGGTGCGCAACTGAATACCGCCCGGCCCGCCGCGGAACTACCATGGCGCAATGGGGGGCACCATCAATGCCGACGCGGTCCGCTACCTGCAGTTACTGGGGTTGCCGCCGCCTCCCCCGATCCCGTCTGATCCGGTGCTGGCCGGCAAGGTGCTCACCGAGTGGTGGGCCCAGGTCCTGGAGATCGCCAGCAACTGGGGTGACCCCGACGACGCCGGCCGCGCGGCCGCCGAGGCCCTCGAGCGCGACGGCAAGGCCGGTGACGCCGCCACCAAGTTCGACGCCAACGAGCAAACCTCCGCGCAGACCGTGCGGGGTGCCACCGCGGACTCCGGTATCGGCGGCCAGCTGCCGCAGATGTTCAGCGGCCTGGGCCAGGGCCTGCTGGGTACGGCGGGTTCGGCCCTGTCGCCGCTGACACAGCTGCCCACCCAGGCCGGGCAGTTGGCCGGCCAGCTCGCCGGGCAGTTCGCCCAGCTCGGGCAATCCGGTGCGACCACCCCGACCGAGCGCGGCGGGCTGGACGGCACCGGCGGGTTGACCGACGAGGAGCTGGCCGATGCACTCGCCGACGAGCTGGGCGGGGACCTCGGAGACGGCCCCGGCGATTCCTCTGGCGGCGGATCGGCCGCCCTACTGGGCCCGCCGCCGGGATCCTCGGCGGCCACCGCGCCCACCTCGGGCCGGACCCTTCCGGTGGTGTCCAGCCCGGCCTCGCCGGCCACCCACCCGTCGGGCGCCGGGATGGGGGCGATGCCGATGATGCCGGGCGCCCCGCTGGCGGCCGGCGCGCCGGGCGGGCGCGACGGCCCGTCCGACGGCACCCGCCGGGTGTCGGTGCCGGCGGTCCGCAACGGCGCCCCGGTCCAGGGCCGGATCAACGTTCCGCCCGCCCCGGCCGCGGTCACCAAACGGGTCGACGGCAAGGTCGTCGCGACCCGTCGCATCGTCACTCCCGCGGAGGGCGAGGACACGGCTTAAGGTGGCCGAATGGCCAGACGACCGCCCGCCCGATCAGTGCCCAGCCGAGGAGTGCAGGAGATCACCCGGGGTCTGGCTACCCTGGACCAGGAAGTTTTCGACGCCGTCGCCGGCACCGACACTCCCCTGCTGGATGCGGTGCTGCCGCCGCTGACCCGCGCCGCCGACCACTCCAAGCTGTGGATGGCCATCGCCGCGGGCCTGTTCGCCACCGGCCGCCCGTCGTTGCGCCGGGGCGCGGTCCGCGGCCTGATCACCCTCGGTGTCACCAGCCTGGTCGCCAACCAGGGCGCCAAGCGGCTGTGGCGCCGGGACCGGCCCGGCCACGACGCGGTGCCGCTGTGGCGCCGCATCCACCGCTACCCAAAGTCGAACTCGTTCCCGTCCGGGCATTCGGCCAGCGCCGCGGCGTTCGCGCTCGGCGTCGGGCTGGAGAGCCCCCCGGCCGGTCTGGTGCTGGGCGGGCTGGCGAGCCTGGTCGGCCTGTCCCGGGTCTACACCGGGGCGCACTACCCCGGCGACGTGCTGGCCGGGTTCGGCATCGGCGCCGGGATCGCGGTGCTGGGCGCCAAGCTGGTGCCGCCGATCGTGGAGACCAAGCTGCCGCCGACCGAGCCGCTGGTGGTGGATGCGCCGCCGCGGATCGACGGCGCCGGCCTGGTGCTGGTGGTGAACCCGGCGTCCGGCAGCGGGACCGGGACGCGGGTGCTCGAGCAGGTCCGCCGGGAACTGCCGGCCGCCGAGATCGTCGAACTCAAGAAGGACGACGACGTGGACCGGATCCTGCGCGACGCCGCCGACCGCGCGGAGGTGCTCGGCATCGCCGGCGGCGACGGCACCGTCGGGACGGCCGCCGCGATCGCGGTGGCGACCGGCAAGCCGCTGGCGGTGTTCCCCGCCGGCACCTTCAACCACTTCGCCAAGGACATCGGCTGCCCGACGCCGGACAAGACGATCGCCGCGGTGCGCAACGGCACCGTCTCCAAGGTCGACCTGATCCGGCTCAACGAGTCCGGCATCATCGTCAACACCGCCAGCATCGGCGCCTACCCGCAGTTCGTCGCCACCCGGGAGCGTTTCGAGCACAAGGTCGGCAAGCCGGTGGCCGGCGCCTACGCGTTGTGGAAGACGATGCAGGGCGAGCGGTCGGTGCGCATCCGCTACGACAACAAGTCCATCGAGACCTCGCTGTTCTTCCTCGGCAACTCGATCTATCTGCCCGCCGGGTTCGCCCCGGCCCGCCGAACCCGGATGGACGACGGGTTGATCGACATCCGGATGCTGGAGATCGGCCGGCCGCTGGCCCGGTTGCGGATCCTGTCGTCGCTGGCGCTGGGCCGGCTGACCCGCAGCCCGCTCTATCACGAGCTGCAGGTACCCGAGTTCTCCTTCACCTCGGTGGACGGGCCCACGCCGATCGCGCACGACGGGGAAGTCGGCGCGGCGTTGACCCACGCGAGTTTCACGTCGATGTATCGGGCGCTGGCGGTGTACCGGCCGCCGGTGTGACGGTCCCGGGGGCGGCCGCGACGGCGGCCTCGAGGGCGGGCCGCGGCGGGTACCACCGCACGCAGGCCAGTAGGTACAGGTAGCCCAGCGACCAGCCGGCCAGTACGTCCGAGGGGTTGTGCACGTTGAGCACCACCCGGGACACCCCGATCATCACCACCACGGCCGCGCCCAGGGCGATGACGAGGGTCCGCCACCGCGGCGCGATCACCGGCAGGTAGGCGACCAGCAGTCCGCCGACGATGACCAGGTCTCCCACCGCGTGCCCGGACGGGAACGACATCCCGTGCGCCTCGACCAGGCGGGTCTCCGGGCGCGGCCGGTCGGCCAGCGTCTTGGCCACCTCGGTCACCAGTGCACTGCCGCCCGCGGTCAGCAGCAGAAACACCGCTGGACGGTAGTTGCGGCGGATCAGTTCCACCACGATCAGCACCAGCACCAGCCCGCGCAGCACCTCGGGCCCGAACACCGTGCTGAAGACGTTCCAGCCCTGCACCCAGCCGGGATGCTCGACACCGTAGGCGTGCGGCGGGTTCAGCAGCGCCTGGTCGAAGCTGTGCAGCCAGCCCCAGCCGGCGACCCAGCCGATCCACAGCAGGGCGTAGAGAAGCGCTGCGGCCAGTGCGACGGCGTCGCGCACGCGGATGCGGGTCATCGCTCACACCTATCACAGGCCGCTGGCAACCGGGCCCAGCCGCGATGCGGCTAGCGAACCTGCGCGACGGTGAACACCCGCCGGAACGGGAAGAACGTCACCCCGTCGGGCCGGGGCGGATAAGCCTGGTCCAGCAGCGGAATGATCGTCTGCCGGAACGCCTCCCACTGCTGCGGTGACAGCCGGGCGCGCACCTCGGTCAGCGCAGTGCCGGTGATCCAATCCAGCACCGGGGTCGCGCCGCGCAGTTCGTGCAGGTAGGTGGTCTCCCACGCGTCGACGCTGCACCCGGCGTCGGTCAGGGCCGCGGCGTAGCCGGCCGGGTCCTCGACGATGTCGGGCCCCCGGAACCGCAGGTCGGCCAGATCGGCGGCGAACTCCGGCGATTTGGCCACTGCGCGCACGGCCCGGTGCGAGGGCGCGTCGAAGTTGCCCGGTACCTGCATCGCCAGCCAGGATCCGGGAGCCAGTTGGCCGGCCCAGTGCCGGAGCAGCTCGGTGTGGCCGGGAATCCACTGCAGGACGGCGTTGGTCAGCACGACGTCGGTGTCGGGTTTCGGTGTCCAGGCGGCGACGTCACCGAGTACCGCGTCGATGCCGCGCTCGCGGGCGGCGGCCACCATCTCCGGCGAGCTATCGACGGCCTCGATCACGGCGTCCGGCCAGCGCTTCGCCAGGACGGCGGTCAGGTTTCCGGGACCGCAGCCCAGGTCGACGACGCGGCGCGGCGCCTCGGCGCCCACCCGGGCCAGCAGGTCGAAGAACGGGCGGCCGCGGTGATCGGCGAATTCGAGGTACGTACCGGGGTCCCACACCGGCCGAACATTACGCCGCAAACCTGGCAACCGTTCGGCGTAGCATCCGGGACGTGACTGCCGGCGAATTCTCCGACGACGTGATCGATCCGCCCATCCCGATGCCCGACGTGGCCGGCGGTGAGGCGGGTTCCCGCGGTCTGCCCACCCGCGCGGAGCTGACTTGGGCCCAGCGCGCCGTGGTCGACGCCTCGGCGATGGCCGATCTCGGGTTGCGCACCGCGATCGCCTCGCTGGTCGGTGCGGCGATGCTGCCGCCGGTGCTCGGCGGCATGCTGGGTGGTTCCGATCTGCTGGCCGAGCGGCGCCATCTGGAGTTCTTCGCCGAGCTGGCCGCGGAAAAGGATGCGGCCAAGTCGTTCCCGGCGCCGTCGGAGGCCCCGCGGGTCAGCACCCGCCCGGCCGGCCCGGTGGCCGAATGGCTGGCGCACGGCCACGTCGACCAGATCCGGTTCGAGAGCGGCTTCCGGCCGCTGAACCCGGAGATGCGCGGACTGTGGAACAGCCTCCGCAACAACAACACCGTGGCAGCCCAGCACTGGCGTCACGACGACGGCCCCCGGCCCACCCTGTGCGTCATCCACGGATTCCTGGGGTCGCCGTATCTGTTCAACGGGGTGTTCTTCTCACTGCCGTGGTTCTTCAAATCCGGCTACGACATCATGCTCTACACCCTGCCCTTTCACGGCCCGCGGGCCGAAAAAGGTTCGCCGTTCTCCGGTTACGGCATCTTCGCCAACGGCATGGCCGGATTCGCCGAGACCATGGGCCAGGCCGTCTACGACTTCCGTTCGCTGATGGACTATCTGGAGCACACCGGCGTTGACCGGATCGCACTGACCGGGATGTCGCTGGGCGGCTACACCTCGGCGCTGATCGCCAGCGCCGACCGGCGGCTGCGCGCGGTGATCCCGAATGTGCCGGTGGTGGAACCGGAGTCGATGTTCGACTCGTGGTTCCCGGCCAACAAGCTGGTCGCGCTGGGCCGCCTCGGCGGCGGGGTGAGCCGGGCCGCGTCGGAGGCGGCGTCGGCCTATCACAGCCCGCTGAACTACCGGCCGCAGGTGGCCAAGGAACGACGCCTGATCATCACCGGCCTGGGCGACCGGCTGGCCCCGCCGGAACAGTCCGAGGCACTGTGGCGGCACTGGGATCGCTGTGCGCTGCACTGGTTCCCGGGCAATCACATCCTGCACGTCAGTCAGCCGGACTACCTGCGCAGGATGACGAAGTTCCTGGCGCCGGTGATGTTCTGACCCCCGGGGTTCACTTAAGCGAGAAGCGGATCGGCAGATGCTTGACGCCGCCGACGAACGTCGTGGCGACGAGTTCGGGCTCACCGGCCAATTCGATCGACTCGATCCGTGGGATCAGTTCGGAGAAGAAGCTGTTCATCTCCATGCGCGCCAGCGCGGCACCCAGGCAGAAGTGCACTCCGTAGCCGAAGGATAGGTGCTTGTTGGGGTCACGACCGACGTCGAAGCGTGCTGCGTCGGCGAACACCTCTTCGTCACGGTTGGCCGACGGATAGGACAACAGGACCGAATCACCCTTCGCGATCGGAACCCCGCGCATCTCGGTGTCGGCCTGCGCGGTGCGCATGAACTCCTTGACCGGCGTCACCCAGCGGATCATCTCTTCCACGGCGGTACCCATCAATGCGGGATCCCGCTGCAATCGCGTCAGTTCCATCGGATTCTCCAGCAGCGCCAGCAGTCCGCCGGCGATGGCCGCGCTGGTGGTGTCATGGCCGGCGGTCGCGACGATCACGTAGTAGGACGCAGTGTCCATGTCCGACAGCGGCTCGCCGTTGATCGTCGCGTTGGCGATCGACGATGCTAGATCGTCGGTGGGATGTGCGCGCCGCGAAGCGGTCAGCTCCGAGAAGTAGGCGAAGAAGTCCAGTAGCGTAGCCAGGACTGCCTCGACGCCGCCGTCACGCTGAAATTCACTGTCGTCGCCACCGAACAGCTCCTGCGTCAGCCTCAACATCCTCGGGAAATCCGACTCCGGCAGGCCCAGCAGCGACAGGATCACATACAGCGGATAGTTGACCGCGATCTCCTGGACGAAGTCTAGTTCCGGCCCCTGCGCGGCCATCTTGTCGACATAGAACCTGGCCAGCTCGTCGCAGCGATCCTTCAGCTCCCGCATCGCCTTTGGCCTAAACCAGTCCGCGCCGATCTTGCGCATATCCCGGTGGTGCGGGTCGTCCATGTGGATGAGCGTGGACAGCCCGATACCGGCGTCGCGATCCGCCAACAGCTTGTCGTCGAGCGCTGCGGTCGTCAGGAATGGCCGTGGGGCGTTGACGAACAGGTCGTTGCACCGCTCGATGTCCATCACGTCCGCATGCTTGGTGATCGCCCAAAACGGGCGGAAACCCTCGACGTCCACCCAGGACACCGGTGCATGGGCGCGCAGGTGAGCCAGGCTCTGGTGCAGTCGCTGCTCGTCGGCGTAGGCGCGCGGATCGGCGAGCACACCCGCGGCGTCGTCGGTGATCCGGGTACTCATCTGCCGCTCCTCCAATTGGGTGACTCAGCTCACTAAACGCTACGTCTAGACAGTATGTCTAGCCTTACCGTCTAGTCAATATGCAAATCGGCCTCACTAAACTTGCGCCGGAATAGACAGGGAGACCCGATGCCACGGAGACCGCAAGTCAGCAGACAGCAACGGCGCGCGGCCGTCGAGACCCGGCTGATGGAGGCTGCCGAGCGGTTGATGCGCGACGGGGACAGCTTCACCGATCTGAGCGTCGACCGACTCGCCACCGAAGCCGGCATCTCCCGCGCAACCTTCTACATCTATTTCGAAGACAAGGGCGATCTGATCCGACGGCTGGCCGGGCGCGTGTTCGGCGAGTTGTCCGACGACGCCGGCGTGTGGTGGAACGCCGCCGACCGACGCGATCCCGGCGACCTTGAGGTGTCTATGCGCCGCATCATCGACAGCTACCGACGGCATCAGGCACTGATCACCGCGCTCAACGAGATGTCCAGCTACGACGCCTCAGTGGCCACCACCTACCGTCAGTTGCTCAACGACATCAGCGTCGATCTCTCCGGCGTGATCACCAGGGGCCAGACCGACGGGACGATCCGCAGTGAGTTGCCCGCCCAACCCGTCGCCAGCGCACTAACCTGGATGGTGGAACGTGCGTGCCACCAGAATCTGCCGCACCAACCGTCCGACTACGACGCCGAACTCGCCGCCGCGTTGACCCAAATCATCTGGGGCGCTTTGTACCTCGAAAAAATGAATTGAGCCGAACGGTTGCGGCTATGCTTTGAGCGCCTCCGCGACCGGCCAGGACAAGTCGTCGAGCAGCTCGATCGGGCCGCAGGCGGCCAGCACGGGGCGAACCGACATCGGGTGCAGGGCGGCCAGGGCCGCGGCCTGACGTCCGCGCACTGCGATCAGCCCGGAGCCGTCGGACTCCGGCGCGTCGTCGGTGCGCACGGCCGCGGCCACCGCCACGCCGTCACCCCGGATCTCGGCGACCGTCCAGCGTTCGGTGCAATCGGCCGCCCAAAGTTCGTCGATGGCCTCCGGCAGGCCCGAATCTGCCTGCAGCGCATAGCCGGTGACGTAGCCGGCGCCGCCGTCGGACACCGTGCGCCAGCGCGCCTTGGCCTCCGGGCCGAGCAGCTCGGGCACCTCGATCTCCACCGCGGGCACCGCGTCGAAGCCGAGTTCGCGCAGCTGGTCGGCAAGACGGCGGGCGGCCGCCTCGGCGGTGTCCCACAGCGGAATCGCCGACGATCGGGCCTGCAGGGCGGCGAGGTTCGGCGCCGCCGCGATAGTCAGACCGATGAAAATCGAAGTCCCGTCGGCGGTTTCACACTGCACGATCCGCACCCCGTCGGCGCGCACGCCGTAGCGGTCGCGGTAGCCGGCGATCAGCGCCAGCGGCAGTTCGGTCGCCTCCGGGCCGCCGCGCACCGACAGCACCGCGGTGGTGCGCGCGTCGGTGGCGCCGCGGTCCAGGCCGGCGTGCACCCCGTGCCCCCCTCGCCGCGGAACCAGCATGGCCAACCGCCGCCACGCCTGGGTGCTCAGATGCGCACCGCGCCACCAGCTCAGCGCCAGCAGTGCCACGGCCACCGCGACGCCGAGGATCCAGCGCTGGATGTCGGTGTGCCACGGGTAGGCCATGGCCGCCGGGATGGCGAACAGTGCCACCAGGGTCAGTCGCGCGGGGCCTGGATAGACGACGGTGAAGCCTCGGTTGCTCACGAAACGGCTTCCTCTCTGGGGTGTTCGGGGCTGGGATTTTCCGGCCCCGGCTGGTCGGTACGCCGGCGCATGGTCAGTGCGGCCCCGGCGACGATCAGGGCCAGCAGTCCGGCCCCGGTGAAGGACACGATGCGCCCGGTGTGGTCGGCCTCGGGCACCGGAACCGGTGCGTCGATCGGCGTCTGCGCCGGGCCGGTGTTGCGGGCCGGCAGCTCCCAGGTCAGCGCCGCGACCGGGTCGACGACGCCGGCTCCCACCAGGTTCGACGGGGACCGGGCACCGTTGTGCGCGGTGCGGGTCAGCCGGTCGACGACCTGGTTGGCGGGCAGATCCGGGAACCGGCTGCGGACCAGGGCGGCGACCCCGGCCACATACGCGCTGGCGTAGCCGGTACCGGACAGGTTGTTGTACTTGCCGCGCCCGTCGGGAGTGGCGTTGGCCAGCCCGCCGCCGGCGGCGTTGCTCAGCGAGAGGATGTTCTCCCCCGGCGCGGCGATGCCCAGCCACGGTCCGGACATGCTGAACCCGGACGGCTGGCCGCCGTCGTCGACGGAACCGACCGAGAGCACGTACTGCGACCACCAGGCCGGGACCGAGAGCGAGCCGACCCCGCCCCAGGACCGCGGGTCGGCGCCGCCGGCGATCCCGCCCAGCGGGTTGGCCTGGCAGTTGGTGTTCGCCCCGCCGATGTCACCGGCGGCGGCGATGATCACCGCATCCTTGTCGCGGGCGGCATAGCGCAGCGCGGCGCCGAGCGCGGACTGATTCAGCGTGGAGTCGGCGGGCAGGCAGGTGGTCATCGAGATGACGATGACCCGGGCCCCCAGATCGGCGGCGTGCACCACCGAACGGGCCAGCGAGTCGATGTCGGCGGCCGCGCGGGTGGCGGCGGGGTCCTGGCCGTTGGCGTTCGGCGAGAACCGCGGGGAGGTCTGGCGCAGCGCGATGATCTCCGCTCCCGGTGCGACCCCGGAGAAGGCACCGACGCCGGGCTGGCCGGCGATGAGACCGGCCACCAGGGTGCCGTGCCCGTCGCAGTCGGTCAGGCCGTTGCCGGTGCCGAGGAAGTCCCCGCCGCCGATGAGGTTCGGCAGCTGCGGTCCGGCGTTCACGCCGGTGTCGATGACGGCCACCTTCTGGCCCTCACCGCGGGAGTACGCCCACGCGCCGGGCAGGTTCAGCTGCCGGGCGGCGGCCGTCGTCGCGGCGATGTCGGTGCCGGTCCGCAGGGCGGTGACGACGCACTCGCCGCGCTGGGCCATCGGCACGCTCGGACCCGTGTTGCCCGACGGGGTCGGGGCCGCGGCGTCGACGACGGGCTCGTTGATCGCCCCGGCCGGCGCGCCGCTGAGCGCCACCGCGGCCAGCACGGCCGTGGCAGCCCCGGCGACCCGGGCCGCCCGGCGGATCATCGATTCAGCACCCAGGCGAAGATCCCGACCAGGTAGGCCATCACCGGGATCAGCGAGGCGTCCAGCCCGGCCGAGCACAGCCCCACCACGCGGCGCATGGGAATCGAGTAGGCATCGGGTTCGGCCAGACCGGGGTTGGCGGCGACGATCACCACGCCGAGGGTCAGCACGGCCAGCCCGAGCAGGGTCCAGCCGGCGCCCGCGAAGTTGCCGTTGACGGCGAACATGACGATCAGGGACAGCCCCAGCAGCACCGGCTGGGCCAGCAGCGCGCGCTTGCAGTTCGCCGAGTCCCAGACGCGGGCGCGCAGCATGGATGCGGCGGCGGTGGCGCCGATCAGGTACCAGGCCCACGGGGACACCCCGGCGCCCGGGGCGACGACGGCGACCGAGCCCAGCACCGACAGCACGACGGCGGCCACCACGAAACCGCTCTGGTGGGCGTCGGCGAGGCGGACCCGGCGCGGCAGGTCGGCCAGCACACCGGCCTCCGGCGCCGACGGCACCGGGTCGCCCGGGGCGGGGATGACCGGCAGCGGCAGCCGGGCCCACAGCGCCGACAGCGGCGCGGCCTGGACGATCAGCAGCAGCGCGGCCAGCATCAGCGCGGCGCCGAGTGTCGCCAGCGGCAACGCCGGCCAGAGCTCGGCGATCCCGGCGACCACGGCGACCGCGATGCCGACGGCGGTCACCGCGGTGAACACGCTGCGGGCGTAGGTGCCGAGGAAGATGTTCAGCAGCGCCCAGGCGGTGACGCCGGCGGCGCCGAGCATGACCTGCGGCGCACCGAAGGATCCCGGCACGGCGAGGGTGAAGACCGCCCCGACGGGAACCAGCGCGGCCACCGACAGTTCGTCGGCGCGGCCGCGCCACCACAGGGCGGCGACGACGGCGACGGCGGCCAGACCGCCCAGCGCGTACAGGCCGAGCAGCCCGCCGACGGCCAGCCGGTGCGCGACGGCCAGTCCGGTGGCGGCCAGCAGGGTGATCACGACGGCGGTGTGGGCCAGCCGGCGGATGTCGGCCAGGCCCCAGCCGCGGAGGCGGGCGGCGGAGAAGATGACGGCGGCGTCGGCGACGTCCTCGACCACGCCGGGAGCCGCCGGGCCGGTGGGGGTCGGGGTCAGGGCCAGCAGGTCACCGTCGACCACCCCGACGGTGTCCAGGCTGGCGTCCAGACTGTAGGGCGCGCCGCCGATCGGGGCGAGCGACAGCCGTCGTCCCCCGGCGCCGGGTTCGGCGGCCTCCGCCTCGGCGTCGGCGTCGGCATGCACCAGACGCACCACCGCGGGCAGGATCTCGCGCAGCGGTACCTCGGTGGGCAGCGCCATCTCCACGATGCGGCGCTCGGCGAGCACCGCCACGCGGACGATCGGCAACACCGGGCCGGCAGCCGCCGGATTCTCCTGGGTCACAGTCATGGGTTCTCGGGTTCTCTCTTCTCGTGCTGGTGAAGCTGGTGTTCGGTCCGGCCGGTCAGCCGGTGAAGTCTCGGGTCAGTCGGGCGTCGGCGAACCAGCGGCCGTCGGGCAGGGTGGCGGTCAGGTCGTCGACCGCGCGGGCGATGGCGTCGCTGGTGCCGGGGGCGAAGTGGGAGATCCACTCGCCGTCGTCGGCGCGTTCCGGGCGGACCAGGATCCGGCCCGGCTCGGCGTCCATGATGCCCAGGCCGACCGGCGAGGTCTGCTCGGTGCCGATGCCCCGGGCGCCGGCGACGATCTCGGCGTAGTTGCGCGACCCGCCGTACACCGCGGCGATCACCGGCCGGGCGGCCCGCGGGATGCCCAGGTACTCCAGCGTCTCCACGATGCCGACCCCGGCCCGCAGTCGCTCGTCGGCCCGGGCCCCGACCCGCGCCGGCAGGGCGAACTCGGGGAACACCGCGGGTGCGGCACGGGCCAGGCCGACGGTGACGATCGGCACCAGGTCGCGCGGGTGGGCGGCGTCCATCGAGGTCAGCGTCAGCAGTCCGCCGCTGCGCAGGGCCACCACCACGCGGTCGCCGCGCTTGGCGACCAGTCCGCGCAGCAGGTCCGCGCCGGCCGTCGAATCCGGCGGTCCCGGTTCGGTCGCGGGCGGCCCCGGCTTCCCCTCGGCTCCGCGGCCACTCGCTCCGCTCCCGTCCACTCCGCCGAGCCTCGCCGAACCGCCCGGTTTCGTCGTGGGCGACCCCGGTTTGACGAATCGCAGCTCCAGCCAGCGGTCCGGGAAGCACACCGTGCGGACCCAGTCGACGACGGCCGGGTTGATGCGGCCGTCGTCGATCACTCCGAGGCCCGCCAGGGCGGCCCGCTGCCGGTCGGCGAACGGGCCGCGCTCGGCGGCGTCGAAATACGGCGGAGTGATGGCCAGTACCCAGGGGAAGGAACCGGCCGCCGACTCCTCAGCGATGAACCAGGCGGATTCGACGGTCAGTTCGACGGCGTTAGCGGCCACCGCTTACAGCCACGTTGGTGAGCCTGGAGCTCACATCCACTTCGCGCCTTCGGCCTGGTCCCGCGCCATCATGGTGACGGTGTTCTGCTCGTGGGTGCCGGCCATCGCCCGGTAAGCCCGGACGAGTTCCTCCATGGCGGTGTTCCACTGCGTCTGCCAGGCCTGGTAGCTCATGCCGGTGTCGCCGTGCCAGGAGGCGCTCAGTGCGGCCTGCTCGGCGGCGATGTCGGCGCCCAGGCCGGTCAGAGTTCCTGCGTAGCCGGTCATCTCGGCCGAGGTACCCAGCATGGCCGGGTAGTTGTACATGATCTGACCCATGGTCGGTCCTTTCTCTTTCTGCTAGAGGGGGAATCAGAAGTTGTAGGTGCTGGCCGCGGCGGCGTCCTGCGCGACGTAGGTGGTGCCGGCGTCGCCGAGGTTGGCCTGCGCGACGTCGAGGAGCATGTTCACCTTGGCGGCGACCTCCAGGAAGCGGTGGTGCGACGCCTGGAAGGCCAGCGAGGACTCGCCGCGATGGAACGCCTGCGAGGACACCGCGCTCTGCTCGGCGGCGGCCATGGTGGAGCGCATCAGCGCGGTCTTTGTGCCGAAGGCGGCCTCGGAGGCGACCAGCTGCGGGATGTGAGCGTCCAGAAGGCTCATCGTCATCTTCTCCAATCAGGTTGTGGAACTGGGATTCTGGTAGTCATTGCGGGGTTGTCGGGATGCGGGATCAGTTTGTCCGGTCCTCCCCTCCCGTGTTCTCGGGCGGGGTGTGGCCCCAGCCGCCGGGCAACAGCGGCATCCGCGGCCCGGCGCCGAGTTCGTCCTCGGGCAGTGCGGTCAGCCCGATCGCGTCGGCGTCGGCATCCGCGGCGGTCCCGGCGAACAGTCCCGCCGCGCCCATCGTCCCGGCGCCGACGCCCGAGGCCGACGCGGTGCGTGCCGTGGCACCGACCGGTTCCGGGGTTTCCCCGGCCGCCGTCGGGCCGTCGTCGGCCTCCAGGTCGGCGTATTCGTACTTGCGGCCGCGGTCCTTGATCGACGCGCCCCGGGACCGACGGGCCCGGCGCTTCGCGGCGGCCGCGGCGGCGATGGCGGCCGCTGCCGCCGGGGCGGACAGGCCCGAGGCAGGTGCCTTCGCCCCGGTGTGGTCGGTCAATGTGGGGCCGACCCCCTCCTCGGGATCCATCTTCACCGCGTAGGCGATCATCGCCGCCGGGGCCACCGGTGCGACCGGGGCGGCGGCACCGGCCGGAGCACCGGATGCCACGGGTGCGGCCGGGGCCGCCGGGGCGCCGGCGGGTGCGGGCGCGATGCTGACGGCCGGGTACGTCTGGTGATCCTGGCGCGGCAAGTCCCGGACCGCCTCCTGGTCGCCGCCCTGGTCGGCCGGGGCGTCCTGCTGCAGCTGAGTGAGGCCGACCAGGCCCAGCAGACCCAGCCCGGCGACGATCGGCAGCCACAGCGGCGCGGTGAGCAACGCGCCCCAGGTTCCCCAGCCGACCGGCTGGAACACCAGCTGCCAGCCGATGGCGAAGATCAGCAGCGCCGCCGCAGCCGGGTTGGTCTGCAGCAACGTCAGCAGGTACGACGGATCCCGGAGGAACTTCAAGATCTCGTCGCCCATCGGCAGGGTCTTGATGTAGTTCTCCAGGAAGTCGATGATCGCGTTGGAGTTGCTCAACGCGTCACCGCTGTCGGCGGCCTGCGCGGTCGCGGCCAGGTTGGCCGGTTGCGTGACGGCCTCACTCGCATCCATCGACATCAGCATCGGCGCGGGGGCGTCGGTCGGCACGGCCGCCACCGATGCCGTCGAGACCGCGTCGTAGGTGGCCATGGTGGTGGCCGCCTGGATCCACATCCGCACGTAGTCGGCTTCGTTGACCGCAATCGGGATCAGGTTGATACCAAGGAAATTGGTGGCGATCAGTACGCCGTGGATCACGTGGTTCAGCGCCAGTTCCGGCAGCGTGGGCATGGCCGCGAGCGCCGCGGTGTAGGCACCGGCCGTCGCTTCGTGGGCCAGGGCGTTGGCCGCCGAGTTCACGCTCGACTGCTCCAGCCAGGCCAGGTAGGGCACGTGGGCGGCGGTGTACTGCAGGGCGCTGGGGCCCTGCCAGGCGCCCGCGCCGACGTCGGCCAGGATCGACATCAGTTCGGCGGCCGACGCGCTGTACTCCGCGCTCAGCCCGGTCCAGGACCCGGCGGCGGCCAACAGTGCCGCGGGACCCGGCCCGGCAGACAGCAACGTGGAGTGCACCTCCGGCGGTGCAGCCATCCACACCGGGGCGACCATCAGACGCCGCGGGCGATCAGGTAGTTCGACGCGGCTTGGGCGTCGCCGGTGGCGTAGCTGACGCCGGACTCCCCGACACCCATGCCGGAGCGGCCCAGTTCGGTGACGCCCTGTGCGGCCACCGCGCCGTGGTTCGCTCCGTGCGCGCTGAAACCGGCGGCGCTGGTCAGCGAGACCGGGTCCGCGGCGGGCGGGATGACGGCGGAAATCAGCGGTGCCGCACCGGCTTCGGCCGCGGCCAGCCGCGCGGTCAGCGCCTCCACAGCGGCGCCGGCTGCCGCCAGTCCTTCGGGAACGACATTCAGGGTCATGAGCCGAACTCCTCTCCTTGTTGATTGCGAAGATGCGATTGGGTGGAACCGACCGCCTCGGGCACCAGCACCAGCTGCAGATGCGTGGGCTGGTCGCCGTCGTCGAACAACATGGCGCGCCCAGCCGCCGCGCGGGCGAACCGGTGCCCGCGGATCCGGGCGCTGTCGGCCGGGTTGCCCGACAGCATGACCGTGGTGGCCTGCAGGTCGTTGAGCCGGCGCAGCAGCGGGTTGGTCATCAGCATGTGCCCGGACCCGGTGGCCCGGGCGGTGACGATCACCCGCAGTCCCAGATCCCCGGCCTCGGCGAGCATCCCGATCAGCGGGGTCCACGGCCGCTGGCCCAGGTACGGGCCGGACATCGCCGGTCCGTCCGGGATGGCGTCGACGTCGTCGATGATCAGGTAGTGCGTGTGCTCGCCCGAGCCGCCGCGGCGCGACCATTCGGCAAGTTCCGCCGGGGACAACCCGACCGGGGGCCGACGCTTCTCGATCAGCGCCGCCAGTCCCAGCATCGCCGGGGTGATCCGGTCGATGTTGGCGGTGTACTCGTTGTCGGTGAACAGCGGCTCGGAGACCAGCTGCAGCCGGCGGTCGACGACGGTGAACGCCACCGATTCGGCGGTGGAGTTCTCCCGGACCGTGCGGATTACGTGGCGCAGCAGGTTGGTCTTGCCCGAGCGGGTGTCGCCGAGCACCATCATCAGCGGGTTGGCCGCGAAGTCCACGGCGACCGGTCCCAGGTCCTCCTCGCGGCGGCCGACGACCACCAGCTCCGGCGGGATGAACAGCGGGGCCACATCGGCCGGATCGAGCACGGTCGGCAGCAGCCGGACCTCCGGGGCGCGCTTCCCGGCGGCCGCGGCGTTCAGCTCGCCGACGAGCTCGGGCTGCGGGCGGGCGAACAGGAAGTGCTCGGCGCCCATGGTCAGGCCGCGGCCCGGCTGGTCGATCGGCACGCTCTCGGCCGGCCGGCGCAGGGCACCCACCACCCGGACGTTGGAGTCCCGGGCATCGGGCAGCCGCAGTTCCAGCCGCAGGCCCAGACCGTCGCGCATGGCCAGCGGCACCTCGAGCCAGTTCGGCGTGGTGACCACGACGTGGATGCCGTAGGCCAGGCCGGAGTTGGCCAGTTCGGTCACCTTGGCCAGCAACGGGTTACGGGTGTTGAACTGGTCGACGTTGTCGCGGCCGAAGGCGTAGAGGTTGTCGATGACCAGGAACACCTCGCCGTAGCCGTCGGTGTAGCCACCCTCGGGCACCGCGCCCTGCTGGCGGCGGGCGATCAGCAGCGTTTCCAACTCACCGAAGGTACGACGGATGCGCTCGGGCTCCAGCGGGGAGGCGACGCTGCCGACGTGCGCCAGTCCGGCCACCTTGGCCAGCGCGCCGCCGCCGTAGTCCAGGCAGTAGAAGCTGACCTGGCCCGGCGCGTGCAGCGCGGCCGCCGACAGGATGAACGTCTGCAGCGCACTGGATTTGCCGGATTTCGGGCCGCCGTGGATGACCAGGTTGCCCGCGCCGGAGGTGGCGTCGAAGATCAGCGGATCGCGGCGCATCTCGAACGGCCGGTCGATCTCGCCGAGCGGCCAGCGGCGCGACCCGGGTGCGATGCCGGCGGTGCCCAGCACCTCGACCAGCGGGATCGGTTCGTCCAGCGGCGGCAGCCACAGTTCCGGCGCCTTCGGGCCGACGCTGGCGAGCTGCTCACCGATGGTGGCGATCAGCTTGCGCGGCGGGCCGTAGTCCTCGACGTGGTCGGACTCGATGATCTGGATGACGTCCTGGTCGGCGTCCACGGCGGTGGAGGTGAACAACCGCGGACGCGGGGTCGCCGGGACCACAACGGATTTCGCCGCCCGCGGCGGCTCGTAGATGCCGTCGACGTAGGTGCTGCGGAACTTGATCGGGGTGGCACCGGGCGCGGGCACCAGGAAGCCCTCGCCCTTGTGGTTCTTGCCCGATTCGATGTGATAGGCGTCCTCGACCCCGATGATCTGCCGGGACACCGCCGGGCTGGCCACCTTCAGACCGATCCGGTAGGAGGTGTTCTTGTCGATGTCCTTGATCTTGCCGATGTCCAGCGTCTGCGACGCGAACAGCAGGTGGATCCGGAACGAGCGGCCCTTGCGGGCAACGTAATCGAACAGATCGGCGTACTCGGGGTGATCGGCGAGCATCAGGGTGAACTCGTCGGCCACCACGAACAGCGTCGGCAGCGGCTCCAGGTCGTGCCCGGCGTCGCGGGCGGCCTCGTACTCGGCGACCGAGTTGAACGCACTGCCGGTGATCCGCCGGCCGGCATCGCGCAGCAGGTTCTCCCGCCGCGCCACCTCACCGCGCAGGGTGTCGGCGAACCGGTCTGCCAGCGAACGCTTTTCGGCCATGTTGGAGATGACGGCGACGACCTGCGGGAAGTTGCGGAAGATGTCGGCGCCGGCCTCACCCTTGAAGTCGGCGTAGATGACGATCAGCCGCTCGGCCGAGTGCGTGGTCAACAGCGACAGCAGGATCGACATCAGGGTCTGCGACTTGCCCGAACCCGTCATACCGATCATCAGGCCGTGCGGGCCCATACCGCCCTCGGCTTCATCCTTGAGGTCGAAGAACAGCGGCTCCCCGTTGGCGGTGACACCGATGGGCACCCGCAGTTCGTCCTCGCGGCGCCGCGGCGCCCACAGCGTCGGCACGTCGAGGCTGGAGGCGTCGGGAATGTCGAGCAGCGTGGTGAAGGTGGCGCCGTTGGTGGCCGCCGACCGCAGCCCGGTGTGGGCGGGGTTGGAGTCCCAGCGCGACAGGCCGCGGGCCAACTGGGCCGCCTCGGCCGGCGAGAAGGAGTCGGCCTGTTCGATCTCGGTCTCCCAGCCCGATGCCTGCCAGCGCGCGATCTTGCCGTCGGCCACCCGCAGCACGGGGCGCTCCGGGTCGGGGTACTGGTCGCGGCCCGGGTCGGGGCCGCCGATCTGCACCACGGTCACCCCGGCCAGCGCCTCGGACAGCACCGAGGCGTCCAGGTCGTAGCCCGGGTCGTCGACCAGGATGATCAGGTGCCGCAGGCCGTGGTCCGCGGTGCCGTCGAACAGGGGGCGTTCGGCCAGTACCGGTCCGATGGCGGCGATCAGCCGGTCAGCGTCGGCGTGCAGGTAGCGGGCAGGGCCGAGCCCGTCGATCACACCCGGAACATCAACGTGCGGTAGCCATTTCAGCCAGGACCAGTCGTCGGACTCTAGGCCGGGGCCGGCCAGCGCCACGCCGAGCACGGTCGGGTCGTGCCAGGTGGCGGCCTGGGCGACCCAGGCGCGCACCGCGGCGCGCACCTCGTCGGGCTCTCCCACCACGCGCACCCGGGAGATCCGGGACAGCATCAGCCCGGCCGGCGCGGCCGGCAGGGTGCGCTGGGTGTCCAGCAGCGCGCGCAGGGCGCTGTGCGACACCGGCTCCAGGTCCACCTCGTCGACGGCGTCGGCGACCTTCAGCGTCGCGTCCAGGGCCACGTCGGCGCGGCCGGTGCGCAGCACCAGGAAGTCCGAGTCGTGCGGGTCGCGCTCCCATTGGCGTCGGGTGCCGACGAACGCCGGCAGGTCGGCGGGTTCCGGATGCGACCAGTCGAGCCGCGCGCGCTGGTCGGCGGCATGCGCCCGGATGTTGTCGCGGACCACCGACAGGTAGCGCAGGTAGTCGGCGCGCTCGGCGTCGATCTCCTCGGTGCGGGTCTTGCCGTCGTTGCCGCGGTAGAGCGCGGTGGCGGCCAGCAGCAGCACGAACGGGAAGAACAGCACCTGCGGGGACAGCACCCGCATCCCGGTGGCGAACAGCGCGACCACCATGCCGATGATCAGTCCGACGATCAGGTACGGCAGCACGCGGCGCAGCAGCGACGGCGGGATCGCCCGCGGCAGCTCCGGTGGCGCCTCGATGACGATGCTGCCCTTGCGGGCGGCCGGGCGCGGCAGCCGCCGGCGCCCCTCGAAGATCAGCCTGCTCATCGGTTCTCCGTCGGGTTCGGCGCGGGGGCGGTGAAGTCGGCCGCGGTCAGGGCATCGGCCTGCGACAGCGCGGGGCCGGCCGACAGCAGCGACAGGATCGACCACGGCATCGGCAGCGCCGGGCCGTCCAGGCCCAGGGCGGCGGCGGTCTTGACGGGGCCGTCGTTGCGACCGGTACCGCCCTCGATGCCGTAACGCACGCCGGTGTCGGACACCCAGAACAGTGATCCGGCGGCGGGTGCGGCGGCGTCGTTGCCGACCGTCTGCACCAGGTAGCCGTAGCCGGGGGTGATCGCCGCCCGGGCGGCGGGCGCGTTGACCAGCCGGACCGTGCGGTTCACGTCGGTCACCGGGAGCACCGCACCGGACAGCAGCCCGGCGCTGGAGGTCGCCGCGCCCTCGGGCTTGACCCACTGCAGGCAGGTGATCGGCGCCTGGGCGGGTTCGACGACCCGCAGTTCCCGGTCCGGGTAGGCGGCGGTGTCCAGCTGATGCGACACCGGCAGCGTGGCGATCTGGTCGGCGCTCAGCCGCGGCGGCTGGGTCAGCCCGTGCGAATCGGTGTTGCGCAGGATCGCGGCCAGCACACCGGAGATCGGCTGCAGCCCGTCGTTCAGCACCGCGTAGTAGTCCAGTGCGTCGCCGGATCCGTAGGCGGCCACCACCGAACCGACGGGTGCGCCCACCGGGTAGCCGGCCGGGGTGCCGGCGCCCGCGATGGCGGGGGCCCGCAGCGCGGGTCCCTCGGGCACCGCGTTGAACAGGGCCGAGGAGATGGGCCGCGACTGCGGAGGCTGGTTGCCCCAGCCGAGCGCACCGGTGACCGCGCGGTCGTTGACGTCGATGGCGCTGCGCCGGCCGTTCCACAGCAGCCAGCTGCCGCCGGGGCCGTCGACCAGCACGGCGCGGTCACCGGGCAGTGCCCGGGCCCGTTCGCCGTCGGTGGCCGGGGGGCCGGCGATCAGGCTGACGCCGGCGGCCGCACCGGCGGCCGGGGTGCCCTCGCAGACCGTCCAGTCGGCGTCGGTCGCGGTGTTGGCGACCATGCGCTCGGGGGCGCCGGGGATGCCGATCAGCGGACCGCGGCCGAACTTGTCGAGCTGGCGGGCGTTGACGGCCTTGGGGCTGACCGGTTTGCCGGCGATCAGCCGGGCCGAGGCCAGGTTGAGCACCGGGTGCAGCTGGTCGTTGACCCGGACGTAGAGCGCCGAGCTGGCCCGGTCGGCGAGCACGACGTCGGTGCCGGCGTCCCCGCCGGGGCGGATCAGCGAGAAGATGAAGCAGCCGATGACAGCGGCGACGACGGCCAGCACGCCGGTGGTCAGCGCGCGGGACTGGCTGCGCAGCGGATCGACCAGCATCCGGGCGTCGTGCATGGCCACACCGGCGGACAGCCGGCGCATGACGAACCGCCAGCCGGTCACCTGATGCTTGGTGACGAAGCCGCGGCGGTAGCGGACCCGGTCGGGGTTGTTGTTGTCCGGGGTGCGCGAGCTGAACCCGCGGCGCTCGTCCTCGTGGCCGGCGTTGCTCATCGGACCTGCTCCGGCACGGCGAGCCCGAGGCCGCGCAGCAGCGGCACGACGGAGCTGCGGACATCGTCGTCGGTGATGGTCATCAGGGCCTCGTCGCTGAAGTCATGGGTGCCGGCCAGTTCGGAGTGATCCAGCCGGTATTCGCGCTCCTCCTCGGAGCGCTCGACGACGTTGCGGACGAACCGGCCGTTACCGGCGATGTCCAGGCTGCGTCGGTCGATGCCGTTGGCGTCCGGCGAGGTGGAGGCCGCCAGCTGCGCGAACAGGGTGCCGAGGTCGTCCAGCGCCGCCTGCTCGAACAGGCTGTCGCGTTGGCGCGCCATGGCATTGGCGATCTCGACGAGTTCCTCGGAGGTGTACGACGGGAACTCGATGCTGCGGGTGAAACGGGACCGCAGACCCTCGTTGGCGTCCAGGAAGCGGTCCAGGTCGGCGCGGTAGCCGGCGATGATGACGACCAGGCGGTCGCGGTCGTTTTCCATCCGGGCCAGCAGGGTGTCGATGGCGACCAGGCCGAAGTCGTTCTTGGCGCCGGTGGCGACCAGGGCGTAGGCCTCATCGAGGAACAGCACGCCGTCCAGGGCGCTGTCGATGATGGCGTTGGTCTTGGCCTCGGTCTCACCGATGTGCTGCCCGATCAGGTCGGCCCGGTGGACCTCCTTGACGTTCTCCTTCTTCAGCAGCCCCAGACCGCAGTAGATCTTGGCGACCACGCGGGCGATGGTGGTCTTACCGGTGCCGGGCGGGCCGGCGAACACCAGGTGGTGGCTGCGCTGGGCGACGGCCAGGCCGCGCTCCTGGCGCAGCAGGCCCATGGCGACCGAGCTCTTGAGCCGGGCCACCTGGGTCTTGACCTCCTCCAGGCCGATGAACTGATCCAGTTCCTGCTCGGCCTCGGCCAGCAGCTTTGCCTTGCGCTCGTGCGCGTCGGGGTCGATGAAATCGGCCTCGTCGGGCTCGGTTTCGGCATCCCAGGGGTCGGTGCGGGCGTCGATGCGCGCGGCGGTGGTGGTGACGACGAGGTAGGTGGGGTCCGACAGCGCGGCCTCCACCTCGGTGTTCTCCGGGTGCGCGGCGTAGAGGTCCTGCAGCACCTCGGCGGCTTCGGCCTCCTCGCCGTGGGCGCGCAGCACCAGGCCCTTGGCCAGCGCTCCGTCGACCGCGGCGACGGCGACCGGTCCGGCGGGTTCCTCCAGCAGCGACAGCGCCGGGGCGAACATGCCGAGGCGGGCCAGGGCGGTGCCCAGTGCCATCCGGGCGGCGTGCGCGAACGTCTCGTCGCAGCGGTCGTCGTTGACCAGCGGGGTCAACAGCCGGACGACGTCGGCCCAGCGCTTGGCGCGGTAGTGGATGGCGGCGAGCACCCAGCGGGCCTCGGGCGAGTCCGGTCGGCGGCCGAGCACTTCGGTCGCCAACGCGTCGGCGGCGGCGAAATCCCCGGTGCGGGCCAGCGAGGCGGCGTAGGCGAGGTCGTACTCGTCCGGGGTGGCGGCGGTGAATTCCAGGTAGAGCCCGGTGTCGTAGCGGAAGTTCAGTGCCCGCGGGGCCAGTTCGGCGCGGCGGCACAGCACACCCGCGGTGGCACCGGTGCGGGACGCGGCGGCCAGTACACCCGGCGAGCGGTCACCGGCGGCGGCCAGTCCCACCCAGGCGTCGCACTGCTCGTGCGCGATCCGGGTGAGTGCGGCGAACCCGGTGCGGGCCGCATTCAGGTCGGCCGGGCGGCGGCGGTCGTACACCGTCAGGCCCAGCGCCTTGCAGCAGGTGGCGAACCTGCTGACCACGTCGGCGTCGGCGCGCGCCTCGCGCACCGATCCGATGTCACTGCCGTTTGTCATGACTACCCGTGTGGGCCCGCTGCGCGCGCCCACCAACCCCTTCACCTAGATATGCCTAAGCTAACTTTCGAAAGTTAGCATTGCATAAGCTAACCGTCGAGTGGTAGTGGTCCCTCGGCCACCCGGCGTGAGCCTGCGCACATATGGTCGGACGAATCGGCCTGCCGGTTCCCCGGCCGTTCCGCGCCCGCAACCGACGCTGCGCGCGCTGCCAGGCTAGCGAAAATCACGCCTTATTGGAAATCATTCCCAATAAGGCCGGTGCTCAGGCCTTCCGGGCGATGACCAGAGTGTTCCGGGCCACCATCTGGCCGCCGTCGGAGTCGGGTTCCACCCCTCGGCCGAGTTCGTCGAGGTAACCGGCCAGCGGGGTGGCCTCGGCGGTCCAACCGCGGGCGCCGAACCAGTCCTGGGACGGCTCGTG
This sequence comes from Mycolicibacterium insubricum, assembly GCF_010731615.1. NCBI lineage: Bacteria > Bacillati > Actinomycetota > Actinomycetes > Mycobacteriales > Mycobacteriaceae > Mycobacterium > Mycolicibacterium insubricum. Next base: position 945,964 of record NZ_AP022618.1, on the reverse strand, counting down.
CTGTTCGTTGTAGATCAGGTTGAAGAAGTCGGTGCCACCCGCGGCGGCCTGGTCGCCGGCGGCCCGCGCCGCGGCGAGGTCCTCTTCCGGTATCGGTTCGCCGTCCTCGATGCCGACCCAGCTGCCCGGCGCGGCCAGCGCGTCGATGCCCTCGCACAACCGGTGCTGGGCCTCGGCGGTCAGGTAGATCATCAGACCCTCGACGATGAAGGCCGCCGGTTCGTCCGGGTCGAAGCCGTTGGCCCGCAGTTCGGCGGGCCAGTCGTCGCGCAGGTCGACGGCGATCTCCACCCGGCGTGCCTTGGGCGTCGCACCGACACCGGCCAGCGCTTGGTCCTTGAAGGCCAGCACCCGGGGCAGGTCGAGTTCGTAGACCACGGTGCCGTCGGGCCAGTCCAGCCGGAACGCGCGAGAGTCCAGGCCGGCGGCCAGGATCACCACCTGGCGGACCCCGGCGTCGGCGGCGGCGGCGAAGTAGGCGTCGAAGTAGCGGGTACGCGCCCCCTGGAAGGCGACGAACGCCGTGCCGAAGTCGGCGGTGCTCAGCGGCGAGTCGGTGGACTCACCGTCCACGACGGCCGCCCAGTCCCCGCCGGCGGCGCGGCAGAACACCGCGGCGAACTTGTCGACGGCCAGCGGCTGCGGCCGTTGCGCCTCCAGCGCGCGGGCGGCCGCGACCAGCAGGGCCGTCGCGCCGACGCTGGTGGTGATGTCCCAGGAGTCGCCTTCGGTTCGCATGACCACGACGCTACGCCGCGTTCCCGGGAACCAACTGCGGGCCGCGCACGACTAGAACAACGGTGAGGCCCAGAGGGACACAGCCCGTCCGATCTCCTGCTCACCGCATGCGTGAGGAGAAAAAGCAGCCTTGTCCGCCCCGATCTGGATGGCGTCGCCACCCGAGGTCCATTCGGCATTGTTGAGCGCCGGCCCGGGGCCGGGGCCGATGCTGGCCTCGGCCGCCCAGTGGACGTCGCTGAGCGCCGAATACAGTGCCGTTGCCGGCGAGTTGGTCGCCGTCCTGGCCGAGGTGGCCGGCACCGCCTGGCACGGGCCCAGTGCCGCCGAGTACACCGCCGCGCACGGCCCCTACCTGGCCTGGCTGGAGCAGGCCGCCGCCAACGCCGCCGTTACCGCCACCCAGTTGGAGACCACGGCCACGGCCTACACCGTCGCGTTGGCCACCATGCCGTCGCTGGCCGAACTCGCCGCCAACCATGTCGTGCACGGGGTGCTTGTCGCGACCAACTTTCTCGGCATCAACCTGATTCCGATCGCCCTCAACGAGGCCGACTACGCCCGCATGTGGATCCAGGCCGCCGTGACGATGTCGGCCTACCAGGCCGCCGCCGACACCACGACGGCGGCCACACCACCGACCACGCCGGCCCCGCAGATCCTCGCCGCCGGCGGCGAGACCAGCGGGCTGCAGGATCTGCCGGGCCGGATCAGCCAGGCGCTCGGCGACATCGGTGATTTCATCACCGACCCTTACGGGCATTTCCTGAACTACTTCCAGGGCCTGGGCCTCGACCCGGGGACCGCCATCATTCTCGCCGGGATCGCGCTGCTGGCCTACGACGTACTCTGGTACCCCTATTACGCGTCGTACGCCCTGTTGTTGACGCCCTTCTTCGCTCCGGCGCTCAGTGCCCTGAGCGCACTGAGCGCGCTGGCTCTACTGACGAAGATCCCCGCGCCGGGGATGCCGTCCGATATCCGGGCCGACCAGCAGGATTCCCCGGCCCGGCGTCAGGATTCGGCCCCGATGCCCGCCGCCTTGACCGCAACCGGCGGGGCCTCCGCGGGAGTTCCGCCGTCCGGTGGCTCGGCTACCGCAGCGTCGACGACCCCGGCGAGTGGGCCCGCGGCCGCGACGCCGAGCGGCGTCATCTATGCGGTCCACAACGTCGACCCGCCCGCAGAGACCGCCGGGCCGAAGACCGGAACGGGTTCGGTGGCCGAGGTACCGGTGGAGGTAGTGGCCACCGCCGCGGCCAGCATCGCGTTGCACGCCCGAAAGCGCACGCGCCGGAAAGCTGCTACCAAGGCCGGTTTGCACGACTATCGCTACGAATTCGTCGACGGCACCGCCGATGCCGGCGATCCGGGAGTCACCGTCCTCACCCGGCCCCGGCCGGGTGCCACCGCCGGCGCAACGGGGGCCGGTCGCCTCGGAGCCTCCCGATCCGAGAGTGCCGCGGCCATGGCAGCGGGCGGCCTGACCCGAATGCCGTCGGAGGGCGCGACCTCGTCGGCGCCGTTGCTGCCGTCGAGCTGGTCCGCCGCCGCCGAGGTCACCGTCTCCGGGAACCAACCGGCCCCGGCGAACGACTGAAAAGCCGAGAAGCCGAAGGAAAGAGTCAAAAGCCATGCCACTGAATGTCAAAGGGGAAGGCCTGGGGGCCCGGGTCACCGGGATCGACCCGGGCCGCCTCGCCGACCTCGACGGGGATGAGCTGCGCGAGCTGATCTACCGCAACAAGCTCATCGTCCTCAAGGATGTCCACCCGAGCCCCGCTCAGTTCCTCCAGCTGGGCCGCATCGTCGGCGAAGTCGTCACCTACTACGAGCCGATCTACCACCACCGGGACTTCCCGGAGATCTTCGTCTCGTCGACCGAGCAGGGCCAGGGCGTTCCCAAGACCGGAGCCTTCTGGCACATCGACTACATGTTCATGCCGCAACCGTTCGCGTTCTCCATGGTGGTCCCCCTCACCGTGCCCGGCAGCGACCGCGGCACCTATTTCATCGACCTCAACAGGGTCTGGGAATCGCTGCCGGCGGACCGGCGCGAACCTGTGCGCGGAACGTTCGCCACCCACGATCCGCGGCGGCACATCAAGATTCGGCCCGACGACGTCTACCGCCCGATCGGCGAGGTGTGGGACGAGATCAGCCGCACCACCCCGCCGATGACCTGGCCGACGGTGATCCGGCATCCGCACACCGGCCAGGAGATCCTCTACATCTGCGCATCCGGTACCAACAAGATCGAGGACGCCGACGGCAACATCCTCGACCCGGCCATCCTGGCCGGCCTGATGGAGGCCACCGGCCAGCTCGACCCGGACTTCGCCTCCCCGTTCATCCACACCCAACACTACGAGGTCGGCGACATCGTGCTGTGGGACAACCGCGTTCTGATGCACCGGGCCAAGCACGGCACGGCGTCGGGCAACCTCACCACCCACCGGCTGACCATGTTGGACGGCCTCGAAACCCCGGGATACCCAGTATGACCACAACAGAACTCAGCCCTGTCGCACAGGCCCAGCTCGACACCACCGACATGGTGCCGATCGATGCCGACCTTCTCGACCGGGTACTGGAACCCTATTCGTACAAGGGTTGCCGCTATCTGCTCGACGCCGACTACAAGGCGACCGAGACCACGGTGTTCTCCGTCGGCACCTTCGCCATCGGCGAGTCCGCCTACATCCGTTCCACCGGCCATTTCAACGCTGCCGAGCTGACGATCTGTTTCAACCAGATCGCCTACAGCGCTTTCGCACCGCCGATCCTCAACGAGCAGATCCCGGAATTCCGGGGCTGGTCCATCGAGGACTACTTCGATCACCAGTTGCCCAGCATGCTGATCAAGAATATGTCCGCCCGGTTCCGGCGGCCGGTCAACGCCCACCAGTTCTCCGCCCGCCTGCTGTGCACGGGTTTCGAGGTGGTGCAACGGCGCTTCCGCTACCTGAAGGTGCCGTGCGCCATCGAATTCTGGGATGAGCATGGCGGATTCGCATCCGCCGAGGTCGAACTCGCGGCGCTGAACATCCCATGACCGAGTACCGGTCGGACCCAGACCAGGTCGCGCCCCCGCCGGAACGTCGCACCGTGTGGCAGCGCGTCGCCGCCGAGGCCGCAAACCGGCCCGGGGAGGTCGCGCTGCGGCGCTGCGACGGGACCGGCACTGTGTCCTACGGTCAGCTGGATCCGCTGACGCAGCGGATTGCAGCGGATCTCGCGAACGCGTCGGCCGGCCCGGGCGACCGGCTGCTCATCGTCTCCGACAGCGGGCCGGAAACCTATCTGGCCGTGCTGGCCTGCGCCCGCATCGGAGCCATCGCGGTGATGGTCGACGGCGCGATGCCACCGGCCACCATCAATCGTTTTGCCGAGATCACCACCCCGTCGGCCATCGCGTTCGCCCCGGGCAGCGGGCTCTCCGCCGGCGCACTGCCCGAGAAGCTGCGCGCGCTACCGGTTATCGACATCGGAATCGACTCTGCGGCAACCGATACCGCACCGCAGCCGGATGCCGTCGTCGACGGGGCCGGACCCGATGATCCGGTGGCGATGATTTTCACCAGTGGCACCACCGGGGAACCGAAGGCCGTGCTGCTGCCGAACCGCACCTTCTACGCCGTCGCCGACATCCTGGCGGCCGAAGGGTTGGACTGGATCGACTGGGCGCCCGGGGAGACCACGTATTCGCCGTTGCCGGCGACCCACATCGGCGGGCTGTGGTGGATCCTGAACTGCCTGATGCACGGCGGTGTCTGCATCACCGGCGGTGAGCACACCGCGTCCCTGCTGGACATCCTGCAGACCCACGGGGTCACCACCACCTGCCTGGTCCCGACCCTGATCGGCCGACTGGTCACCGAACTCCGGTCCACCGGCGCGGGGTTGCCGCCGTCGTTGCGGTTCGTCGGCTACGGCGGATCCCGGGCGGTCGCGGTCGACGTCGACCATCTCGAACTGGCCGGCGTGCGTACCGCACAGGTCTACGGGTTGAGCGAAACCGGCTGTACCGCACTGTGTCTGCCCACCCACGAGGGATCCATCGACCGGATCGCCGGCGGTGCGGTGGGACGACCGTATCCCGGTGTGCTGACCCGGATCGACGAAACGGGCACGCTCTGGATCAAATCCCCGGCGAACATGCTGGAGTACTGGGCCAATCCGGGCAAGACCGCCGAGGTCCTCGTCGACGGTTGGGTGAACACCGGCGATCTGCTGGAGCGGGGCGACGACGGGTACTTCTACATCCGGGGCCGCGCCTCGGAGATGTTCATCTCCGGCGGCGTGAACGTCGCCCCCGACGAGGTGGACCGGATCGCCGAAGCCGTTACCGGCGTTCGCGAAGCGGCGTGTTTCGCGATCCCGGACGCCGAGTTCGGTGCGCTGATCGGGTTGGCGGTGGTGCCCGCCGATCCGGTCGACGACGGCAGGGACCGCCGCCTCAAGCAGGCAATCGCCGCGCGCTTCCGGGACGAGTCGGAGCCGATGGCGCGCCCGGCCAGGATCGTCACCGTCGAGGCGATCCCCCGGACGGCGTCCGGCAAGGTCATCCGTGCCGAGTTGACCCGGACCGTACCCGGAGTGGCATCCGGTGGCTGACGCAGTGCGCGAGCGGATTCTGGCCGCCCTCTCCGATGTGCTCTACGTCGACGACTCGGACTTCATCTCGGGGGACGAGACCGATCTTCGTGATCTCGGGTTGGATTCGGTTCGCTTTGTGCTGCTGATGAAGCAGCTCGACGTGGACCGTGCCTCCGACCTCCCGCAACGCCTCTCCGAGAACCTGTCAGTCGCCGGGTGGATTCGCGAGTTGGAGGGGCGGTGACCACGACCGGCACCGGACCGTCGATTCGCGTTCCACTGAGCCGGTCACAGCGCAATATCTACAACGGCGTCGTGCAGGACGGCGATCCGGCCCTGTACCTCATCGGCCGGCGCTACCGGTTCCAGCCGCTGGGGCTTCCGGAGCTGCTGTCCGCGCTGGACGCGACCATCCGGGCCAACCCGGTGCACCTGTGCGTGCTGGAGCCCGGCAGCGAGGACGGCTACCCGGCACTGGCACCGAGGCTGCGGGTCGACGAACTGGTCCGGGTGTGCACCGATGACGCGACCGATACCGCTGCACAGCTGAAGGCCACCTGGGCACCGGGCCTGCTCGGTGTACCCCTGGTGCGCTACATCGTGCGGACCGACGACGACGGGGCGGTGTGCGGCCTGGACGCCTACTGTCACCATCTCCTGCTCGACGGCGGCGGCACCGCGATCATCGAGGGCCAGCTCGGTGGATACCTTTCCGGAGACGCCGAATTCATCTCCAGCGCAGAGGGTTTACGGAGCCTGGAACAGGCACACCGGCGGGAGGCGGCGCTGATCGACGACGCGCTGCAGCGCCTGACCGCCGCCACCACAGTCGAACTGCGCGACGACACCGAGAACCATCGACGCGCCGACTCCCGCACGCCCGGGCATGCCGCGCGCGGCGTACCGACCGAATCGGTCGTCATCGAGGGCGCCGACTACGCCGCGCTCTTGGCGGCGTGCCAGGCACAGCGGGTTCCCCTCAATGTCCTGGTGGCCGCCGCGGCGACGGCCGTGGATGCGGGCGAGCGGGGCGGCACCGATGCACTGCTGGTGCACGCCATCGACAACAGATTCGGCGAGCCCGACCTCGATGTCGCCTCCTGCCTGGTCAATTCGGTGCCCCAGCAGGTCCGGTTCGCCCCGTTTGCCTCCGTCGGCGATCTGGTGCGGTCGATGGATCGCGGCTACGTCAAGGCGCTGCGCCGCCGGTGGTTGCGCGAAGAGCGGTACCGCCGGATGTATCTGGCTATCAACCGCGCGACCGGAGTCGACGCGCTGACCCTGAACTATCTGCCGCAGCCGTGCGCACCGTCGCTGCGGCCGTTTCTGGCCGAACCGCCGCTGACCACCGACATCGGTCCGATCGAGGGCAGGACTGTTGCCGCGATCGCCGACGAGGCAGCGCACCGACTGCAGATCGCGATTTGGGACCGGGCGGATCTACCCACCGAAGCGGCGATTTCCGGGATCGCCGAGCAGATCGCCACGGTACTGAAATCCTTTGCCGCGAACTGGGACAGGCCCGTTGCAATGACCGTCGGCAAATGGCAGGTTCTCACCACCGGCGGCACACTCGCCCCGGGCGCCGACGCCGCGCCTGAACACCGCGGCGGGCCGGCTTGGTTCACCTCCGGACCCGACGGGCTCACCCGCCGCCCGCATCTGCTTCCCTGGCTGGCCTGGCTGGAAGAGAACCAGGCCGTGCCCGGTGAGGTGCTGGTGGTCACCGACGACGGCACCGACCGGACCGTCGACCTGGTGCTGGCCGGCCATCTCTCCGGCTGCCCGTACTGCCCCTGCGACTCCGCACGGCAGGCCGAGGAGCGTGCCGCCCGGATCGCCGAAACCGGGATCGGAGTACGGATCATCGACCCCGCGGCGGTCCGGCTGGGCACCGAGGTCGACGCCACCACTCGGGTACGCATCGACGCTCGGCTGGAGATCGTCGCCGCCGACCCGGACCTGGGAGAGCGCACCGCGTACCTGATGCCGACTTCGGGGACGACCGGCGAAGCCAAACTCGTCGAGGTGAAACACCGTTCGCTTGCCGCGTTCTGCGCCGGTATCGCACAGTCGTACGGCTGGGGGCCGACGGACACCGTGCTGCAGTGCGCGCCACTGACCTCCGATATCAGCGTCGAGGAGATCTTCGGCGCGGTACGCGGCGGGGCGGCACTGATCCGTTCCGCCGCCACCCGGACCGGCGATCTCCCGGCTCTGACCCGCGACGTGGTGAGCAGCGGGGCGACCGTGCTGGATCTACCCACGGCGCTGTGGCACTTGCTCTGCGAGGACCCCGACGCGATCGCGGCGATCGGCGGTTCGCGGCTACGCCAGGTCATCATCGGCGGGGAACCGGTGCGCGGCACCGCCGTCGACCGCTGGGTCGAATCACCGGCCACCCGGGGTGTCTCGCTGATCTCCACGTACGGGCCCACCGAGACCACGGTGATCGTCAGTCTGCTCCCACTGGCCGGCGACGGCGCCGCGGGCGAACCGACGACGCGGTCCCGGGTGGGGCGGCCGCTGCTTCCCGACACGGTGTTCGTCGCATTCGGCGAAATCGTGGTGGTCGGCGACCCCGTCGCGGCCGGGTATCTGGGACGGCCGTCGGTTTCGTTCGGCACCGTCGTGGGGCCCGACGGGATGTCCCGGCCGGTGTTCGCCACCGGAGACCGGGTGCGAATCGTCAACGGTCACCCGGTGTTCGCCGGGCGCCGTGACGCCCTGGTGAAGATCTCCGGACGGCGGGTCGACACGGCCGCCATCGGCACCCGGATCGGCGCCGATACCGCCATCGTCGATCTGGCCGTCGAAGTCTCCGACGGCGCGCTGGGCGTTTGGTTCTGTACGCCGCGGACACACGGCGGCGACGACGATCCCCCTGTCGCGGCGCGGATCCGCGGGATCCTCGCCTCCTCGGGCGTGGCGTCGTTCTTCGTCGTCGGAGTGCCGGGCATTCCACGCAAGCCGAGCGGCAAGGTGGACCGCACCGCGCTGCCGCAGCCTCCCGGATGCACCGAGCACGATCCGGTGGCCGGCGGTCGCGCGGTGGCGCTTGCCGCGCTGTGGAGCGGTGCCCTCGGCCGGCCCATCGGCACCGGATCCTCACTACTCGAGGAGGGCATCGGTTCACTAGATCTGATCAAGATCCTGCCGCCGACCCGCCGGCTCCTCGGTTGGCAGCTTTCGATTTTCGATCTCATCAGCGCCGACACCGCCGCCGAACTCGCGGCGGCCGCACCCCGGATCCCCGCCGAGCCGGATCCGGCGACCGTCGCCGAGATCGACCGCGACATGTCGGTCTGGGAAAGCCGCCGGACCCGTCGTCCCGCGGGTGAACCGGTGGCCAACCGCACCGACACCGTCGTTGTGCTGGGCGCATCCGGGATTCTCGGTCGCGGCTTCGCCGAGGCTGTGCTGGCCGCACGCCGCGCCGGCACCCCGCTGCCCGATGTGGTGTTGGCGATGCGTTCGGCGCTGCCCGACGGGGACCCGTGGGAGTCGTTGGCGGGGATGCCCGGGGTCCGCCTGGAGCGGATGCCCGACGGGTTCGGCCCCGCGGAGGTCGACGCGCTGCTGTGCGATACCGGTGCGACGACGCTGGTGAACTGCATCGGCAGCGCGAACATGCTGGTGCCCTACGCGGATCTGCGACCGGCGAACCTCGACATCGTTCCGGTCACCATCGACGCCTGCCTGCGTCGCGCGGTCAGCCTGGTGCACCTGTCCACCTCGGTCGTCGTCGATCAGATCGGGGCGCGCCACGTCGTCGATCCCCGCCGGGCTCCCTACCCGTACGCGGCGGTCAAGGCGCTGGCCGAGGTCGTCGTGGCCGGCGCCCCCGATGACTTGGACTTCACCATGGTGCGGCTGCCGCGAATCCTCGGTGAGCCCGATCAGCTGGTCGATTCCAGCGACATCCTGGTCTCGATGGTCGACGCGTGCGCCGCGCTGGGCGTCCGCCCGCGGCTGGTCGTGCGCGAAGAGGTGACCACGGGCCGCGCTGCGGCACAGTCGATCCTGCGCCGGTTGCCCCGTCCCGGCGGGCCGCGCCGCTTGGGCCGGGACATCACCGCGCTGCGCGGGACGGTCGTCGACTATTCGGTGTTCCTGGCCGACTTCGCGCCCGATGAGCTCGACGTGGCGGACTGGAAACGGCGGCTTGATGACAGCGGCTGGGCCCGGGCGAATCCCGGACGCTGGTCGATCATCGACGCCTGGTTGTCCCTGGGGACACGGCTGGACGGGCGCGACTACGGCGAGTTCCTCGCGGAGTCTCCGTCCATCGATCTCGACGTTCGGTCGGTGACACAGCTCGACGCACCACCGGCAGACCTCCGGGAACTTTGCGCCACAACATCACGACTGATATTCGACGGGCCCCGCGGGGCGTATCGAGAAGGGATCACGCCGTGACGGATCTGGCAGCACAGCACGACGAGGTGGCCGCCCGACGCATCGAACTCGAGGTGACCGGGATGACGTGCATGATGTGCGCCCGACGCGTCGAGAAGTTCCTGAACAGGCTCGACGGCGTGCAGGCCTCGGTCAAGATCGCCACCAAGATCGCCACCGTCGATGCGGCACCCGGGGTCACCGTCGAGCAGCTGTGCGACGCGGTGCAGCGTGCCGGCTATGCGGCCGTGGAGCGGGAACCGGGACTCCTGCTGTCGCAGCCGGACCCCAACCGCAAGCGAGGCTGGTGGGTGGCACTGTTCGACCGGTTCACCGGAGGCCGAGACCGATAGGCCCGGCGAACCGAATCCGGCGTCTCGCCGTTCCCATCATCATCGGGTGGGTTGCCGTCGTCGCCCTGCTGAACACCGCGATCCCACCGCTGGAGGTGGTCGGGAAGATGCGAGCGGTGTCGATGAGCCCCGGGTATGCGCCATCGGTCACCGCGATGAAACGCATCGGCGAGGTGTTCGGCGAATTCCACTCGGACAGTTCGGTGATGATCGTGGTCGAGGGTGAAAATCCGCTGGACGCCGACGCCCATCATGCCTACGACCGGCTGGTTCACCGGCTGCGCGAGGACCACACCCACGTCGAGTTCGTCCAGGACCTCTGGAGTGACCCGCTGACCGCCGCCGGCGTGCAGAGCAACGATGGGATGGCCACCTACGTGCAGGTCTACCTGGCCGGTAACCAGGGGGAATCCCTGGCCAACGAGTCGGTGCAGGCGGTCCAGCGGGTGGTATCGCAGACCACCGCCCCACCGGGGGTACGGATCTACGTGACCGGCCCGTCGGCGCTGGCCTCCGACGAGCAGCAGGCCGGTGATCGCAGCGCAATCGTCATCACGCTGCTCACCTTCGTGGTCATCACCGCGATGCTGGCGCTGGTCTACCGGGCCATCGGCACGGTGCTGATCGTGCTGGCAATGGTGCTGCTCGGGCTGCTGGCGTCCAGGGGAACGGTGGCACTGCTGGCCTACCACCAGGTGATAGGTCTGACCACGTTCGTCACCAACCTGCTGGTCACCTTGACGATCGCCGCGGCCACCGACTACGCGATCTTCCTGATCGGCCGCTATCAGGAGGCCCGGACCAACGGGGAGGACCCGGAAGCCGCCTACTACACGATGTTTCACGGCACCGCGCATGTCATTGTCGCTTCGGGTTCCACGATCGCCGGGGCAACGCTGTGCCTGCATTTCACCCGGCTGCCCTACTTCCAGACCCTCGGTATCCCGCTCGCCGTGGGGATGGTCGTCGCGGTGTCGGCGGCCGTCACCCTCGGCCCCGCGGTCGTCGCGGTGGCGTCGCGGTTCGGTCGTCTGGAACCCAAACGGGCCGTGCGGATCCGGGAGTGGCGCCGGGTCGGTGCGCTGATCGCGCGTTGGCCCGCACCGGTACTGCTGGGCGCCGCCGCGTTGTCGCTGATCGGGCTGGTGACCCTGCTGGGTTACCGCACCAACTACAACGAACGCAACTACCTGCCCGGTTCGCTGCCGGCGATGGCCGGCGATGCCGCCGCCGAACGGCACTTCTCCACCGCGCGGATGAACCAGGAGTTCCTGCTCATCGAAACGGACCGCGACGTCCGCAACCCCGCGGACTTCCTGGTGCTCGACCGGATCGCCAGGGCGGTGGTCGCAATGCCGGGTATCAGCCGCGTCCAGGCGATCACCCGGCCAGACGGCACACCGACGAAGTTCAGTACGCTTCCCGCCCAGCTGAGCATGCAGGGCGCAGTGCAGAACCTCAACGAGGAGTATCTGTGGGACCGGATCCGCGGCGGACGCCAGCAGACCGCCGACATCGCGGCCACGATCGACACCCTGACGCGGATGCAGACGCTGCTGACCGATATGGCTGCCACGACCCACACCATGGTGGCGAAGATGCATCAGACCGTCGAGGACGTCGGCCAATTACGGGATAGTATCGGTGATTTCGACGACTTTCTGTACCCGTTGCGCAGCTACCTGTACTGGGAACCGCACTGCTTCGACATCGGCCTCTGCTGGTCCGTGCGATCGATTTTCGATGCCCTCGACGGCGCCGACGTCGCGACCGCCGACCTGGATGCGCTCGTCGTCGACCTGGACCGCATCGACACCCTGATGCCGCAGCTGCTGGCGCAGATCCCAGCCCAGATCACGACGCTGCGCAACACGAAAGAGTCTCTCGCACAAGTCACCTCGGTACAAGGGGGACTGCTGGAGCAGACCAGCGCCATGCAGCGCGGCCAGACCGCGATGGGACGGGCCTTCAACGATGCCCGCAACGACGACACCTTCTACCTGCCCCCGGAGACCTTCGAGAATCCGGACTTCACCAAGGGCATGAAGAATTTCGTGTCCCCGGACGGACACGCCGTCAGGTTCATCATCACCCACGACGGCGACCCCCTCACCCCGGAGGGCATCACCCGCATCGACGGCATCAAACTGGCGGCCAGGGAGGCCGTGAAAGGCACACCGCTGGAAGGGTCGACGGTCCGCGTCGCCGGTACCACGTCGGTGTTCAAGGACATGAAAGACGGAAACAACTACGACCTCTGGGTGGCCGGCATCTCGGCGATGTGCCTCATCTTCGTCGTCATGCTGATCGTCACCCGCAGCCTGGTCGCCGCCGGGGTGATCGTGGGTACCGTCGTGGTGTCGCTCGGCGCGTCGTTCGGGCTGTCGATGTTGTTGTGGCAACACATCATCGGCCTGGACCTGCATTTCATGGTGATGGCCATGGCGTTGATCGTCCTGCTGGCCGTCGGCGCCGACTACAACCTGCTGCTGGTCGCACGGTTCAAGGAGGAGATCCACGCCGGGTGCAGGACCGGCATCATCCGGGCGATGGGCGGTACCGGATCGGTGGTGACGTCCGCGGGTTTGGTGTTCGCGTTCACCATGATGTCCATGGCTGTCAGCGAACTCGTCGTGGTGGCGCAGATCGGCACCACCATCGGGCTCGGACTGCTATTCGACACCCTGGTGATCCGGTCCTTCATGACACCGGCGGTCGCCGTGCTGCTGGGCCGTTGGTTCTGGTGGCCGCAGATGGTCCGGACCCGTCCCGCGCCGTCGCCCTGGCCGCAGCCGCTCAACAGCACCCGGGCAGGCTAGCCCCCGCCCTCGGTGCCCAGTGCGACGTCGCCGTCCTCGTCAATCAGATGCTCGCCGAATGCCTCTGCCGCACCATTGCGGTCGGCACGGCGCCGCAGCTCCAGCACCCGCTCGACGGCGACGACCAGCAGCAGTGACACCCCGAACGCCGGGAACAGCACACTCAGCACCAACGCCGCGATCGCCAGGCCGACGACGGTGCGAGTGGGGGTGTCGGCGCGGGTCCGGTCCCCGGCCGGGCCGGGTAGCCCGGTGCGGCCGGCCGGCCGTCGCTTCCACCACATCAGAAACCCGGTGGCCACCATGGTCAGCACCCCCAGACATGCCAGGGTGGCGGTGATCCGGGTGAACAGACCGAGCTGGTGCCCCATGTGCATGTCGATGCCGAGGCTGGTCAGGCGCGACAGTGCACCGTCCTGCGCGGCGGTGGCGTTGGCGATGGTGGCTCCGCTGAACCGGTCGAGGTAGAGCGTGCGCTGCTCGGAGAGCCGCTGCGGCCAGGGGTTGACCACCGCGTAGCTGCCGTACACGATCTGCCCGTCCACCACCGAGTCCGCCGGCGGGATGATCGAATAGCCGGCAACCATGTTCTCGGCCTTGGCGATCCGGTCGATATCGGCCAGCGACAGGGTGGCGGCGGACGGCCCGCGGGGATGCGAGGCGTAGATCGGGTCGTCGGTGGCCGCCCAGGCGATGCGCCGGCCGAGGCGGTCGTAGTCGCCCAACGTCGCCGGGGTCGACGGCGCGGACACACTCAGCGAGGGAGCGACGGTGGCCGACACCGCCCGCCAGTTCTCTCCCCAGTACCGGGTCCAGGTCAGCCCGGACAGGATGTAGCAGATCAGCAGGACCGAGATGACGATGCCGGTCCCGGCGTGCAGGTCACGCCACCGGATCCGGCCGCCGCGGCGCCACCGGATCTTCAGCAGGGGTTTGGCACTCTCGATAGCGCGCGGCCACCACAGGTAGATGCCGGTGAGCAGCAGAACCAGGATCCACACGGCGGTCAGTTCGAACCACAGGTTGGCCACGCCGACCCCGATGGTGGCGTCCGGATAGGCGGCCGGGTTGATCAGGTGCCCGAGCGACGGCAGCGCAATCGTGGGCCCGTCGTTGCCGAACATCCGGTGCACCTGGTTGGCGAAACCGACCAGTCCGGAAAGGGATTCACGCTGGCCCAGGTAGTTGCCGGTGTACGGGTCGACGAACACCTGGGTGAGCTCGGACTCCCCGTGTTCGGCGGCGTCCGGGGCGCGGAAGTCGACCCGGGTGGAGCGGCCGGGCCCGGCCGGCGGGACGACGGCGTCCAGGACGTAGTCGGCGCCCAGCTGGTGCTTGGCGGTGGTCACCTGTTCGTCCAGCGGCACCGACTCCGGACCCTGGGCGACCAGCAGCAGGTTGCCGTTGAGCGCATCGTCGATCGGCTGGCTGTAGAGAATGACCAGCCCGGAACAGGCGAGGGTCACCAGGACCGGCGCGGCGAACAACCCGACCCAGAAATGCAGTCGCCAGATGCGCCGCAGCACGGCCGCGTCGGCGCGACGCTCGGGAGAGGTCACAGCATGACCCCGAACATGACGGCCATGCCCGCGGCCGCCATCGCCTGGCCGGCGTCACCGGCACCGTCCCACCCGCTGCCCCCGGATCGCCGACAGACGATCAGCCGGTAGAGCCACCACAGCGCGGCGACGGCGAACAGAACCGTGAAGATCCAGTTCACTCCGGTGATCAGCGGTGGGGTGTGCGCGTGCATTCCGGGGGCGGCACCCGCGTGGCCGTGGTGCGCGGCGTGCCCGACGGCCGAGGTCCCGCCGTCGGCCGGAACCGGCGTCAACCCACCGCCCATGACGGCGTACATCCAGACCATCGCCAGCATCATCACGCAGTGATACGCGTTGACGGTCCGACCGCCGCGCACCGACAGCGTCCGGAGTCCGAACCAGACCGCGGCGGCCAGGAAGATCAGCATCGGCGCGGTGGTCGGGAGTGCGGCGCCGGCCGGCCAGGCCATCGCCACCATCGCGACCGCCATCAGGATGTGCAGCCCCTGGTCAACCAGGTCGGCGCGGCGGTGTTCGCCCCGGGCCAGCGCGATACCGCATTCGGCCGCGCTGACCAGGAAAAGTGCGGTGACCAGCCACCGCAGCCACAGATCGTCGATCATCACTGCAATTGTCGCTTGCGACCCCTCCGCGGTTCCCCGGCGGGTTGCCGAGTTCGCCCCGGCCCGCAGAACCACCCGGGTAGGCTCCGAACCAGACGCTCAGACCCACCGGTTGGTCGACGTAGAAGAAGGGTGCCCCATGCCGATCGCGATCGCCGAAGAACACCTTGCCCTGGCCGATTCGGTCCGCGCACTCGTCGCTCGCATCGCCCCCTCCGAGGTTCTGCACGAAGCCCTGGAAACGCCGCTGCAGAACCCGCCACCGTACTGGCGAGCAGCCGCCGAACAGGGCCTCACCGGGATCCACCTGTCCGAGGAGGTCGGCGGAGCCGGCTACGGAATCGTCGAGCTGGCCATCGTGTTGGCCGAGTTCGGCTACGGCGCGGTGCCTGGCCCGTTCGTCCCGTCGGCGATCGCCAGCGCGCTGATCGCCGCCCACGATCCCGGCTACCCGCTGCTGACCGAACTGGCCGCCGGCGAGACCATCGCCGCCTACGCCATCGACTCCGGGCTGACCGCCACCCGCACCGGTGACGCGCTGGTGATCCGCGGGGAGGTCCGCGCGGTTCCGGCCGCCGGGCAGGCCGCGGTGCTGGTGCTGCCGGTGGCCATCGACAGCGGCGAGGAATGGGTGGTGCTCGACGCCGCCGACCTGGAGATCGTCGAACGCACCAGCATCGACCCGGCGCGCCCGATCGCCGACGTGCGGGCCAACGCGGTCGAGATCGGCGACGAGAAAGTGCTGACCAACCTGTCACGCACCCATGCCCGGGCGCTGATGTCGACCCTGCTGTCCGCCGAGGCGATCGGCGTCGCCCGCTGGTCGACCGACTCCGCGTCGGCCTACGCCAAGATCCGGGAGCAGTTCGGCCGCCCGATCGGGCAGTTCCAGGCCGTCAAGCACAAGTGCGCGGAGATGATCGCCACCACCGAGCGCGCCACCGCCGCGGTGTGGGACGCTGCCCGCGCACTCGACGAACGCGCGGCCGGGGACACCGACACCCACTACGAGTTCGCCGCCGCGGCGGCCGCCACCCTGGCGCCGGTGGCCGCCCAGCACTGCGCCCAGGACTGCATCCAGGTGCACGGCGGCATCGGCTTCACCTGGGAGCACGACACCAACGTCTACTACCGCCGTGCGCTGGCGCTGGTCGCCTGCTTCGGCCGGTCCGACGACTACCCGCAGCAGGTGGTCGACACCGCCACCAGCACCGGAATGCGCGGTATCGACATCGACCTCGATCCGGAGACCGAGCAGCTGCGCGCCGAGATCCGCGCCGAGGTGGCCGCGCTGAAGGCGCTGGCGGGCGGCCCCGAGCGCAACGCCGCGATCGCCGAGGGCGGCTGGGTGCAGCCGCATCTGCCGCGGCCGTGGGGCCGGGCGTCGGGGCCCGTCGAGCAGATCATCATCGCCCAGGAGTTCAGCACCGGCCGGGTGCGCCGGCCGGCCATGGGCATCGCCGCCTGGCTGATCCCGTCGATCGTGGCCTACGGCACCGACGAGCAGAAGCAGCGCTTCCTGCCGCCCACCTTCCGCGGCGAAATGATCTGGTGCCAGCTGTTTTCCGAGCCCGGCGCCGGCTCGGACCTGGCGAGTCTGACCACCAAGGCCACCAAGGTCGACGGCGGCTGGCGGATCACCGGCCAGAAGATCTGGACCACCGGCGCGCAGTTCTCCGCGTGGGGTGCGCTGCTGGCCCGCACCGATGCCAGCGCCCCCAAGCACAACGGGATCACCTACTTCCTGCTGGATATGAAGGCCCCCGGCGTCGAGGTCAAGCCGCTGCGGGAACTGACCGGCAACGCCATGTTCAACACGGTGTTCATCGACGACGTCTTCGTGCCCGACGACATGGTGCTCGGCGAGGTCAACCGCGGCTGGGAGGTCAGCCGCAACACCCTGACCGCCGAGCGCGTCTCGATCGGCAGCAGTGAGCCCGGGTTCCTCGCGACGCTGGATCAGTTCGTCGCGTTCCTCGCCGACGGCGCGTTCGACCAGGTTCAGCAGCACGAGGCCGGCCGGCTGATCGCCGAGGGCCACGCCGCCAAACTGCTGAACCTGCGCTCGACGCTGCTCACCCTGGCCGGCGGCGACGCCATGCCGTCGGCGGCGATCTCCAAGTTGCTGTCCATGCGCACCGGGCAGGGCTACGCCGAGTTCGCGGTGGCGTCCTTCGGCACCGACGGCATCGTCGGCGACCCGGAGTCATTGTCCGGCAAGTGGGTTGACTACCTGATGGGCAGCCGCGCGACGACGATCTACGGCGGCACCTCGGAGGTGCAGCTCAACATCATCGCCGAACGCCTGCTCGGCCTGCCGAGGGATCCGTAACCAATGGACAAGCAGACCTACGACCGGGGACGCGAAATCCGCGCGCGGGTACTCGGCGAAGAGTCCGTGCGCGACGCCACGGCCGGCGGTGACGAGTTCACCAAGCCGTCGCGACGCTGGCCGCAACGGCCGGCCGGCCCGGACTGAGCGCGGCTACTGCGCCCCGTCGGTCGACTCGGGCTTGTCCCCGCCGGGGTGCATCACCGCGTCGATCCGGTCGCCGACGGCATCCACCCCGTCCCCGATCGCCTCGGTGACGGCATCGACCCGGTCCTCGACCAGCTGCTGGATGTTGGCCACCCCGTCCTCCAGGTTGGCCACGCCCTCGCCGATGTCGCGCAGCACCCGCTTGAGGATCTTGCCGGTGGGATTGCGCGGCAACTCGCTGACGAACACCACCTCGCGCGGCACCTTGTAGCGGGCCAGGTTGTCCCGGACGTAGGCCTTGACGGTTTCCTCGTCGATATCGGCACCGTCGGCCTTGACCACGAACGCCTTCAACCGGGCGCCCCACTCCTTGTCGTCGACGCCCAGCGCGGTCGCCTCGACGATCAGCGGATGCCCCGACAGCAGATCCTCCACCTCGGCGGGGAAGACGTTCTCACCGCCGCAGATGATCATCTCGTCGTCGCGACCGCTGACGTAGAGCAGACCGTCGTCATCGAAATAGCCGACGTCGCCCGAGGACATCAACCCGTCGATGATCTGTTTGCCGCCGCCGCCGGTGTAGCCCTCGAAGGGGAACGTGTTGCCGACGAAGATCCGGCCAACCTCGCCGGGCTTGGTGAGCTCGTTGCCGTTGTCGTCGATGATCTTGATCCGCACACCCTTGACCACCGGCCCGACTGTCGAGGGGTTCTTCTGCAGATCCTGCGGGCGGGCGATGGTGGCGAAGGCGATCTCGGTCGAACCGTAGAGGTTGTAGACCACCGGACCCAGGTCCTTCATGGCGCGGGTGGCCAGCTCGGCGCCCAGCTGTGAGCCGGAGACGAAGATGATCCGCAGGCTGGAGGTGTCCGGTTTGGTCTCCAGGCTGTCGCGGTAGTCCAGGATGCGCGACAGCATCACCGGCACCACCACCATCGCGGTGACGCCGTGCGCCTCGATATCGGCCAGCACGGTGGCCGGCTTGAACCGGCGGCGCAGCACCAGGGTGTTGCCCAGCATCATGGCGATGGTGCCGTGCAGGAAGCCCAGCGCGTGGAACATCGGCGCCGGCAGCGAGGTGACCTCCCCACCGCGGAACGGGACGGCCGAAAGGATGCCGCCGATCGGTGCCAGCGACGGCGGGGCGGCGCGGTTGGCGCCCTTGGGGGTGCCGGTGGTGCCACTGGTCAGGATGATGATCTTGGCCTGCTTGGACGACCGCGGCGCCGGCCTGCCGTCGGCGTTGGCCACCAGCTCTGCCAGCGTCTGCGCGGTGCTGCCCGACGGCGTATCGGAGTCCGGGTTGGTGGGCAGCGCCCGGAGCTTGCCCAGTGGCGGGTCGGCCTCGGCGACCGCGGCGGTGTACTCGTCGTCGTGGATGATCAGCTTGGCGCCTTCGCGCTCGGAGACCTCTTTGATCTGCGGGCCGGAGAACTCGCTGTTGAGCAGGATCATCCGGGCACCGACGCGGGCGGCGCCGTACAGCGCCACCAGGAACCAGCGGTGGTTGCGGATCAGCAGCGCCACCCCGTCGCCGTCCTGGACGCCCTTGGCGCGCAGCGCGTTGGCGACGGCGTGGGCGGCTGCGTCGAGTTCGGCGAAGGTCATCTCGCCGTCGTCGTCGATCACCGCGACGCGGTCCGGACTGCGCCGGGCGTTGAGCGCCGGGATCATCCCGATCTCACCCCAGCGGGCCATGTCGGCCAGCAGGTTGGCGAAGGTGAGTGGGTCCATCTTCAGCGCCCCGGCCTCGAACATCTTGCGGGCGTAGTGCAACTCCGCCGAGCCCCGCTCGGCATACTTCGTCACGCCACGTCCCAGAGCACTCGCGCTTTGCCGGGCGAAATCGGTGAGCTTCGACATGGCACCAACAATATGACCGCCCGCGTGGCTTCGCGGGGGATTCTGCAGGCTCACCCACCGGGCTGCGGAACCGATGCCGGCCGGCGGCATTTTCCTGCGCGACCGGCCGGGTGAGGCGCCGTAAGGTGCACTCAGAACCCGTCCCAGGAGAGACACCGATGGCCGAAACCCCCGGCAGCGCACACGACAACACCGCCACCTCCGCACCGCCGCGCAACCTGTCGGTCGACTACTACCGGGTGTCG
The DNA here is from genome assembly GCF_010731615.1 of Mycolicibacterium insubricum. Classification (NCBI taxonomy): domain Bacteria; kingdom Bacillati; phylum Actinomycetota; class Actinomycetes; order Mycobacteriales; family Mycobacteriaceae; genus Mycobacterium; species Mycolicibacterium insubricum. Next base: position 926,306 of record NZ_AP022618.1, on the reverse strand, counting down.
GGCGTCATGCTCATCGTCTTCGGGCACTGGCTGCTGTCGAGCGTCACCTACAAATCCGGCGAGTTCGGGCTGGAGCAGCCGCTGGTCGACATCCCGTGGACGCAGTGGCTGGTCTGGTTGATGCAGGCGGTGCCGGTGTTCTTCCTGGCCGCCGGCTATGCGAGCGCGGTGTCCTGGGCGCACTGGCGCGACACGCAGAAGATGACGCGGCAGGAGTGGGTGCGGCGCCGGTTGTCCTCCACGCTCGGGCCGACCGGCGCCTATCTGGCCTTCATCTGGACGCTGATGATCGTCGCCAAGCTGGCCGGTGCCCCCGCCGCGGTGCTCACCTACGCCGGCTGGGCCGTGGCCATGCAGCTGTGGTTCCTGGCGGTGTACTCCATCGTCGTCTACCTCACCCCGATCGGTATCGCCGCGCAGCGGCGCTGGGGGTTGTGGGTGCCGGCGGCCCTGGGTCTGTGTGTGGCGCTGGTGGACCTGCTCAGCTACGCCGCTGATGTGCCGTACCTGAACTGGGCGAACTACCTGCTGTGCTGGGGCGCGATGTACACCCTGGGCATCGCCTGGTACGACGGCCGGTTCGACGAGCGGCGTTTTTCCGCGAGGAAGAGGCCGGCCGCAGACAACACCGGCCGGTTCGACGAGCGGCGTTTTTCCGCGAGGAAGAGGCCGGCCGCAGACAACACCGGCCGGTTCTCCGGCCCCGGCCCGATTCCGCTGGTCATGCTCGGGGTGTCGGCGGTGATGCTGGCGGTGCTGATCGGCTACGGCCCGTACCCGGTGTGCATGATCGACATTCCGGGCCAGCACATCCAGAACTCCTCCCCGCCGTCGCTGGCGATGTTCTTCTTCGGCTGCGCGCAGACCGGGATCGCCGTGACGCTGGGCCCGATGGTCACCCGGGCGATGAGCGGGCGGCGGATCCGGGGCGTACTGGCGGTGGCCAACAACAACGTGATGGCGCTCTACCTGTGGCACATGGTTCCGGTCGTGGTGGTCGCCGCGATCGCCTACCCGGCGGGCCTGCTGCCCCAGTTCCCGGAGAACAGCGGTTCCTGGTGGCTGATGCGCGGAGTGTGGGTGATCCTGCTGGCGGTGGTGACGGCCGGGGAGATGCTGGTGCTGTTCAAACTGCGGCGGATCTTCGCCTCGGCGCTGCCGGCGATCCGGGTGGCCGCGTCGGCGCGCTGGACGGACCTGTGCCTGCTCGTGGGTGTGGCGCTGGCCGCCTACGGCATCACCGTGGTCTCCGCGGCCGGGTTCGCCCCGGACGGAGCGATTCCCTGGCACGCGATCGGCGCTTTCGCCGCGGGAGCGGTGCTGGTGGCGATCGAACCGCGGGCCAGGTCTTGACCCACCGATCCCCGGGATGCTAAGCAGGTGCTCAGCATTGTGGCGTGACGTACGCCACGCACCCGAGGAGGATCCCGTTGTCGCTGAGCAGTGTCGCCAGTTCCGTCGTCGAAGCCCTTACCAAGCGCCACGGCACCGGTGAGACCATCACGGTCGTCGATCCCGCCACCGAGGAGCGGATCACCGAGTTCCCCGACGCCGGCCCGGAGGCCGTCAACGCCGCCGTCGCCGCGGCCAAGGCCAGCTACGCGTCCGGGGTGTGGACCGACATCCCGGCGCGGCAGCGCGCCAAGGTGCTCTGGCGCCTCGGCGACCTGATCGACGAGCACGCCGAGGCGTTCGCCGAGCTGGAATCGCTGGACGCCGGCATGCCGCCGGCGCAGGCCAAGATGATCGTCTCCACCTGTGCGGAGTTCTTCCGCTACTACGCCGGCTGGTGCACCAAGATCAACGGCACCGCCTACCAGGTGCAGATGGAGGGCGGCGTCAACAGCACGCACGCCAACTTCCACACCTACACGGTCAAGGAACCCTACGGCGTGGTCGGCCTGATCTACCCGTGGAACGGGCCGCTGTTCAACGCCTGCGCCAAGGTCGCCCCGGCGCTGGCCGCCGGCTGCTCGTCCGTCGTCAAGCCCGCCGAGGAGACCCCGCTGACCGCGGTGCTGCTGGAGCGGCTGATTGCCGAGGCCGGCGTGCCCGAGGGGGTGGCCAACTTCGTCATCGGCTACGGCGCCACCGCCGGCGCGGCGATCACCGCCCACCCCGACGTGGAGAAGGTCGCCTTCACCGGTTCCACCGAGGTCGGCAAGGAGATCATGCGCGGCTCGGCGGACAACCTGAAGAAGGTCACCCTCGAGCTGGGCGGCAAGTCCCCGGTGCTGATCTACGAAGACGCCGACCTGGACATGGCGATCATGATGGCCTCGATGGGCATCTTCGTGCACTCCGGCCAGGGCTGCGTGTGCGGTTCCCGGGTCTTCGTGCAGCGCAGCGTCTACGAGCGGGTGGTGGCCGGTATATCAATGATCGGCGAGAACCTGGTGCTCGGCGGTCCCCGCGACGAGGGCGCGATGATCAGCCCGCTGGTCAGTGCCAAGCAGCTGGACCGGGTGATGGGCTACATCGAGCAGGGCAAGCGCGACGGCGTGGAGATCGTCAGCGGCGGCTACCGGGTGGACCGCAAGGGCTACTTCGTCAAGCCGACCGTGGTGACCAACGTCGACCCGGCCACCTCCCGGCTGTACCGGGAGGAGATCTTCGGGCCGGTCGTCACCATCCTGCCGTTCGACGACGACGACGAGGCCGTCGCGATGGCCAACGACACCAGCTACGGGCTGGCCGCCACCGCGTGGACCACCAACCTGGCCCGCGCGCACAACCTGGGCCGACGGCTCAACGCCGGCATGGTGGGCCTGAACTGCCAGCTGACCTTCGACCACAACGTCCCGTTCGGCGGCTACAAGCAGTCCGGCGTCGGCAAGGAGTTCGGCTACGAGGGCATCGAGGGCTACCTGAAGACCAAGACGGTCTGGGCGGCGCTGTAGACCCGTCGCACCGGCGCGCGTAACCCGGCCCGCGCGCCGGTTCCCGGCTGGCCTCACAGGAACTACGCACCATGAGTCAGAATGGAGCCATGCCGGACCGATCCACCACGCCCGGGCTACGCGAACGCAAGAAAATGCGTACCCGGGAAACCATCCGCCGAGAGGCGTTCCGCCTCTTCGACGCACAGGGTTTCGGCGCAACAACCGTCGAGCAGATCGCCGAGGCTTCCGACATCTCGGCGAGCACCTTCTTCCGCTATTTCCCGAACAAGGCCGCGCTGCTCATCCCCAACCAGCTGCTGAACCCGATCGTCGACACCTTCCTCGCCGCCCCGTCCGAGCTCTCCCCGATCGGGGCATACCGATTCGCCCTCGCGCAGGTCTTCGGCCAGTTCGGCGGCTCGGACTGGAGCGAAGAAGCCGCGCGCCAGGCGTTGATGTACTCGCTGCCCGAGGCCGCCGGCGCGCTGTACCTCGGCTACATCGAAACCATCGAGGTGATCACCGGCGCCCTGGCCACCCGGCTGAGCCAGTCCCCCGACGATCCACGGCTGCGCATCACCGCCGGCGCGATCACCGGGGTGCTGATGCAGAGCCTGCACGGCGCCCCGATGGACCCGGCACCGCTGCTTACCGCGCTCGACTTCCTCGACGCCGGCCTACCACTGACCTGATGACGAGGGAGCACATGTCTACTGTTTTCATCACCGGCGCCGCCGCGGGAATCGGCCGGGCCACCGCGCTGGCGTACGCCGCCAAGGGCTATACCGTCGGCGGCTACGACATTGACACCGTCGGCCTGGAAACCCTGGCTGACGAGATCACCGCAGCCGGCGGCACCGCGTACACCGGCCACCTCGATGTCACCGACTACGACGAAATGTCCGCCCGGATCACCGAATTCACCGCCGCGGCTGCCGGCAGGCTAGACATCTTCATCAACAACGCCGGGGTACTTATCGGCGGCCGGTTCGAGGAGCTCGACGTCACCGCGCAGCACCGGATGATCGACATCAACTGCAAGGGCGTGGTGAACGGCCTGCACGCCGCGTTCCCGGCGCTGCGCGCCACCGGCAACGCCACCGTGGTCAACCTGTGCTCGGCGTCGGCCATCTACGGCCAGCCCGAACTCGCGGTCTACAGCGCCACCAAGTTCTTCGTCCGGGCGATGACCGAGGCGCTGGATCTGGAATGGTCCGAATACGGGATCCGGGTGATCGCCATGTGGCCGCTGTTCGTGCAGACCGCGATGACCGACAACCTGCACACCGGTACCACCGATACCCTCGGCGTCAGCCTCACCGCCACCGATATCGCCGCGGCGATCGTCTCGGCGACCGAACCGTCGCGGCTGCGCAAGCTCCTGCACCAGGTGCACTTCCCGGTCGGCCGGCAGACCGAGGTGCTCTACAACGCCAGCCGGTATTCCCCCGCCTGGCTGTCGCGGCTGGCCAACAAGTACCTCGCCCACATGTAGCCGCGTTCATCCAGAGTCCACGCTGGTGTTTTGTCGGTTCTGACCGGCGTGGTGTCTGGATCAACGCGGCGAGCGAATCGGCGGGTCCCTCACCCTCACGACCGCGCGCCAAATACGCTGGGCAAATGGACGCTTCCTGCACGCGGCGCGGCTTCCTGGCGCTGACCGGCGTGGCCGGACTGGCCCTGGCCGCCGGCTGCTCGTCGGACAAACCCGCCCCCGGAACTCCCGACGGCGGCTCGGTCACCATCACCCACCTGTTCGGCGAGACGACCATCCCGTCGCCACCCCAGCGGGTGGTGACCGCCGGCTACACCGACGCCGATGACGTGCTGGCCGTCGGGATCGTCCCGATCGCCACCACCGAATGGTGGGGTGGCGAGCCGTTCGCCGTCTGGCCGTGGGGCCGGGCCGCCCTCGGGGCCGCCCAACCCGAGGTGCTCAGTCTGGACGACGGGATCGACGTCGCCCGAATCAGCGCGCTCAAGCCCGACCTGATCGTCGCCACCAACGCCGGCCTGGATGCCGACACCTACCAGAAGCTGTCCGCGATCGCTCCGACCGTCCCCCAGCCCGGCCGCGCGGCGTTCTTCAGCCCGTGGAAGGACCGGGCCAAGACCATCGGGACCGCCTGCTTCCAGTCGCCGAAGATGACCGAGCTGATCACCGCCGTCGACAAAAAGTTCACCACCGCCGCCGGCAACAACGCCGAGTTCAAGGGCCGCAAGGCCCTGCTGCTCGGCGGCAACACGTCCTATCGCAACAGCGTCACCGCGACCCTGCCCGGCTGGCGCACCGAGTTCCTGACCCAGCTCGGCTTCACCATCCCCGACGGCCTGTCCGGCTACACCGACGGTGACCGCGCGGTGATCCCGCTGGACAAGATCGCCGGTGTGCTCGACGCGGCCGATGTGCTGATCTGGACCACCGAGAGCGACGACGAACAGGCGCGGCTGCTGGCCGAGCCGGCCATCGCGGGTTTGCGGGCCAGCAGTACCGGTCGCAATGTGTTCACCGGACGGGAACTGTCGGCGGCGATCACCTATTCCAGCGTGCTGTCACTGCCGGTCGTCGCCGATACCCTGCCGCCGCTGCTGGCCAAGGCATTAAACGGGTGAGCTCCACACCGGCAGAAGCCCCGACGCCCGGTTTCGCCCAGGTCGGGTCGCGCTACTACCCGACGCTGGTCGCCGTCTTCACCGCTCTGGTCATCATCTCCAACGTCACCGCCACCAAGTCCGTCGCGCTGGGCCCGATCATCACCGACGGCGGCTTCATCGTGTTCCCGCTGACCTACGTCATCGGCGACGTGCTGTCGGAGGTGTACGGCTTCGCTGCGGCACGCCGCGCCATCCTGCTCGGCTTCGCGATGAATATCCTTGCTGCACTGGCTTTCTGGGTCACCGTGTACCTGCCCGCCTATGCCGACTACCCGAACCAGGAGCATTTCGCGAACGTGGTCGGGTCCTACACCGGGCTGATCGTGGCGGGCCTGGCCGGCTTCCTGGTCGGCCAGACCATCAACGCCTGGGCGGTGGTGGCGATCAAGGAGCGGACCAAGGAGCGCCACCTGTGGGCGCGACTGATCGGCTCGACATTCGCCGGCCAATTCGGCGACACCCTGGTGTTCTGCGCAATCGCCGCGGCGGTGATCGGCATCAGCAGCTTCCACGATTTCGTCGTCTACGCCGCGCTGGGCTGGTTCTACAAGACCGCGGTCGAGGTGTTCATGCTGCCGGTGACCTACCGGGTGATCGCCACCGTCAAACGCCGCGAACCGAGCTACCAGCCGATGCTGTGACGGCCTCCCCCACCGCGTTCGGGGATCGGGCACTGCTGCTGGAATTCCCCGGCACCACCGCGGTTTTGACCGCCGCAGCGGCGCTGCGCACCGCCGCACTGCCCGGCGTCGTCGATATCGTGCCGGGCGCACGCACGGTGCTGCTGGTGCTGGACGGACCGGCCTCCGCGGCCGGGGTGCGCCGGCGCCTTGGCGGGTTGGCACTGCCGGAACCGCCCGAAGCACCTCCGCCACCGGCGGGCACCGAACTCGTGATCGAGGTGAACTACGACGGCGACGATCTCGACGAGGTGGCCGGGCTGACCGGCCTGAGCCGCGCCGAGGTGATTGCCGCGCACACCGGGCGCCCGTGGCGGGTCGGATTCGTAGGATTCGCACCGGGTTTCGGCTATCTGACCAGTGGCGACCCGCGCCTGACGGTACCGCGGCGCGCCACGCCCCGGACCCGAGTGCCGGCCGGGGCCGTGGGGTTGGCCGGCGAGTTCTGCGGTGTCTACCCGCGCGAATCCCCCGGCGGCTGGCAGCTGATCGGCCGCACCGACGCGCGGATGTGGGACATCGAGCGCGATCCGCCCACCCTGCTGCGCCCGGGCGCCTGGGTGCGCTTCCGGGAGATAGTCCCGTGACGTCGCTACTGGTGCTGAGCCCGGGGCCGCTCGCGCTGATCCAGGACCTGGGGCGGCCCGGTCACGCCGATCTGGGCGTCGGGCCGTCCGGACCGGCCGACCGCCGGGCCCACGCGCTGGCCAACCGGCTGCTGGCCAATCCGCCGCAGGCCGCCGGCGTGGAAATCACCCTCGGCGGGTTCGCGGCCCGGGTGTGCGGCGAACCCGGCGATGTTGTCGAGGTCGCCCTCACCGGCGCGCACACGATTTTGCGGGTCGACGGGATCGCGTTCGGCTACAACAGCATTGCCCGCGCCCGGGTTGGACAGGTGATCTCCGTCGACGTGCCGGCCGGCGGCCTGCGTTGCTATCTGGCGGTGCGCGGCGGCATCGACGTGCCGCCGGTGCTCGGCTCGCGCAGCACCGACGTGCTGTCCGGGATCGGCCCCGCGCCGGTGGCCGCCGGGGACCAGCTGCCCGTCGGCCCCCGACCGCCCACCCATCCGCGGGTGACGCTCGCCCCGATACCCGGAGCCGGCCGCTCACCGCTGCGGATGCTGCCCGGACCGCAGCTGGACTGGCTGGCCGACCCCGACGCCCTGGTGACCACCGCCTGGCGGGTGGACATCGCCAGCGACCGGGTCGGGATGCGGCTGACCGGCCCGCCGCTGGTGCACGTCGACCCGACGCGCCAGTTGCCGTCGGCCGGTCTGGTGCGCGGCGCGATCCAGGTGCCACCCAGCGGGCTACCCGTGGTCTTCGGCCCGGACCACCCGGTGACCGGCGGCTATCCGGTGGCCGGGGTCCTGCTGGACGCCGACGCCGACGGCGGCGCCCAACTGCGTCCCGGCGAGCAGGTGCGGCTGCGCTGGGCGTGAAACGCAACCCGACTGATTGGGTCGGTCCCGGTGTCGGTCCGGCTCCGCCGGCACTCGCTCCGCTCGCGCCAACTCCGCCTAACCCTCGCCAAACCGCCCCCTTGAACGTGACGCAGCTCACGTTCGGTTCGCGATGTGACTAACATCGGGAACCGTACTGTGATTTATGACACCTTCAGCCCAAGGAGGTCCTGTTGTCCACCACAACGGAATTGGCCGAACTCAACGAACTCAGCGGTCGCCTGCAGCACACCGTGATGTCCCTGCGCGCCCGCTATGGCGAATCCCCCGCCATGCGCCGGATCGTCCTGGACGCCGAGCGCATCCTCGGTGACCTGAAGCTGTTGGAGCTCGATGCGCACGAGCTGGGGCTCTCCCAGCACATCTCCCGCCCGGTCGGCGAGAAGATCGCGATTCCCGACACCGGCTATGACCGCGATTTCTGGCAGGGAGTCGACGACGAGGGCCTCGGCGGCCAACGCTAACCACCGGCCGAGCATGCCGCGGCCGGCCGGATCCGACGAAGGGAACCGTAGATGAGTGCCCCCACCGCCAACCGGCCCGGCCAGGGCTCCGGCGTGTTCTCGCCCACCCGGGCGGCGATCTCCCAACGCACCCTGCGCACGGATGCGTGGTGGAACTCGCCGATCCGAATCGACTTGGGCTTCGCCGCGTTCATCATCTACGCGACGGTCCGGGCGTTCATGCAGAAGTGGTTCTACGCACCGGAGTACCACTACCTCACCCCGTTCTATTCACCGTGCCTGGTGAAGTACGACGAGGCCACCGGGAGCGGCTGCCCGGCCGGCGCCGCGCATTTCGGCACCTTCCTGCCCGACGTGTGGTGGCTGCCGTATGCGGCACTGTCGCTGCCGTTCCTACTGCTGTTCCGGTTGACCTGCTACTACTACCGCGGCGCCTACTACCGCACGGTGTGGCAGTCCCCGACGGCCTGCGCGGTGCCCGAACCGCGGGCGGCCTACACCGGCGAGACGAAACTGCCGCTGATCATCCAGAACTCCCACCGGTACTTCTTCTACGTCGCGGTGCTGATCTCACTGATCAACAGCTACGACGCGATCGTGGCGTTCCACGGCCCGAACGGATTCCGGTTCGGTTTGGGCAACGTCGTCCTGCTGGGCAACGTCATCATGCTGTGGGTCTACACGGTGTCGTGCCACTCGTGCCGGCACGTCACCGGAGGCCGGCTCAAGCACTTCTCCAAACACCCGATCCGGTACTGGATCTGGACCCAGGTCTCCCGGCTCAACACCCGGCACAAGCAGTACGCCTGGATCACGCTGGGCACCCTGATGCTGACCGACTTCTACGTCATGGCGCTGGCCGCCAACTGGTTCCCGGACCCGACGTTCATCGGCTGAGCCAATTTTTTTCTGATTCCGAAGGTGGATTTGAGTGACCGATCTGGAACGGCATTCCTACGACGTCCTGGTGATCGGCGCCGGCGGCGCCGGTCTGCGGGCGGTGATCGAGGCCCGCGAGCACGGCCTGCGGGTCGCGGTGATCTGCAAGTCGCTGTTCGGCAAGGCGCACACGGTGATGGCCGAGGGCGGCTGCGCGGCGGCCATGCGCAACGTCAACACCAAGGACTCCTGGCAGGTGCACTTCGGTGACACCATGCGCGGCGGGAAGTTCCTGAACAATTGGCGGATGGCCGAGCTGCACGCCAAGGAGGCCCCCGACCGGGTGTGGGAACTGGAAAGCTACGGAGCGCTTTTCGACCGCACCCCGGACGGCCGGATCAATCAGCGCAACTTCGGCGGGCACACCTATCCGCGGCTGGCGCACGTCGGTGACCGCACCGGACTGGAGATCATCCGCACCCTGCAGCAGAAGATCGTCTCGCTGCAGCAGGAGGACTACGCCGAGTACGGCGACTACGAGGCCCGGATCAAGGTGTTCCACGAAACCACGATCACCGAACTGCTGACCGACGACGGGAAGATCGCCGGGGCGTTCGGCTACTACCGGGAGACCGGACAGTTCGTGCTGTTCGAGGCGCCGGCGGTGGTGCTGGCCACCGGCGGTATCGGAAAGTCGTTCAAGGTGTCGTCGAACTCCTGGGAGTACACCGGCGACGGGCACGCGCTGGCGCTGCGCGCCGGGTCCTCGCTGATCAACATGGAGTTCATCCAGTTCCATCCGACCGGCATGGTCTGGCCGCTGTCGGTCAAGGGCATCCTGGTCACCGAGGGTGTGCGCGGTGACGGCGGGGTGCTGAAGAACTCCGACGGTAAGCGGTTCATGTTCAACTACATCCCGGCGGTGTTCGCCGGACAGTACGCCGAGACCGAGGAAGAGGCCGACCAGTGGCTGGTCGACAACGATTCCGCGCGCCGCACCCCCGACCTGCTGCCCCGCGACGAGGTGGCCCGCGCGATCAACTCCGAGGTCAAGGCGGGACGCGGCACACCACACGGCGGGGTGTACCTGGACATCGCGTCGCGGATGACGCCCGAGGAGATCAAGCGGCGGTTGCCGTCGATGTATCACCAGTTCCTGGAACTGGCCGAGGTCGACATCACCCGGGACGAGATGGAGGTCGGGCCGACCTGTCACTACGTGATGGGTGGTATCGAGGTCGATCCGGACACCGGCGGGGCGTCGACGCCGGGGCTGTTCGCCGCCGGCGAGTGCTCCGGCGGCATGCACGGTTCCAACCGGCTCGGCGGCAACTCGCTGTCGGACCTGCTGGTGTTCGGCCGCCGGGCCGGCCTGGGCGCCGCTGAATACGTTGCGGCACTGGACAACCGTCCCGCGGTGAGCGCGGCAGCGGTCGAATCGGCCACTGCCGGTGCGCTTTCCCCGTTCGAGGCGCACGAGGACCCGGAGAACCCCTACGACCTGCATCACGAACTGCAGCAGTCGATGAACGACCTGGTCGGCATCATCCGCCGGCACGACGAGATCGAGGCGGCGCTGGCCAAACTCGACGAGCTGCGCCGTCGCATCCACAACGTGACGGTCACCGGCGGCCGCGTGTTCAACCCGGGCTGGCATCTGGCCATCGATCTGCGCAACATGCTGCTGGTCAGCGAATGCGTGGCCAAGGCCGCTCTGGCCCGCACCGAAAGCCGCGGCGGTCACACCCGCGACGACTATCCCGACATGGACGCCGACTGGCGCAACACGTTGCTGGTGTGCCGCACCGACGGGGGCGACCCGCTGGTGCCCGACGTCGTCGTCACCCCCGAGACACAGGTGCCGATGCGGCC